>DATFAE010000204.1:0-32098 GCA_035254945.1 Arthrobacter sp. | reverse complement strand
ATGCTCCACGCCGCCGCCCCGCCGGTGCACGGCGATAGCCAGCGTCGCATCGCCCAGGCGGGCGCCTTGTGCGATCCAGTCGTCACGCCAGGCTGGCAGCCCCAGCGGGAAGGTCGGCAGACTGGAGGCGATCCCTGAACGCAGCGCCTTATAGGTGTCGATTCCGTCCCCGACAAGCTCCACCTGCGCGGGCGTGAGGGTATCGATCCGTCCCGCGAGGTGGATGCGGGCCAGCATTGCGCTGATGAGCGAGAAGGCCAGCTGTTCCTCGCCCATGCTTCCCTCCACGGAGGCCCAGACGCCCGACTGTTCCGGAGTGATGGCCAGCGGGGCCGCGGCGGAGATGGGAGGGGTCTTGGCGAAATCCTGCTGGTCGGTCAGCGACTGGACCGGAAACACGGCACCTGATGCGCCGTCTGTGCGGGAACCACCGGCAGCGCAGCCCTCGATGGTCAGGCCCGGATACCGGTCCATCGTGGCTGACACCCACGCCAGGAAGGCACGGTTGTGTTCCAGGAGCCCGGCTCCAGCGGCGCCGTCGAGGTCCGTCCCAGCCCCGATGTCGATGTTGTAGTCCAGCTTGAGGTAGGCCAGGTCGAAGTCGTTCATGAGACGGTCAATCACCCCGTCCAGGTGCGCACGCGCCGCGGGATGGCGGAAATCCAGCTGGTACCGCCCCCACTCCTTGATCCGTTCCCCGCCACGGGTGAAGAATGCCTCGGCGGGCAACACCTCCGCGATCCGGCTCCGCGCCCCGACCACCTCGGGCTCAAGCCAGAGCCCCGGTTTCATGCCCGCGGCACGGATTTCCCCGATGAGCCCGGCGAGGCCGCCGCCGGGGAAGCGGTTGACGGAGGGCACCCACTCCCCCACGGAATCCCACCAGCCGCCGTTTTCGTCGTCGTACCAGCCGGCGTCGATGCAGAACACCTCCACGCCCAGTGCCGAGGCGGCCGCGATCAGCGGCCGCTCCTTTGCTGTGGTGGGGTCCGACATCAGGCAGTTAAGGAAGTCGTTGTAGACAACCGGCAGCTCCACGTTGTCCCGGTGCGGCCGGCGGATGCGGCGCCGGTATGCCGTCAGCTCCGCCGCGACGGCATCGATACCGCCGGAGGGAACCACGGCGACGGCGGCAGGCACCGTCCGGAACGTCTCCCCGGGCTCCAAGGTCAGCGCCCACTGGTGTTCGGCCGCCGTGGGACCGGAAACGGCAAGGTAGAGGTCGTCATACCGGTCGCCAAGTTCATAGTGCCAGGCACCGTTGTGTTCCACCTGCCAGGCGATCATGCTGCCTGAGGCCAGGTCCTCCAGGATGCCCATCGGCAGGTTTTCGGCCGTGGACCAGGCTCCAGTGCTGGTCACCGCAATCCTGTTCTTGGAACCGACCTGCCCGTAGTCCACCATTCCGACGTTGTAGAGCCCCCGCTCCGCGAGGGTGGAACGACGCCACCGGAATTCACCGGACCACGGGTTGGCGGCCTGCCACAGCCCCAGCTGCTCCTCCCAGTCCCGGCCATGGCCGAGTCCGGAGACGACCAGCGAGGATACATACTCGAGCACGACGGCGGAACCTGCCGCACGGACGTCCGTCCAGGTCCGCACCACTGAGCTTCCGGCGGCGAGTTCATAATGCACGGTCACCTGGAGCCCGGCCACAGGGTCCACGGCGCTCAGTTCAAGCCGGCGGATGCCGTTGTCCTCGAATTCCCGCGAACCAGTCAGCCGGAGTCTTTGCGCAGCGCCCCCGTCCACGTGCCGCTTCCCGGCGGTACCGTGGCGGCCGTCACCTGCGAGCGACAGCTCCACTATGGGCACGGACGACCGGCGCAGCTCCCCCACGTCACGCGGCTGGAAGTGCGCGTGCTGGATGGTGAGCAGTCGCGGGGCAATCTGCCCGCCGTGAAGAAAATGCAGCTGCAGGCAGTCGTTTCCCCACACAAGCACTTCGCCTCCATCGGGCACTCCGGGAGTCGGCGGCTTGTCGTCCAGCTCCGGACTGAGGTGCGTAAGGGTCATGATGGCTCCCGGTAAACGCGGACGGCATTGGCGCCGTTCCGCTCGACGATGATCAGTCCTCACAGGATAACGTTTTCCTCAAGTCTTGGCGAGAGGGGTTGACTCGCCCAGACTCCTGGCCGACCATGAGGATAACGATTTCCTAATCGGAAGCCGCCAACATTCGATCAAGGAGGATGGATGAGACATTCACCCGCAGCCGGACGACCACGCGTGCTGGGTCTGGCGATAGCAGTAGCCCTGCTGCTTCAAACGCCGGCCCTGCCGTTCAATTCCCTGGCCAGTCCGGCACGTGCCGAAGAGGCGGCGCCAGTGAGCATCACCGAGAGCGTGGACGCGGGTGGTTTCACCCACCCGGGTATCGGCGTCAGCGCAGACAGCCTGCGCAACGCCCGGGACATGGTGAAGAGCGGCACCGAACCCTGGAAGAGCTACTACGCAGCCATGGCGGAGACGCCGTTCGCGGCGAGGGACTTCCGCTCGTCCAACGCCGGCACCGAGCCGGACCAGCCAGGAACCGTCGCCTTCAATTCCCAGGGCGTGCAGAGCAAACTCATCCGGGACGCCTTTGGCGCCTACACGCAGGCGGTCCTGTACGTGGTCACTGGTGATCCCGTATACCGGGAGAACGGGATGCGGGTGATCCGCACCTGGAGCAACATGGATCCGTCACAGTACGCCTATTACCCCGACGCGCACATCCATTCCGGTGTCCCCCTGTACCGCCTGGTGGCCGCGGCAGAGATCTTCCGGTCCACCAGCGTTGCGGAGGGCTATACGGCCTACAACCTGCGGTGGAGTGAGCAGGACACCTCCAAACTCAGCACGAACCTCATCACGCCGATGACGGAGACCTTCCTTCATACCAACTGGCGCTACCTCAACCAGCACGGCTACCCTCTGGTCGGTTCGATCGCCGGCTATATCTTTACCGGCAACCATGACAGATATGCCGAGGCAGTGGAGTGGTACACGGTCAACTCCTCAACCTCCCGCCCCGAGCAAAACGGCTCCATGTCAGCTCTTTTTCCGCTCATCAAGGCGGACAATCCCCTGAATCCGTACGGCCGGGATTTTGTCCAGCACCAGGAAATGGGCCGTGACCAGGCCCACGCCTGGGATGGCATCAGCGTCCAGGGAACGCTGGCCCGGTTCCTTAGCGTCCAGGGCACCAGGGTCGACCCGGCTGCGGGGACGATCTCCACAGCTGCCAATGCCGTGACCGCCTATGACTTCCTCGGTAAGCGCCTGCTCAAGGCAGCTGACACTTTCACCGGATACATGCTCGGCTATGACATCCCGTGGATCGACACAACGGGCGGTCCCGGCCAGCTGTCCGAGGCCTATCGCGGACGCATGTTCAACCCCATCGACGAGCTGTACTACGCCTATAAACACCAGGGGGTGGACGTTGAGAAGGAGGCTCCGTACCTCGCCGAACTGCATGCCAAGGCCGACGGCCCGAAGTTCTACTGGGGCACCAAACCCTACAACTCATGGGACAGTAATCCGGACTACGCCCCTGAATACTGGCTCTCCCTGCCCAAGGAAGTCGCAGGCCAGACGCGGCCCACGGCTGCCGACGCCACCGTCCAGGTGGAAACCCGAAGTGCAGCCACGGACGGCAAGCAACTGAAAATCCGGTCCGACGCCGGACGGACCTATGTGCAGGTCGACGCGACAGACAAGGGACGCACCATTGCCGTACGCACCCTCATGTATGTGGGTCGTACGGGATACAGCCCCGTGGGCGTACTGCTGCGGACGAACGGCCCGGCAACGCTGTCCATCGGCAAGGACCCGGCGTCCCGGCTCAACATACCCCTCCCCCACACCAACGGGGCGTGGCGCTATGTCACCTTCGACGTCGACGCCGAGAAAGTCAAAAGCCTGGGTGGCGAGAACCTGGCCTATTTCACCGTGACCGGAGCGAAAGGCACGACGGTCGATTTCGACCACGTCAACCTCGAAGCGAAGACCCAACTGACGGTGCCACGGTTTCCGGAAGACACTTCCACTCCCCTCATCGGCATCGCCGGGGCGGCCCTCTCCCGGAGCCTCGCCGCCACCGATGCGGGCGGGGAAGCCCTGCGCTATGAGAGCATCGGGCTTCCTGCAGGCGCCGCCGTCGACCCTTCAACAGGCCAGCTCACCTGGACTCCCGCAGCCGGCGCGGCAGGGCGGTACGGCATCCAGGTTTTCGCCGACGACGGCACCTCCCTCGCCACCCGCCCGGCAACCATCATCGTCGCAGCAGACCGCAAGGCGGCGCTGAGGGAAGCGGAGGCCGGCTATGACCCGGCCGCCAAATACGTCTCGGCTTCCCTGGCTGCCTTCACGGCCGCGCGGGACGAAGCCACCACGGCCCTGGAGGGCGCAGATGACGCACAGTTCCAAGACCTCCTCGCCCGGCTTCAGGAGGCGGTCAAGGGCCTCCAGCTCCTGACTCCGCGGCTCCCCTCCGACGGTTCCCTTGACTACCGCGGGCTCGCCGCTGCCACCCCGGCAAGCATCGCGACGCGTAACCTCGTCGATGGCGACTTCAACACCACCACTGGTGACCTCCGCGCCCCGTTCACGGTCGATTTCGGCCCGGGATTCCAGGTAGCTGCCGGCGCTTTCGGCCTGCAGGCGCGATACAACTTCGCCAACCGCTCCGAGGGCGCCAACGTCTACGGCTCCCGCGATGGGCGGACCTGGACCCTGCTGACGGAACGGGAAACGACCAACACGGCATTGGCGGGCTTCGCGATGGAAACCATTCCCGTCCGGGCCGATGTACGCAGTGAGGGCTTCCGCTACTTCAAGGTCCAGGTCGACCATCCGGGGGTTCCAACAGACCCCGCCTACCCGGGGATCTCCTCGTTCAGTGAATTCCGGATCCACGGCGAGCGGATGGAAGTGGCGCAGGCGGTCTCCTCGGTCACCATCGCCTCGTCCAACCCGGACCCGGCCCTCGCCCAGGACGGCGATACCGTCACCTTGGACATCGTCGCGTCAGAACCGCTGGCAGAGCTGCGTGCCGTCGTGGAGGGGAGAGCGGCCGCGGCGACGTCCGCCGACGGCACGCACTGGCGGGCACAGGCAGTCTTGCCGCCTGATGTGGGCTTCGGCCGGGAGGTCCAGTTTTCCGTGGACTACACCACGGCCGCCGGCTCGCTGGGGTCAACTGTAACGGCAACCACCGACGGCTCACGGCTGGCCCTGTGGAACAGCGCCGTTACCCGGGTCGGCGTGGCCCCGGACTGGGTGGATGCCTCCACTGTTGCCTGGCCCGGCACCGGCACCACCCAGCAGCATGCATGGCGCCTGTTCGACCGCGACACGTCCACGTACACGGACACGACGACGGCGAACGGCTGGGTGAGCGTCAAACCGACCGACGGTTCCCGCATCGTGGCCGACATCGTCCGTGTGTACCCCCGCGAGACGCAGCTCAGCCGCGCCAACGGCACCTACCTCCAGGGATCCAACGACGGCGGGGCGACGTGGCAGACGTTTGCGACAGTCACGGGTATCACGGCGGCGTCGTGGTACACCATCACGCTCCCCCAGCGGGTGGACTTCGCCCAGGTCAGGGTGGTGGACGACCACGGCGGCCACTTGAACCTGGCCGAGGTGGAACTCCTCCGCCGGGAGGGCTAGGACCAGACGGAAAGCGCTGGGCCGACGTTGGCGGCCCAGCGTTTCCTTACGCCCTCGCCTTCGGCTCCTGGCCAAGCGGCCCTTCAGCGGATTCCGGTGTGCGGGCAAACTGCTCCGCCAGGAACTGCAGTCCACGCTGTACGATCCCCAAGCCGGCCGAGTAGTTGAGGTAGCCGTGGGTTGCACCCGGCTCCAGCCGAAACTCAACAGGGACTCCGGCGTCACGGAGCCCGTCAACAAACAATTCGGCCGAGAAGCGGAGGTCGTCGTATTCCGCTGCCAGGATTGCCGCCGGCGGCAGGCCCGCGAGGTCGGCGTACCCGGGCATGGCGTAGGAGGAAGCCAGGCTCAGGGGGCCTCCGATGTAGTTCTCCACCATGGCGCGGCAGTCGTCGTCGGTAAAGCGGACAACTGCCGGCAGCCCGCTCAAATCCGGGGCCGTAAGGGGTCCCGAAGGTGGCAGCTCACCGTGCAGGAAGGGGTAGGCGAGCACAAGTTTGGCCGGCAGCGGCCTGCCCGAGTCCTTGAGGTACAGCGCCGCCCCCACCGCCAGGTTCCCGCCGGCAGTGGCTCCGCCCAGGCACAGGGCCAGCGGGTCGGCCCCAAGCTCCTCGGCGTGCTCCACGGCCCACATCCATGCCGCCACGACGTCTTCATGCGGTACGGGGAAATGCACGCCACCGCTCGCGAGCCGGTAGTCCACCGACAGCACCAGGCCGCTGGCCCTGGCGGCCAGTTCCCGCGCCAGCTGGTCTGCCTCCCGCATGTCCAGGTCGCCGTGGGAGAAGCCGCCGCCGTGCATCCACACCAGCGCCGGAAGGCCCCCGCCGGAATCATCGGCCACTGCCGCAGCCGCGGCCCCGCCATAGATTCGGATTGGAACCGGGCCATTGGGTCCCGGGGCTTCTACCCTCCGCACCGGAACATCCGGGGACTGGTACGGAACCAGGCCCCCGCAAAAGGCTTCGAGCCGGTCCGTCCCGGACGGGTCTGCGAGGAGTTCAGGAAGAGAATGCGCGCCGGCCACATGGTGCAGAAGGCCGGCCAGTTCAGGGTCCAGCGTCATGGCTGGACCAAAGACTCTGAACCCCGGGGAACCACACCGGCCAGGGCCACGCCGGGCAGCGCCACGGCGCAGCTGAACGAATGCGTTCCGGAACCTACCTCATGGACTGTCCCGCCGGCGTCGGGCAGCACCACTGTGGCCGTGCAGCCCGCCGGCACCGCAACGTCCAGCGTGAAGTCCTGGCCGGTCCGGTCCCAGCGCACCGAGGCTTCTCCATAGGGGGTTTCGTGCCGGGCTTCGGCCCAGTCCAGTCCGCCGCCGGGACGTGGCTGTACCAGCAGCTTCCGGTAGCCGGGTGCCGCCGGCGCAAGCCCTGCGAGGCTGCGGTGCATCCAGTCTGCCACGGCGCCCAAGGCGTAGTGGTTGAAGGACGTCATGTCGCCTTCGTTGATGCTGCCGTCCGGAAGCATTGAGTCCCAGCGCTCCCAGATGGTGGTGGCGCCCATAGTCACCGGGTACAGCCAGGACGGGCATTCCGTCTGGAGCAGCAGGCGGTAGGCCGCCGCCGCATAGCCGTGGTCTGTCAGGGCGTCGCACACCAGCGGGGTCCCCACAAAGCCGGTGGCGATGCGGTAGCCGTCGTCCTCCACCGCGGCGGCCAGGCCGGCTGCGGCCACGGCTTCTTCGTCAGGCTCCAGCAGCCCGAAGCTCAGCGCCACGGCGTAGGCCGTCTGGGTGGGCGGCCGGAGCAGGCCACCATGGGAAACGTAGCGCCCGCGGAACACGGCGCAAGCACGCTGCGAAATTTCGGTCAGGCGGGCGGAATCCTCACCGAGCAGCTCCGCGGACCGGGCAGCGATCCGGGCGGAGTACGCGAGGTACGCCTGCGCCACGAGCTGCCAGGGTGTCCGCGCATCGCCCGGCTTGTCCGGCGGCGCGGCCGGGTCCAGCCAGTCACCGAACTGGAAGCCGTGTTCAAAGCGGAGCTCAGGCCCGGCGGCCTGGGCCGCGGCTTCCAGCCAGGCGCGCATTCCGGGCAGCTGCCGCCGCAGGAACTCCAGGTCCCCGCTGCGCTGGTACATCACCCAGGGGACCAGCACGGCGGCATCGCCCCACGCGGCCATGACCGGGCGGTCCGGGAACGGCGGCTTTTCGGCCACGACTTCCGGGACCACCAGCGGCGGCGGCCCGTCGGTCCCCTGCTCCGCCGCCATGTCCTTGAGCCAGGACGTGGTGAACCCCGGAATCCGGTACAGGAAGGACGCGGTGGCCGCGAATATCTGGAAGTCCCCGGTCCAGCCCAGCCGTTCGTTGCGCTGCGGGCAGTCCGTGGGCACGTCCACGAAGTTCCCGCGCATGCCCCAGAGCACGTTGGAGTGCAGCTGGTTCAGCATGGGATCCGAGCATGCGAACGTGCCGGTGCGCACCAGGTCGGAATGGATCACGACGGCGGTGAAGGCCGCCGGGTCCGGCTCGCCTGGCCAGCCGGTCACCTCCACGTACCGGAAGCCGTGGATGGTGAACTCGGGCTCCCAGGTCTCGCCGCCGGCGGCACCTTTGAGCGTGTAGACGTCCGTCTGCTTGGCTTCGCGCAGCGGCCGGACCCCCAGTTCGCCGTGTTCCAGGACCTCGGCGTGCCGCAGCGTCACCTCAGTGCCGGCTGCTCCGCTGACCGTGATCCGCACCCGCCCTACCAGGTTCTGGCCGAAGTCCAGGATGGTCTTACCGGACGGCGACGTGAGCACGGCGGCGACAGCACGCTCCTCAGTGGCGCGGACCGGCGGGCCGTCAGGCGCCACCAGGACAGCGGCGTCGAAGGCCTCGACTGCAACGGGATGCAGTTCCGCAGGCTGCAGGTCATCGGCGCCTGAGCCGGCCCAACCGTCGCCCTCCATCCGGGCGTCGTACGTTTCGCCGACATAGAGGTCGGCGGACAGCATGGGGCTGCGGCCTGCCAGCCAGTCGCCGTCCGTGCTGATGACGGTGACGTTGCCGCCGTCGTCGGACATTTCCAGCTGCGCGATCACCCCGGTGCGGTCATGGTAGGTGTTGCGCTTGCCCTGGAACCCCAGGTAGCCGCGCCACCAGCCGTCGGCGACCTCAAAGCCAATAACGTTGGTTCCCGGCTGCAGGTAGGCGGCCACGTCGTAAGTCTGGTAGCGCAGCCGGTGGTGGTAGCTGGTCCAGCCCGGAGCCAGGATGTCGCGGCCCACACGCCGGCCGTTGATCGAGGCGACATAGACTCCGTGGGCGCTGGCGTAGAGGCGGGCGGAGGCCACGGGGCCGGTGACCTCGAAGGTCCGGCTCAGGCGGGCGGCCGGTTCGATCGACTCACTGGCCTCGTCCCAGCCCGGCCGGATCATGGCGGCTTGCCAGTCCGCGGGCTTGAGCAGTCCTGCTTCGACGTAGGTGACGGGGCTCCATTCGGAGGGTCCGGCGTCGTTCGTTCCCCAGACGCGGACGCGCGCCGCCACGCGCTGCCTGCTGTTCAGCGGCGGTGCGGGCCACGGCTGCAGGAGCTGTTCGGCGGATTGGGTCCGGCCATAACTGACCAGGTCCCCGTCATCGGTGCCGAGTTCAAGTTCGTAGGCGGACTGTACCCAGCCCGGCATTTCGGTGCTGACCTGCCAGGAGAGCCGGGGCCGGGCTTCGCCGATGCCGAAAGGCTCCTCGTGGTGCTCAAAGCGGAGGACGGAGGGCGTGGTGGTCATTGGTTGGCTCCGGAGGTTGCGGTGAGATGGTCGGACAGGTCTTCGGCGGGGTCAAAGGCTCTCCCCAGCGTCTCCGGAATGGCGATGGGGCCGCCAGCGGAGTTTCATTGGCTGGAACTGCGTCCGCGTCTATAGCTCACGGGCGAAGTAGTCCACGGCGGTGCGGAGGATCCCATCCACCTGGTCCTCGGCGAAGAAGAAGCAGTGGTCGCCGCCCTCGATGGCGATCAGTTCGTTGCGGACACCCGCGCCGTCAAGCGCGCCGGCCAGCAGTTCGCTCTGCGACAGCGGGACCAGGCCGTCGCTGTCGCCGTGGATCAGCAGGAACGGAGGCGCGCCGGCGGCGGCGTAACCCAGTGGGCTGGCAGCTGCCAACAGGGCAGGATCGGCGGTGCCGCCCACCAGCATGGGACCCGGCTCCATGGTCATGCCCGGCGGGACGGCGGCCACGAGTGCGCCGGACATCAGGCCGGCGGGTGAGTTCATGGGCGGCATGTCCGGAAGTGAGGACACCCCGTAGAAGTCGACGACGGCGCTCACGGCACTGGAGTGCCCTTGGACGCCAAGCCCGCCCTCGAGGTCCTCCCGATCACCCGTGAGTCCCAGCAGTGCGGCCAGGTGGCCGCCGGCGGATTCGCCCCAGGCCCCGATGCGTTCCGGGTCGATGCCCAGGACCTCGGCGTGGCCGCGCAGGTAGCGGACCGCGGCTTTGATGTCATGCAGCTGCGCCGGGAACGGTGCTTCCAGGGCGTGCCGGTAGTCAACGGTGGCGCAGGCGATGCCGGCCTCGTTCAGGAGCCGGAACACTGAATCCGGAGCGAATGTGCGCGGCAGCTCGCGGCGGTCGCCGAGCTGGAAGGCACCGCCGTGGATCCACACCACCAGCGGCACTGGCGTCGCAGCCTGCCGCGGCAGCCAGATGTCCATGGCCAGGCGGCGGAAGCCGACGGCGATCGCGTAGCTGACTTCCCGGTGCACCAGGGAGTGCTCAGACACTTCCTCGGGTGTGCCCGGCCGCCCGAAGGCCGGGAAGGGAGGCGGCGCAGGCATCCTGCGCGGCGTGTCCGTACCTTCGGCGGTTCCGGCTGTGGTGGTGACGGTTTCCGGGGTCATCGTGCGCTCCTTGCAAGGTCCGTGGGGGTTGTGGTGCCGGCTGCCGGGGCGGCGGCAATAAAGGAATGGCTTCCGGGGCCGACGACGGCGGCCGGCTCGCCGGGCAGCCGAAGTTCCGCGGTGGTGCCGGACGGCACGGTCGCCGTGAGCGCCAGCACGCCGTCGTCGATGGCCCAGCTGACTTCGATCAGGCCCTGCGGGCCCCGGTGCGAGGTGCTGGCGGACGCCAGCCCGGCGCCGGGCCGAGGTTCGATGATGATCTGCTCCCAGCCGGCGCTGCCGGGTGCCTGGCGCAGCCCGGCGGTGTAGCGGTGCAGGAAGGAGACCACGGCACCCTTGCTGTAGTGGTTGAGCGATTGGCGCAACGATCCGTCCACGCCGATGCCGTCCCAGGCTTCCCACATGGTGGTCGCTCCGCGGTCCACCATCACCAGCCAGGAGGGTTCGGAATCCTGCATCAGCAGCTCATAGGCGAGGTCGAGGCGGCCGTTGTCCGCGAGCGCCGGCAGCAGGTACGGCGTGGCCAGGAAACCGGTGCCCAGGTGCGTTTCGGCGGCGCGGACCAGTTCCGCCAACTGCCGGACGACGGCGGGGCGGGCGTCGGCGGGGATGAGGTCAAAGGCCAGCGCGCGGACGCAGTTGGCCTGCGTGCCGCCGTCGACGGTTTTGTCCGATACCGTGCCGTCCGCCTGCAGGTATTCGTGCTGCCAGGCGCGCCGGACATTCTCGGAAAGCTCCCCCAGGTCGCGGGCTTCGTCGTCCCTGCCCAGGACGGCGGCAATCCGGGCCATGAGGGCGGAGGAATGCCGGTAGTACGCGGTGGCCACAATGCCGTTGTCCGCGGAGCGCGAGGCAAAAAGGTCCGGCGCCGGGCCGCCGGGCTCCATCCACTCGCCAAAGTGGAAACCCGTGTCCCAGAGGTACTGCTCGTGGGGTGCAGGCTTGGAGTGCGCCGCCGCCCTGGCCGGGTGCCGGTTTCCCTCCGCGGTGCGGCGGATGAAGCCAAGCCACCGGTTCATGGCTTCCCAGTTCTCCGCCAGGATGCCGGTGTCGCCGGTGGCGAGGTAAATCTCCCAGGGGACCATGACGATCGCGTCCGACCACCCCGCTGACCCGTTGGTGAACGCCATGAATTCAGCACTGGTCACGTCGGGCCCGGGTGACGGCGAGATATTTACCACCACGCCGTTGTCCCATTGGTCGGCGCGGACATCATTGAGCCATTTCCGGGTGAAGCCTGCCACGTCGAAGAGGTAGGCGGCGGCGGGAACGAACAGTTGCCAGTCGCCGGTCCAGCCGGCCTTTTCGCGCTGCGGGCAGTCGGTGGGGACCTCGCAGGCGTTGTCCCGGAAGCTCCACTCCACGATGTCGTGGAGCTTGTTCAGCCGGTCATCGCTGCAGCCGAAAGTGCCCACCCGCTCCAGGTCGGTCTGGACCATGCAGCCCACGATGTCGCCTGGCTCCAGTGTCTCGGCCAGGCCGCGGACGGAAACGTACCTGAAGCCGTGGGCCGTGTGGCGGGGTTCGAAGACCTGGCCGGGTGCACCGGCGGAGATTACCGAATCCACCTGCCCGGCACCCAGGAACCGGCCCGGGTTCTTGAAGTCGATGGGGCGGAGGTGGTCCTGGGTGACGTCGCCGCCGTCGTCCAGGGCTTCGCCGTAGACCAGCGTGGCTTCCGTTCCGGCTGTACCCAGCCGGCTGAGCCTGACCCAGCCGTTGATGTTCTGGCCCAGGTCCACCACCTGGTTGCCGCCGCCGAGGCGGGTGATGGAGACGGGTACGAGTTCCTCCACGATCCGGGTGGGCGGCGCCACGGGGCCGGCGAGGGTGGTGAAGCTGCCTTCCCGCAGGACGGCGGGCCGGGCGGTCTCGCTTTCGGGAGCAGCGGCGGCCCGGAAGTCCACCCGCTGGCCCTCCATCAGGTCGGCGGCGAGGATCTCCGTTGCGCCCTCCAGCCATGAGCCGTCAGTGCCTATGACCGTCCGCGCTCCCCCGGACTCAATTTCCAGCTGCGCCAGGAGCGCCGTCTGCGTGCCGTACATGTCGGCGTCGCGCGTGAACCCGAAGGAACCGCGGAACCAGCCGTCGGTGAGGACAGTCCGAACGGTGTTGGTGCCGGCGCGGAGCAAGGGCGTGATATCAAAAGCCTGCACCTGCAGGGTGGTGTGGTAGCTCGTGGAGCCGGGGGTGAGCTCCTGGTCCCCCACCCGCTGGCCATTGATGAACAGCTCGTAGATGCCGTGCGCCGTGGCGTAGGCGCGGGCAAAATCCGGTGTGGCGTCCAGGATGAAATCTCGGTACAGGACGTGGCCGGGGCGCTCTCCCGGCGCCGGGACCACGGGCTCGTCAGGGCCAATCCAGCGGGCACTCCAGTCTGTGGGGTGCAGGAGGCCCAGTTCCACCGTCATGGGCTCAGCACAGGCGGAGGCGACCTCGGTGCCGTCCGGGGCCACATCCCAGGTCCGGACGGTCCATTCGACGCGGTCGCGCGACCCGAGCGCCGGACCGCCATACGGCACGGAGACGTGCGTGCCGCTGTCCACCCGGCCGGTGTCCCAGCCGTTGCTGGCGGTCAGCTGGTAGGCGGCTTGCCGCACCATGCCCTGCGGCGGCGTCCAGCTGAGCCGCGGGGTGGTGCTGGTGATTCCGAAGGCCCGGCTGAGGTTTTCGGTCCGGAGGCGGGTAGGGCGGGTCATGGGTTCCGTTCAGGCGTAGTGGCAAGCGACGTCGGACGCGCCCACCGTGCGCAGCGCGGGCCGTTCGGCGGCGCAGAGCTCGGTGGCCAGCGGGCAGCGCTGCCGGAACGGGCACCCGCCGGGCGTGGCGGAAACGGAGGATGCGGTCCGCACGCCCATGGCTTCGCGCAGTGTCCGCCGCTCGGCCTGTTCCGCCGGGCGGGGCACCGGCGAAGCAGCCACGAGGGTCTGCGTGAACGGGTGCTTGGGCGATTCGGTCACGGCGGCGGCGGGTCCGCTCTCCATGACCTGGCCGCGGTAGAGGACCACCACGCGCTGGGCCAGGAACTGCACCACCGAGATGTCGTGGGCGATGAACAGGTAGCTCAGGCCGCGTTCATCCCGGAGGTCGGCCAGGAGGTTGAGGACCTGAGCCTGGGTGGAGAGGTCCAGGGCGCTGACCGCTTCGTCACAGACAACCAGCTTGGGTTCGCAGATCAGGGCCCGGGCCACGGCGATGCGCTGGCGCTGGCCGCCGGAGAACTGGCTGGGGTAGCGGTCCACGGCTTCGCGGGGCAGGCCCACGCGGTCCAGCATGGCCTGGGCCTTCTGCCGCGCGTCCCCGGCGGAGACGCCGCGGAGACGCAGCGGTTCCGCCAGTGAGGCGCCCACGGTGTTGCGCGGGTTGAGCGAGGAGTTGGGGTCCTGGAACACGGCCCGCAGTTCACCGCCCAGTGACCGGCGCTCAGCCGCGCCCGCGTGCGTGATGTCCTTGCCCTGGTAGCTGATGGTCCCGCCCGCGGTCTTTTGCAGGCCCAGGATGGCCTTGCCGATGGTGGACTTTCCGGAGCCGGACTCCCCCACCAGGCCCACGGTCTCACCCGGCTGGATGGAAAAGCTGACGCCGTCCACTGCCGCCGGTGCGGCGGCTGCCTTTCGGCCGCGTCCGTACCGGACCACCAGGTCCTTCACCTCAAGCATGGGACCGTCAAGCACGGCGCTGGAGGATTCCTGCCGGGAGGGGGTTGTGATGCTCATGCCATGTCCTTCTCAACAACGTTTGTCCTGGTGGGCGTAAGGTCCAGCAGCCGGTGGGTGGGCACTTCGGTGGCGACCCATTCCAGGCCTTCTACAGCCAGTTCGTCCGCCTTGACGCATCGGACCAGGCCGTCCCCGGAGCCGGAGGGCAGCAGCGGTACCGGGACGGCGCAGGCTGAACCGGCGAACTGGCAGCGCGCCATGAAGCGGCACCCGGTGGGCCAGTCCTTGGGCTGCGGAACCTGGCCGCTGATGGTAGCCAGCCGTTCCGGCATGTCCGCGGCGTGGTTGGCGTGCGGGTCCGCTGCCAGCAGCGCCAGCGTGTAGGGATGGCGCGGGTTGTCCAGGATGTTGGCGGTCCTGCCGTTCTCCACCACCTGGCCGGCGTACATCACTGCCACCTGGTCGCAGATGTCGGCCACCACGCCGAGGTCGTGCGTCACCATCACCACGGACATCCCGGTGTCTTTCACCAGGGAACGCAGCAGCGACAGGATTTCGGCCTGGACGGTGACGTCCAGCGCGGTGGTGGGCTCATCGGCCACCAGCAGGCGGGGCCGGCCGGAGAGCGCCAGGGCGATGGCCACGCGCTGTGCCATGCCGCCGGAGATCTGGTGCGGGTAGGTCTTGAGGATGCGCTCCGCATCCACGATGCCCACCTTCTCCAGAAGCCCCAAGGCTTCGGCCTGCGCCTCGGCCTTGCCCACCTTCCGGAGCCGCCGGATGGCAGAGGTGAGCTGGTAGCCCACGGTGAACATGGGGTCCAGCGCCCGCATGGGCTCCTGCGAGATCAGGGCGATGTCGCGGCCGCGGATGGCTTCCATCTCACGATCGGTGGCGGCGGCCAGGTTTTTGCCGTTCCAGAGGATCTGCCCGCCGGTGGCCACCACTCCGGACGGGAGGAGGCCCAGCAGGGACAGCGCGGTCATGGTCTTGCCGCAGCCGGACTCCCCCACGAGCCCCAGCACGGTGCCCTGTTCGACGTCGAAGGAGACGTCCGTGACCAGGCGCGGGCCGCCGTCGACCCCTACCGACAGCCCGCGGACGCTGAGCCGGCCCGTCGCGGGTGGGGCCTCCGTAGCGTTGGCAGCCACGGGGGCGGCGCCGACGGCGGCAACGGCCTTGGCGCGCTGGCGGCGGGCTGCGGCTGACGGCAGGTGGGAGGCGGCGGCGTTGGGCGCCTTGCCCAGGGCGTTGCCGATGGCGTTGGCGGCCAGCACGGTCAGGGCCAGCACGGCGCCCGTGGGGACCATCAGCCAAGGGGCGTCGTAGACGTGCTGGGAGGCACTCTGGATCATACCGCCCCAGCTGGGCTGCGGGATGGGCGGTCCGAAGCCGATGAACGCCAGGCCCGCCTGGATCAACATGCCCACGGCGAAGATGAGCGCCGACTGCACCACGATCGTGTTGGTCAGGCCGGGAAGGACGTGGCGCACGCTGATTCCGAGGGTGCTGACGCCGTCGACCTTTGCAGCATCGACGTAGAGCTGGGACTGCAGCGACTTGGCCTGGCCCAGCATCACGCGATAAACGCCGGCGGACATGAACACGCCCAGGACAGCCATGATGAAAGGGATGTTGGTGCCCACGGCACCAATGACCGCGAGGATGATGACCGTTGACGGCAAGGACATCAGGATTTCAGTGCTGCGGCTGATAATGCCCTCGGCCCGGAGGGATGCCGCAGCGGTCATGGCCAGGACGGTTCCGAGCCCGATCCCAACCAGCACGGTAATGAAGGACGTGCCCAGGGTGCCGGCGGCTGAGGCGAAGATGCGGCTGAGGATGTCCCGTCCCAGTTCGTCCGCGCCCAGCCAGTGGGCGGCGGTGGGGCCGGAGAGGACGGCGGTGAAATCCTGGTCCTCGGTCTTGAACGGCAGCCACCATGGCGCGGTGAGCGAGGCGGCCACCAGCGCGGCGAGCCACAGCATCCCGGCCACGCCGCCGGGAGAGGCGAACAGGCGGTGGGCTGAGACCTTGGAGAACGCGGCCCGGGGACCGGACTTCGGCACAACCACGGTGGCGGCGGTGCTGTCGGCGGGGGCAGGTGCAACGTTGGGTATCATGAGGCACGCAACTTCGGGTCGAGGAACTTGGTGGCGAGTTCGAGCGCAAGGTTCACGGCCACCACCACGACGGTGGCGATGACCACCACGCCCTGCACTGCGGGAGCATCATGCGTGCTGACGGAACTCTGGGCTGCCTGGCCAAGGCCCGGCATGGCAAAAAGTTGTTCGGCCACAACTGATCCACCGAAGAGGCCCATGAACTGCAGGGCGATGCCGGCCACAATCGGCAGGCTGGCGTAGCGCAGGGCGTGGATGTAGAGGATTTTCCAGGTAGGGGTTGCAGTGGCCCGCAGGGTACGGATGTGTTCCTGCTGCAGCGCGTCAAGCATGGAGGCCCGGGTCTGGCGGGCGATAAAGGCTGCACCGCCCACAGCGAGGGTGATCACCGGCAGGGCCAGGGACAGTGCCCAGTCCTGGGGGGACACTTCGAAAGGAACGTAGCCGGTGGCCGGGAACACCGAGGACTGGACGGCGAACAGGTAGACGAAAATGATGCCGATCCAAAAGGCCGGCAGGGCTACCGCCAAGCCGCAGATTCCGCCGACGATCCGGTCCACGAGGCCGCCGCGCACGGCTGCCGTCACGCCCAGGGCGATGCCGAGGACTGCGCTGAGCAGGGTTGCCCCGGCAGCCAGCGAAGCGGTCACGGGCAGCCGGTTGGCCAGGTCATCCGAGACGGAACGGCCGTCGATCAGGGAGATCCCCAGGTTGCCCTGGACCGCGTCGCCGAGCCAGCGGACAAACTGTGTCAGGAGCGGGTCGTTCCAGCCGAGCCGGGCGTTGACCTCGTCGATGGCTTCCTGGGAGGCGCCGGCTCCCAGCGATACTGCGCCGGGGCTGCCGGGCATCGCGTGCACCAGCAGGAATGCCAGCACCGCGACCACCAGCACGGTGGTCAACGCCATCAGCAGGCGTTTGATGATGAATAGTGCCATGGTGACCTCCATCGGTCAGAACCCTGCCGGACGGCCATCCCGGTAGGGGACGGCCGCCCGGACGGTTCGGGTGTTAGCTGGCCGGTGCGTAGGAAGAGAGCAGCGGGTACGCGTTGGTGCCGGCGAACTCGACCTGCTTGATTTTCTTGGTGTTGTAGCCCTGGTTGGTGAGCGCTTCGTAGAGCGGGATCATCCAGCCGGATTCCACCAGGCGGGTGTTCAGCTTGGTGGCTGCCGCCTTGACGGCGGCATCGTCCTTGGCGGCAGCCAGTTCGCCGGTGGCGGCGCTCAACTGGTCGTCGGTGGCCTTCTGCACGTTGGTGAAACCGTTCAGGACCACGCCGTACATCACGCCTACCGGGTTGTCCCAGTTGAGCGGTGCGTAGCCCAGGGGGGTGGTGGCCACGGCGGCGAAGGCTTCGTCGGTGGAGGCGGCCATCTTCACGTTCATGGTGATGCCGACGGCGGCGAGGTCCTTCTGGACGGCCTGCAGGTCCGTCTGGGTCTGGGCGCTGGCGATGATGGTGAACTCGAAGCCGTTCGGGTAGCCGGCTTCCGCCAGCAGGCTCTTGGCCTTCTCCGGGTTGTAGGAGAACTTGGTCTCCAGGTCTTTGGTGAAGCCTGCGGAGTCCTTGGGCAGGGCGTTCCAGGCGGGTATGTCACCCTTGTGCAGCGCGTCCACGAGTGCCTGGCGGTTGATGGCGTGCTGGATGGCCTGGCGGACCTTTTCGCTGGCGAAGGCCGGGGCGGTCTTGCCGATCTTGTCGAAGGAGATCATGGTGTTGACGGTGCCGCCGATCTGGGACACACCCACGCCCTTGGACTTGGCGAAGTCCACGGTGGCCGAGGTCAGCATCGCAACGTCGGCCTGGCCGGAGACCAGTGCGTTGGCGCGGGCCTGGGGGTCAAGGACAACGCTGAAGATGACCTTACTGAACGGGTACTTGGCAGCGTCCGCGTTCTTGTCGTTCTTCACCATCACGTACTTGTTGCCCTTCACCGTTGAAGCATCGATGGTGTACGGGCCCGAGCCCGCCGGGGTGGCGGACAGGCTGGCGGTGTCAGTGACGCCGGTCTTGCCCACGATCATTCCCGTGGTGGAAGCCAGGTTCTTCTCGAACCCCGGCTGCGCCTTGGCGAACGTCAGGGACACTTTGGTGGGGCTGACAACGTCCACGGACTTGATCTCCTGGGCACCGCCCTTGGCGACGGCTGAGTACGCGGTCAGGGCCGGATCGGAGCGGCGGTCAAGGTTTGCCTTCACCAAATCGGCGTCCAGCGTGGACCCGTCCGTGAAGGTCACGCCCTCCTTGAGGGTGAGCGTCAGGACCGTGTTGTCAGCGTTGTATTCAACGGCGGTGGCCAGGCCGGGGCCGGCGGAGCCGTCTGACTTGAGGACCATGAGGCTGTCGTAGAGGCCTTCGAAGAACTGCCGCTGGGCGGCGGAGACGCGCAGCGGGTCGTAGCCGAACGACGCCGAGTCGCTGTCGATGGCCAGGGTCAGGGTGCTGGTGTCGATCTTGGCGCCAGCCTGGCTGGATCCGCCGCCGCAGGCGGTGAGGGATCCCAGCAGGAGGGCTCCGGCCAGAACGGCGGAGCTCGCACGTGCGGTGGAGTTCAGGAGTTTCATGTAGTGCGCCTTTGCATTCTGATGTGACAACGGAGATTGAACAGCTATGGGGGCCAGGCGAGTGGCCGGCTCCCTCAAGCATCGGCGGGAGCCCTTCAGGGCAGACATGAGAATTTCATTGGTTGAAACACTTATGTGGTTCGGATCACTGCGGATGAACCACCAACGCAGGTGCCGCCCAGCCGGTTGAACGCAGCCTGGGCACGGAGAGTTACTGGCCACCCTCCACCTTGGCATTTCATTGAGTGGAACCTTAGTGTGGTGGGAGTCCCCGACCACCAGAGGAGCATGGCCACATGAGCGCAACCGCGCACCCGGCGTCCGGCGGCCCGGCAGAAGACCGCCCGGCAGGACCGGGTCCGGAAGAACCCGGGCCGCCGGCGCGGGGCAAGCGCCCCAAGCAGGGCGAACCGGTCATTGACCGCGCGCTGAGCCTGCTCGCGGTCTTCACGGACCGCCGTCGTGCGTTAACGCTGTCCGAGATGGCCCGGCACGCCGGCATGCCGGCTCCCACCGCCCTGCGGCTCATCGCCCGGCTGGTGGCGTGGGGTGCCCTGGAAAGGCTCGACGACGGCAGGTACGTAGTGGGGGTCAGGCTCTGGGAAGTGGCGTCACTGTCTCCCCGCGGGCACGGTGTCCGGGAAATCGCACTGCCGTACCTTGAGGACCTTTTTGAGGTGACGCGCCACCACGTGCTGCTGGCAGTGCGGGACAAGGACCAGGCGGTGCTGATCGAACGGCTGTCCTCCAAGCAGGCCACCGAGGTGGCCTACCGGGTGGGCGGCCGCGCACCCCTGCGGTCCACCGCCGTCGGGCTGGTCCTGCTGGCCGGCGCGGACGTGGACTTCCAGGAACGCATGCTCCGCCAGCCGCCGGACATCGAACCCGGCGTGGCCCCTATGCCCGAGGGTCAGCTGCGGCGGACCCTGTCCGACGTGCACCGCACCGGCATCGCGATGATCCGGCGGTCGGCGCCGTCCCTGACAGTGTCCGTCGCCGCACCGATCTTCGATGCACAAGGTGCCGTGGTGGCGGCACTGTCCATCGTGGTACCGGACGGAAGCACGCCGCCCAACGTCCTGGCCCCGGCGGTGCGGGCCACCGCAAGGGCGGTCTCGCGAAACCTGGGCTTCAAAACCGAACTGGCGGACGATGTCCGCGCCCACTCGCAGGGCTGACCCGCCGCAGGGCGCTATTCGTCGAAGTGGGTGGCGGCTCCGGAGCTCCCTGAGAGGGTGGCCACCACCTGGGATGCGACGTCGTGGAGCTTGATGTTGCGGGTATTGGAAGCGCGCAGGAGTACTTTGAACGCCGCGTTTTGGCTGCACTTGTGCCGGGCCATGATGGCACCGGTGGCGAGGTCGATGACCGTCCTGGATTCCATCGCGGCCTTCAGCTCGTCGCGGGTGTCCTGCAGCCGGGCCATCTTCAGCACCAGCTGCAGGCCCCTGGACGCCTGTTCGGCGAAGGCCTCCGCCCTTTCGACGCCCGCCTCGCGGAAGGCGTTGGGCAAACGGCTATAGAGGATCAGCACTGCCCGGCTGGGCCTCTCCAGGAACAGGGGCACTGAGAGAACCGACAGGAAGCCCCGCCCCGCCGCAGCGGCGGTGTACTCGGGCCAGCGCTCCTCCAGACGCAGGTCAGGGATGCGCACCGCGGCTTTGCCCTCGCTGGCCGCGAGGCCCGGACCCTGTCCGCGGCTTTCCTCCAGGCGGACCATCAGGCGTGCCAGTGGGTCACTGCCGGCCGCAGTGCTGGATTTCCTGCTCCGCACCAGCGAAATCCCGCAGGATAGTTCCCCGCCCCTGCTGCTGAGCCGGTCTGCAGCATACGCAGCCAACCCGCCCAGCACCTTCTCCACGCACGGGTTTCCCAGCACAAGGTCCTGAATGTGCAGGGCAACATCCGTAAAAACTTCGCTGTTTGAGACCTTTGCGGCTACCAATGTTCCCCCTGAACACGATGCAAGCCAAGACCGGCCCCATCGTTGCCGGCCGGTTACCGCCCCCCGCGGTCATTGAAGCTTACTCCGGGCGTTGATGGCGCGGAATAGCCGGGGAAACCGTGGTTGCTCCGGGAATCCTCCGGGTTTCCCCACCGTTAACTCTATGCACGGGAGAATATCCCCGAGCCTTGGAGAAGGACGGAATGAGCAGGCAGATTGAATCAGTAGAGGACGACGCCGGCAGGGTAATCCGGTATCGGAGGCACGCCAACGGAGGCGGCTTTGTTGGGCCGGGCGCCTACGTCGCTGAAAGCGCGCGCCTGGGGTCCATGACGTACGTCGAGCCGGGAGCACGGGTCGGATCCGGCTCGCGGGTGGGCCACGGCAGCTGGATCGACCGCCAGGCGCAGGTGGGTGAACGCACGGTCATCGGCGACGGCGTGCACGTGGGCCATGGAACGGTCATCGGCAACCGGGTCCATATCGGCAGCCATTCGCGCATCGGCGCCGGTGCCGTCATCGAACACGGCACCAGCCTGCATGCGGACAGCCGGGTTCCCGACGGCGGCCGCGTCGCCGCCGAGCCGCGGCGCCGGCCCCGCGCGGTGCCGGCCAAGCGCACCCAGCCACGGCAGCGCAAGGCCCAGAACCGGCAGGCAGCCTAAGCGGCTTGCCATGGCACCGTCGTCCTAAGCGCCGTTCCGCTGCCCCGCAGTGGATCAGCCGCCGCTAGCCGAGCCTGTCCATCAGCCGAGGCGCGCTTCACCGGCCTCCACACGCTGGAAAAGTGCGTGATTAAATCACGTCGGGCGGACGGCAGCCGCATTTCAATCACCGGAATGCAGGGGCCGCTTACGCTCCCCGGGGTGGGATGCTGAAAGCCGGTCGTTTAGCCACTGAGGAGCAGACAGCAGCCATGAGTACCGTTTCCATGCCGCAGGGCAGCGTCCGCGGGGGCGCCCTGAAGATCGACGGCCGCACAGTGCACACGTTCCTGGGGGTGCCCTACGCGGAGTCACCGCGGTTCCGCCCTCCGGTCCCGGTCCGGCCGTGGGCCGGCGTCCGCGACTGCAACGCGCCCGGCGCGATGGCGCCGCAGAACCCGGACCCGTTCACGCCGCCGTCGGACGCCTTCGCGGACCTCTGGGACGAGGACAGCTGCCTTAACCTCAACATCTGGACGCCGGCGCCTGGCGGCGGCCGCCGCCCGGTGATGGTGTGGATCCACGGCGGTGCGTACGTCAGCGGCTCCAACAACGGCGGCATGCACGACGGCGGCCCGCTGGCTTCCGGTGCCGACGTTGTGGTGGTTGCCGTCAACTACCGGCTGGGGGCCTTCGGCTTCCTGCACCTGCCTGAACTGCTGGGGCCGGAGTACGCCGACTCCTCCAACGTTGCGCTGCTGGACCTGTTGGAGGCACTCCGGTGGGTTTCCCGGAACATTGGGGCGTTCGGCGGGGATCCCGGGAACGTGACCGTCTTCGGCGAGTCCGCGGGCGCGGCGGCGATCGGCACACTGCTGGGCATGCCGGCGTCGGACGGGCTGTTCCGGCGGGCCATCATGCAGAGCGGAACCGCCGAACGGTACCGGACGGCGGCGGAATCGGCCGCGGTGACGGCAGAGTTCCTCCGGCTGTGCGGACTGGATGCCGCCCGGGCCGGGGAGCTCCTGAGGCTTCCCGCCGGCCGGCTGCTGGCGGCGCAGAAGGCCCTGGCCGAGGCCGAAGGCCGGCGCAGCTTCAGCGTACCGCTGCCGTTCCAGCCCACCGTGGGCACGCCATCGCTGCCGGAGCCGCCGCTGGACGCGGTCCGGGGCGGGAGCAACTCCGCCGTGGACCTGATCGTGGGAACCAACCTCAACGAAGGTTCCTTTGCCGTGGAAATGCGTCCCGCCCATCCCAGCGACCCGCCCCTGTTGGAAGACCGGGCGGAGCTGCTGCTGGCGGCCTCCTTCGCCGACCCCGCCGCGGCAAAGGAGCAGTACGCGGATGCGCTTGCGGACGCCCTCGGCGTTCAACCCGACGGGAAGCAGCTGCTCGAGGCGTGCCTGGCGGACCAGCTGTACCGCCAGCCAAGCAACCGGCTCCTGGACGCGCGGGCCGAAGCCTCAGGCTCCACGTTCAGCTATCTTTTCACCTGGCCCAGCCCTGCCCTGGACGGCAAACTCGGAGCCTGCCACGCACTGGAGATCCCGTTCGTTTTCCGGCAGCTGGGCTGCAGGGAAGCACGGTTCCTGGTGGGGACGGAGGCTCCCGCGGAGCTGAGCGCAATGATGGGCACCGCATGGGCCGCGTTTGCCCGGGACGGGGAGCCGGCAGCACCGGGCCTGCCCCGCTGGCCGTCCTATTCATCACCGTCCCGCGGGACCATGGTCCTGGACACCGAGCCACGGGTCGAGTCCGATCCACGCGCCGCCCTGCGGACGTTCTGGCAGGGCAGCCAATCCTTCAGCTTGCGATCGGGATAAGCCGACCAGCCTGGAGGAGGGTTTGGCCGATATCCCGGCCGATCCGCCGCAGCAGCGCGGCGGAAAGTTCCCGGTCCCTGGAGGAATCCAGGTCCGTGTATTCCGCCAGCGTGTAGACCCTGGTCAGGGCCATTTCCGCCCACCGCTCCCTGGGGAGGAGGGACCGGCCGGCGACGGCGATGATCGGCCGGGCACCGGAGCGCCTGGCCACGGCCGCGGGGAGCTTCCCTGCGAGGGTCTGTTCGTCGATGCTGCCTTCGCCGGTGACGACGAGGTCGCAATTGTCTTTGCGGGCGTCGAAGTCGAGCAGGTCCAGGAAGTAGTCGGCGCCGGACACCTGCTTCGCCCCGAGCAGCAGGCAGGCGTAACCGATGCCGCCGGCGCTGCCCGCCCCTTCGTGTTCGGCCAGCACGGCAGCCTCAGCGAACCCGCCTTCCCTCATCCTGGTGACGAGGTTTCCCAAGCCGCGATCGAGGGTGGCAACGTCCTCCGGGGTGGCGCCTTTCTGGGGTCCGAAGACCGCCGACGCCCCATATGAGCCGCGGAGCGGGTTATGCACATCGCTGGCGACGATCAGTTCCGTGCCGGCGAGCTCGGGAAGGTTTGTGCGGTGGACGGTGTCGATCCGGTCCAGGTTCCCGCCGTTGCCGCGGAGCCGGCGGCCCTCGGCGTCGCGGAAGCTGTATCCCAGGGCGGTGAGCATGCCCATGCCGCCGTCCGTGCTGGCACTGCCGCCCAGGGCCAGCACGATCCGTGCCGGGTTAAGGCACAGGGCGAAAAGGATGGCCTCGCCGAAGCCGCGGCTGGACGCGGCCAGCGGTTCCAGCCTTCCGACCGGCAGGAGCCCCAGGCCGCAGGTGTTTGCCACCTCCACGACTGCCGTGACGCCGTCGAACGCGATGCCGGCCTGGACAGGCTGCCCGGTGGGCCCGGCCACCGTGTACGTGCGCCGGGTGAAGCCGGAGGCGACGGCGGCGTCCACGCTGCCGTCACCTCCGTCCGCGAGGGGAAGGATCTCACAGTGCACCGTCCCGGGCTCGGTTCCGGCAGCGGAGCGGAGCCCTGCTGCCAGTGCGTCCGCCACCTCGCCGGCGGTGAGGCTGCCTTTGAACTTGTCGGGGGCGATGAGGGCCCGGACTGTCTGAGTGGCGGTGGTGTTGGTCATGTCAGTTGGATTCCGAGTAGGCGGGGCGGCGGTCGGTGGAGGGGTGCTCGGGCGTGTGGCGGCCGTATTCGGCAAGGTCCTCGTCGATGTCGGCGACGTCGTCCAGTT
Organism: Arthrobacter sp.; assembly: GCA_035254945.1. Taxonomy (GTDB): domain Bacteria; phylum Actinomycetota; class Actinomycetes; order Actinomycetales; family Micrococcaceae; genus Arthrobacter. Next base: position 7,572 of record DATFAE010000204.1, on the reverse strand, counting down.
GGATGGGGTCCCCGGTGGGCATGGGTTCCACGGTTTCGCCGTTGAAGACCCGGCGGGCCCGATCAGCGTCCAGGGTGCGGTCCCACCAGGCGATGAAGAGGGTGGCCACGGCGTTGCCGGTGAAGTTCACGAGGGCCCGGCATTCGGACATGAACTTGTCGATGCCGAAGATGAGCATGATGCCGGCGGCCGGGATGGTGCCGATGGTTGTGAGGGTGGCGGTCAGGGCGATGAAGCCGCCGCCGGCCACTCCGGCTGCGCCTTTGGATGTCAGCAGCATGACTGCGAGCAGGCCAAGCTGCTGGCCGATGGTCAGGTCGGTGTTGGTGGCCTGGGCGATGTAAAGGGCTGCGAGGGAGAGGTAGATCGCGGCGCCGTCGAGGTTGAAGCTGTAGCCGGTGGGGACAACCAGGCCGACTGTTTCCTTCTTGACGCCGGCGTGCTCAAGCTTGCGCATCAGGCCAGGCAGCGCGGGCTCTGCGGTGGAGGTGCCCAGGATGAGCATGTATTCCTCTTTGAGGTGCCGGATCATCTTGAAGATGTTCAGCTTCAGGAAGGCCATCACGGAGCCGAGGACCACCACAACGAAGAGGATGGAGGTGATGTAGAAGAGGGCGATGAGTCCGCCCATGCTGGTCAGCGAGGAGACACCGTACTTGCCTACCGCGAAGGCCATGGCGCCGAAGGCACCCAGCGGTGCGGCCTTCATGATGAAGCCCAGGATCTTGAACATCACGCCGGTCAGCCGCTGCACGCCGTCCAGGACCGGTGCGCCCACCTTGCCCATGGCGTTCAGGGCGATGCCGAAGACGACGGCGATGAAGATGATCTGCAGGATGTCGCCCTCAACGAAGGGCTCCACGATGCTGTTGGGGATGATGTGGGTGAGGAACTGCCACCACTCCTGGTGCTGGCCGGCGTCGATCAGCTTGGCGGCGGAATCCGATGTCTTGATGGTGCTGGCGTCAGCATTGACACCGTCGCCGAGGCGGAAGATGTTGATGGCCACCAGGCCGAAGATCATGGCGAAGATGGTGCCGACCTGGAAATAGGTCAGGGCTTTCAGGCCGGTCATGCCGACCTTTTTCAGGTCCGCGACGCTGGCGATGCCGCCCACGATGGTGAGGAACACGATCGGGCCAATCAGCATCTTCATGGAGTTCACGAAGGTGGTGCCGATGGGTTCCATGGCGATGCCGGCGGTCGGGGCGAGCCAGCCGACGAGGATGCCGATGACAATGGCGGTCAGTACCCAGAAGTAAAGCTGACGGTACCAACGTGTTTTGCGGACCGGCGTCGTAGCCGGGCCGGCGGTGCTGATGTGATCCATGATTCCTACCTCATTGTGGAACGCGGAGGTCCCTTCCCAACACGCGCAAGCTCGTGTCGGGGCCCTCGGGACGCCGCTTATGGTTTGGGGGGGCTTTCGCGGGTGACGTTCGACGGCGGCCGGCTGGCCGCCCGCGGAGGTCCCTTCCCAACGCTCGCAAGCTCGCGTCGGGGCCCTCGGGAGGCCGCTTGGCTTGGGACCTCCGCGGAAAAGACTTGCTAGACCGTTGCCGGGGTGAGCGTGAGGGCCTTGATGATGGCCTCGGTGACCTCGTCCGTGTTGGCATTGCCGCCGACGTCGCGGGTCAGGTGGCCCGAGCCGGTGGCCGCCTCGATGGCGGCCTCGACCTTCCGGGCTTCCTCGTGCAGGCCGAAGTGGTCCAGCATGAGGGCGGCGCTGGCGATCGCGCCGATCGGGTTGCTGATGCCCTGGCCGGCGATGTCCGGGGCGGAGCCGTGGACGGGCTCAAACATGGACGGGAAGCGGCGTTCCGGGTTCAGGTTGGCGCTGGCGGCCAGGCCCAGGCTCCCGGCGAGCGCGGAGCCCAGGTCGGAGAGGATGTCGGCGTTCAGGTTGGAGGCGACTACGACCGACAGGTCTTCCGGCTTGAGGATGAACTTGGCGCTCATCGCGTCCACCAGCACGCTCTCAGTCTGGACGTCCGGGTAATCGAGTGCCACGCGGTTGAAGACTTCGTCCCAGAGGACCATGCCGTACTGCTGGGCGTTGGACTTGGTGACGGAGGAAACCTTTTTGACGGTGCGTGTCCGGGCGAGGTCGAAGGCGAAGCGCATAATGCGTTCGCAGCCCTTTTCGGTGAACAGCGCGGTCTGCAGGGCCACTTCGTTGCCCGGGCCGCGGCCGCTCAGGTTGCGGCCGCCGAGGCCGGCGTATTCGCCTTCGCTGTTTTCCCGGACCACAACCCAGTCAAGCTCGGTGTTGTCAGCCTTGCGCAGCGGGGACTGGACGCCGGGGAGGAACTTCACGGGGCGGACGTTGGCCCACTGGTCGAAGTTCTGGGTGATGTTCAGGCGCAGGCCCCAGAGGCTGATGTGTTCCGGGACGTTTTCCCAGCCAACGGCGCCGAAGTAAATGGCGTCGAAGTCCTTGAGTGCTTCCAGGCCCTTGGGGTCCATCATCTGGCCGGTCTTCTCGTAGTAGCCGCAGCCCCAAGGGAACTCGGTCCAGTCGAAGGCGAACTTGCCGCCGGAGTTTGCGGCCAGGGCGTCCAGGACGCGGCGTCCGGCAGAAACAACTTCCTTGCCGACGCCGTCCGCGGGGATGGATGCGATGCTGAATTCTTGGGTGGCGCTCATGGGCCTACCTCCTCGTTGAGTTTGTTAGCAGTGAGCCTGTTAGCCGGGTCACGCTGTTCTTCCTCTTCAAGTAGACGGCCGGAGGGCATACAGCGTCCAAGACTTAGTTTCGATACGCCTGATAGGTGTGACCTATCGGTTCTGGTCCTCGGTGTGCTGCGCCGCGACGTCCAGGAACGCGCTTGCAGCGGGCGTGAGGTTTTCCTTGCGGCTGAGCACTGCCACGTCCAGGTGGCTCACCGGTTCGATCAGCAGCGTGCGGAGGCCAGCCTTGTGGGCTGTGGGCGCCCATGACGACGGCATCACGGCGTGCCCCACGCCCGCCAGCACCAGCGGAAGGATGGAGGTCCGGTGGGCGACTTCGACGACGATTTCCACATCCACGCCGCGGGCCAGCGCGTCGTCAACAATCCAGCGCATAAGGGATCCGCGCTGGCTGGCGATGATCCGCTGGCCACCGAGGTCCTCACGCTGGATGGCTGTTTCCTGCGCTCCGAATGAGTCGGCCTCGGGATTTACTATCAGAATGAGTGGCTGCCGTTCGAGTTCAAGGACCTCAACGCCGGGAACCCGGATCGGAGTGGGTGACCCCGCCAGACCGATCTCCGTGCTTCCGCTGCGGACTGATTCGACGACCTCTTCCGGGGTGAAGGCGGCGCTGACGTTCAGCCGGACGGAGGGATGAAGCCTGGTGAAGTCCGCGATCATGGAGGTCAGCGGTTCGATGCCCGGGGACGGCATGGTGATGATGTCCAGCCGGCCGCTCCTGACACCCCGGAGAGCCTGGACGGCGGACTGGGCGGCGTCCAGGTCCCGCATGACCACGCGGGCCGGCCCTACGAGCTCCTTGCCTGCCTCGCTGAGGACGGCCCGGCGGCCGATGCGGTGGAACAGCGGCACACCCAGTTCCTTCTCCAGGCCCGCGATGGTCTGGGAGAGGGACGGCTGGGCGATGAGGAGGTGCTCGGCGGCGCGGTTGAAGCCGTCGTGGTCCACTACTGCGAGGAAGTATTTGAGTTTCCGGGTGTCCACGTCAGCGGGCAGCGAGGGCGTTGAGCGTGTCCCGGATACCGTTAAGGGCGGGGTCCCGCAGCGACGTAAAGGCAGGTTTCAGGAGCGGCTGGAGGATCTTTGCCGGCCCGTGGATGCTGAATTCGGCGGTGTACTTCACCAGCGATCCCTGGCCGGATGGTTCGACGTCGATCGAGTCGAATGCGGTGACGGTCTTGTTCTCGCCGCGCAGCTTGATGTGGCGGTCCGTCAGCTCGATGACCTCGTATTCGAGTGACTGGCGTTTGCCGCGGAACTCAGACTCCGCGTGGTACCGGTGGCCGACAGCCACCGGTCCTGGCGTCAGCTTGTTCATCACCGGAGTGGCCGGATCCCATTCGCTGGTGTTTTCAAATTCGGAGAGAAAAGCGAACGCCTTCTCGGGGGACAGTTTGGTTTCCACGGTGCCGCTGACTGTGATCATCCACCCAGTCTAGGAACCAGTCCGGCACCGCACACCCTTTTCGTCTCATTGGGGTGAGGGGATTTCGGCAAAGAAATCCACCGACGAACATTGACAATCATCGATATATGGGGCCACTATTCTATGTATCGAAGTTCATCGATATTAGAAGAAGGGTCAGGGTCATGGACTACATCCCCGCCGAACTGTGGCTGCCACTCACCCACCAGGAACGCGACATCTGGGTCAGGCAGTTGCACAAAGACCAGCTGCGGGACGCGGCGGAACGCCGGTTGGCAGTGCCGCAGCGCGGACTTGGGGCAGGCCGGATCCGGCAACTGGTGAACAACTGGGCGCACAGCTTCAGCCTGAAGCGCGGCTCCGCCCCGCAGTGCTGCCCCGCTTAGGCAGCGACGCAGCACCCCATACCGCCAGCAGCAGCGCGATCAGCAGGAGCCCGGCGTCGCCGAGGTCAATCGCCCCAAGCCAGCTGGTCAACGGGTCCTCCAGCCTGAACGCCTCGTTGGCGAAGCCTCCCAGGGTGATCACCGCGATGAACATCGCGGAAAGGGCGGAGATTCCGGTCACCGCCGCGTTGAAGCCGAGCTTCCGCCGCGGATCGTCCAGCGCCGAACGGTACATCCGCATCATCGCCACGCCGTTAAGCGAATCGCAAAGGGTCATGGCCGCGGCGAAGGCGAGGGGCAGCGCGATCAGGGCGAGTGGCGAAACCCCGGCCATGGAGGCCGCTGTCGCCATCACCAGCAGGCCGATGGTTGTGGCGGTGTCAAAGCCCAGCCCGAACAGGAACCCGATCACGTAGATGTTCCGCGGCCGCCGCACCCTGGACAGCGGCCTGGCCAGGAGCCGCGCCACCAGCCCCTTGGCTTCCAGGTCTTCGACGGCGATGCGGCCGCCAGCCCGCGCGCAGCGGTAGGCCCGGGCAGCGCGGACAAACGCGGAGCCGTTGAAGATCCCCATGGCCAGCAGGAAGAGGCCGGACACCCCGCTCCCGATCAGGCCCAGCACCACGTTGCCGGAGGTGCCGTCCTCCATGAACTGCCCCACCATCGTGGCGCCGGCCACCGCCAGGACGCCGGCCAGGACCACCACCGAGCTATGGCCCAGGCTGAAAGCGAAGCCGACGCTGACCGGGTCCTGCCGCTGGGCCACGAACTTCCGGGTGGAGTTGTCGATCGCGGCCAGGTGGTCCCAGTCGTAGCTGTGCTTGACCCCGGCAAGGTAGGCGGTCAGCACCAGACCCAGGCCCAACGGGTGCCCGCCTCCAGCGGTCCCGGCGAGCAGAAGGACGACGGCGGCAAGGTGCAGGGCGGCTACCGCACCGAAGGTGAAGGACAGCCGGGTCCGGAGCGGGAGGGTGTCCCGCTCGCGGTACATCACGGCGAACTGGGTCAGCGCGGACATCAGTACTTCCTCAAGTTCAGGGGCGCCTGCCCGTGCCAGCGTTCACGGAGCAACGCGGTGCAGGCGCCCAACAGCCGGTCCAGTTCCCCGGTGCTGTCCGACAGCGAGCGCAGCACCAGTCCGGTGGTTCCGGCCAGGGTGCGCGTCAGTGAGATTCCGGCGTGGGCGGTGTGGTCCGCGGTCAGGGCGTGAAGGTCATCGGCGAGGGCCTGGTCAACGCGGGCGTCCACCACCACCAGCGAGCCCAGGTGGCTGAAGCCCTCCATAAAGCCCAGGCCGGTGACGTCGCCGGCGGGCGGCCGGATCAGCAGGTTGTCGAGGGCCAGCAGGTCGGTGCCGCCGTCGGACTGAACGTGGATTTCGTTCCGCAGCCGCAGCTCCTCGTACTTGAACGATGCTCCGTCGGGTGACCAGCCGGGCGTGATCACTTCGGCCATGACCAGGCTCGACGACGGCCGCACCGTGATGTGCGTGTTCTGCCGGTAGCTGGCCTCCCGGTAGGCGATCAGCTGGTCCGGCATCAGCTCCAGCCGCGCCCCCTCCCCCAGCCGCAAAGTCATCCGCTGCTCGGCAAAAGACCCCGGAGTCCGATAAACCTTGGTAGCCGACTGCGTGGTCAGCAAAAGGTCAGCCCCATCGCCCACCTCCACGTCAACAAGGAAAAGATCCGCCCCAAGATAAGCCCCACCAGGATTCACCACGACATAACAAACCTGCCCGGAATCATCGAGATAATGCGGCCGAAGTACACGCAGCGCCCCCTCATGGAACTGAGTGGAAGCGATGGACCTGCCGTGCCGCACCTTGATGCCCAGCTCCAACCGCCCCCTCACCGGGCGATCAGCGGTCACGGGTGAAGGGGGCCGCGGCGTGGCGGGCACCGAGGAGCGGGCACGGCCTCCTTCATCCGCGGGCGCCGCCCAAGGTGAGATGACAACGGAACTGCTGTGGGTCATGGTGCGAGATCGAGCATCAGGACGTCTCGCCGCACCCATTCGATGACGGCGTCGAGCCCTTCGTCTGTCTTCAGATTCGTGAAGCAGAAGGGCTTGTCGCCGCGGAATTCCCTGGAGTCGCGCTCCATGACGGACAGGTCGGCGCCGACGTGGGGGGCGAGGTCGGTTTTGTTGATGATGAAGAGGTCGGACTTGATCATGCCCTGGCCGGCTTTGCGGGGGATCTTCTCGCCCTGGGCCACGTCGATGATGTAGATGGAGAAGTCGACGAGCTCTGGGCTGAACGTGGCGGAGAGGTTGTCGCCGCCGGATTCGACGAAGATGACCTGCAAGTCGGGGTGGCGGGCTTTGAGTTCCTCGATCGCGGCGGTGTTCATGGAGGTGTCTTCGCGGATGGCGGTGTGCGGGCAGCCGCCGGTTTCGACGCCGATGATCCGGTCCTCGGGAAGGATGCCGTTGGCGGCCAGGATCTTGGCGTCCTCGATGGTGTAGATGTCGTTGGTGATGGCGGCCATGGAGATCTCGGCGCTCATGTGGCGGGTGAGCCGCTCCACCAACTGGGTCTTGCCGGCGCCTACGGGTCCGCCGATGCCGATTTTGATGGGTTCAGTCATTTTGTCCTCCTGAATTTATAAGCACAGTTAGCTCATGAACATCCGGGCACGTTGGCGTTCGTGCCGCATCTGCGAAATTTCCAGTCCGGGGCTGACGGCGCCGAAGTCGTCCAGCGTCAGGTGGGCGATCCGTTCGACGGCGGCAGCGACGTCGTCGGCCGCCTTGCGCAGCAGCCGCTGGCCGGCGTTCTGGCCGAGCGGGATGGCCCGGACGGCGTTCTGCGTCAGCGACGTGACGGCGGCGAAAAGGTATGCGGCGAGCGCTTCGGTCAGCGGGACGCCCAGGGAACGCGCGACGACGGCGAACGCCAGCGGTTGGTGCCCGGCGGCCCGCCCTGTGGTCACCAGGTCCCGGTACAGTGCCAGCCCGGCCGACGGAAACACTTCGGTCCCGATCTCCAGCAGCCGCCCGCCCATCTTCAAGCTGGCCTCCCGAACCTGCCGCGGCAACAAAGAGGCCGACAGCAATACATCCAAC
>DATFAE010000203.1:0-1780 GCA_035254945.1 Arthrobacter sp. | reverse complement strand
AAGCCGAAAGAAGCGAAGGCCAAGAAGCCCAGCCGGCTCAAGCAGATCCGCGAAGTCTTCACCATGACCCGCCGTCATGACCCCATGGTCCCGTGGCTGATGCTGCTGGTTTTCCTTGGCGTCGTGGCTGTCAGCTTCCTGGTGGGCTTCTGGCTGGATAACTGGATCACCGGCCTGATCATCGGCATCCCCCTGGGCCTGCTTGGCGCCACGTTCATCCTGTCCCGCAGGGCAGAACGCGCCGCATTCGCCCAGATCGAGAACCAGCCCGGCGCTTCCGGCGCCGCACTGGGAACGCTCCGCCGCGGCTGGATCACTGAGGAACAGCCTGTTGCCGTTAACCCAAGGACGCAGGACGCCGTCTTCCGCGCCATCGGCCGTCCCGGCGTCGTCCTTGTCAGCGAAGGCCCCACGCACCGGGTAAAGCCTCTGCTGGACGCGGAACGCAAACGGCTTGCGCGCATCCTGCCGAACGTCACCGTCCACGTCATCGAAAGCGGCCGGGGCGAGGGGCAGGTGCCCATCAGCGAGGTGGCCAAGAAGATGGGCAAGCTCAAAAAGGAACTGACCAAGCTTGAGGTGAACGCAGTGTCCAAGCGCATCTCCTCACTGGGCAACCGCCTCCCGATCCCCAAGGGCATCGACCCCTACAAGGCGCGTCCCAACCGCGGACGCTAGTTTTTGAACCTGCCCCGGTTCCGGCTCCGGCCGGCAGCCGGGGCGTTTCTTTGCCGCTTTCACGGCAGGAGAGGACGTTATTGTGAGCTTCAAGAAAACAGCGGTGATCCGCGCATTCCGGATCCTGGCCATCGCCGAAGCCTTCAGCTGGGCGGCGCTCCTTATCGGCATGTACTTCAAATGGATTGCCGGCACCACCGAAATAGGCGTCCAGGTTGCCGGACCAATACATGGTGCACTCTTTGTGGGCTACGGCATTGCCGCCCTTGCCCTTTGGAGGCTGCAGCGGTGGCCCTTCGTCGTGGCGCTGTTCGCAGGCATCTCCGCCGTCTTCCCGTTCGCCACGGTCCTGTTCGAGCGCTGGGCGGACAAGCGGAACTACCTGGACGCCGCCCCGGCGACGCCGGACACCACGGCAGTCCGGGAAGCCAGCTCCGTCTAGCGGCGCCTCGGGGGCCGGGAGCCCAACGCTGCAGCCTTCAGCGCCGCACCAGCAGCGTATCCATGGCCTTGTCGTGGAGGCCCCGGTGGTCGGGGTCGAAAATGACCGCGGGGATGACCAGGCAAAGCAGCAGGGACCTCACCAGCGCCGCCAGCGGCCCGGCCGGCCCGCCGCCGGCCTTCACCACGTGGATTCCCATGGCACGGTGTCCGATGCTGTAGCCCAGGGTTCCTATCAGCAGGGTCTGTTCGACGGCGAAGATCGCCAGGGTGGCCCACGGATCTCCTCCGAAAGCGAAGTTGCTGATCAGGAGCGCGACGCCCCAGTCGATCATGATGGCCGCGATCCTGCGGCCCGCCCGCGCAATGGAGCCCAGTCCCGACTCGGGCAGTCCCAGCCGCTCCCCCGGATATTTCGAGATGCCCGATGTATCGGGGCCGGAGAGCCAGGAGCCGATGTCTTTGCGATCTACCACGGTCCAAGCTTAGCGACTTCCCGCCGACCACACTGTGGATGGAGTTAGACCACAGAGTGGACGGAAGATAGCGTTGCCATATCAGGGCACTATGTAACCTGCCCGAAACAATGCGGACACGGACGGGAAATGCCGCGTCCATAGGCTGTTACCAGTTTCAAGCAATCCGCCGCCAGGCAGTAGAG
>DATFAE010000202.1:0-6721 GCA_035254945.1 Arthrobacter sp. | reverse complement strand
AGCACCCGTGGTCATTCTGTACCTGATTTTCCAGCGTTATCTAGTTGGCGGGCTGACCGCCGGAGGAGTTAAGTAACCATGGTTTCAACTACTCAGGCCTCGTGGGCCCTGTCGGGCTTCGGGGATGAGATCGACGACGATCCCGCCGTCCAGATCGCCGTGCTGCAGGCGCTGGGAGCCAACCACATCGAGGTGCGCAGCGCTTGGGGCACGAACATCGTGGACCTGTCCGATGACCAGCTCCGTTCACTTGCCGACCTGCTGACGGCAAGGGGAATGAAGGTGTCGGCGATTGCCTCGCCGATCGGCAAGGTCGATGTCAGCCTTCCGGTGGAGCACGAAGTGGAACGCCTGCGCCGTGCTGCCAACGCAGCCAAAGTCCTGGATGCGAAGTACATCCGCATCTTCTCCTTCTACTACGGCGAATCCGTGCCGGTGGACAGCATCCGCGATGCTGTCCTGGAGCGGATGCGTGCGCTGGCCGACGTGGCCGAGAAAGAAGGGGTGATCCTCCTGCATGAGAACGAGAAGGACATCTTCGGAGATGTTCCGGACCGTGTGCTCGACATCATCGAATCCGTGAACTCGCCGGCGCTGAAGGTGGCCTGGGATGCGGCCAACTTCGTGCAGGTAGGTGTTAAGCCCTTTGACGAGGCCTACAAGAAGCTGCGCCCGCATCTGGAGTACCTGCAGGTCAAGGACGCGCTCTTTTCAAACGGGCATGTTGTTCCCGCAGGCGAGGGCGATGGCGACGTGCAGCGCACCGTGGAGGCTCTCAAGGCTGACGGCTTCAACGGCTTCGCTTCCCTTGAACCGCATCTTGCCGGCGCGCACGGCCTCGGCGGATTTTCCGGCCCTACGGCGTTCGGCATTGCCGCCCGTGCGTTTGCCAAAGTCACAGCAGAAGCAGGAGTCCAGACGGTATGAGTAAGACATTGAAGGTGGCCATCACCGGGTGCGGCGTCATCGGCCGCACCCACGCGGTTGCCCTGCAGGAATTCCCCGGGACCAGCATTGTGGCGCTGGTTGACGCCGTCCCCGATGCGGCCGAGTCGCTGGCGGACTTCATCGAGTCGGGCGGAAGGCCAAGGCCCTCCGTGCACACCTCCCTGGAGGGCGCCTTCGCAGCGGCCGACATCGACCTGGTGGCCCTTGCCACTCCCAGCGGACTGCACATCCAGCAGGGCCTCGAAGTCCTTGCGGCCGGCAAGCATGTGGTCATCGAAAAGCCGCTGGACGTCGATCTGAGCCGCGCCCAGGAGATCGAGGCGGCGGCCAACGAAGCAGCACGGAAGGGCGTCGTTGCTTCGGTGATCAGCCAGCACCGCTTTGACCAGGCCAGCGTTGCCGTTGCGGACGCAGTGGCAAAGGGCCGTTTTGGCCGGCTGACCTCGGCCATCGCATCCGTTGCGTGGTGGCGCGGGCAGGGCTACTACGATTCCGGCGACTGGCGCGGTACATGGTCAATGGACGGCGGCGGAGCCCTGATGAACCAGGGTGTCCACACGGTTGACCTGCTGCTCTGGTTCATGGGCCGTCCGGTGGAGATCCACGCCCACACGGCCAGGCTGGCACACGAGCGGATCGAGGTGGAGGACACCGCCGTTGCCACTGTCACGTTCGAGAACGGGGGCCTGGCAGTCCTGCATGCCACCACGGCCGCGTACCCGGGGCTGACAGTGCGGGTCCAACTGATGGGCTCGGAAGGCTCCGCGGTGGTGGACAACGACCAATTGCAGTATTTCCACGCCAGGGACGCCGGCGGCGCTTCGGCCGACATGGGGCTGCAGGGCGGCGGGAACCAGGCCCGGGAGGAACTGTCCAAGTACCCGGAGGAAGACTATGAGGCCAAGGATCCCACGGTGTATCCGGCCGGGCATGTCCGTCAGTACCGCGACATCCTGGGAGCCATCGCCGAGGACCGCCAGCCCGGCGTGACCGTGAGCGATGCAGTCAATGCCCTGGCCACCGTGCGCGCCGTCTATGTGTCGGCCACCCTGAACCAGGCGGTCCTCTTTGAGGACGTCCTGGCGGGCAAGTACAACGACCTTGAAGTCCGCACAGGGTCCACTTCGACAGAAAGCGCCTGACGCGATGCAATTCTCAGTATTCACGGCCTCCACGCCTGACTGGACTCCGGAGGAAGCCGTCACCAACCTGTCCGGACAGGGTTGGGACGGCATCGAATGGCGGATTACGGACCAGGCAGAGGCGCCCGAGCCCGGTTTCTGGACCGGCAACAAAGCAACCATCCCCATGACAGGCCTTGAAGGCAACCTGGAGCGGATCGCCTCCATCACCCGTGATGCCGGACTGGAGTTCTCCGGTATCGGTGGCTATGCGCGGTGTGACAACCACGACGACGTCGAACGGATGCTCGCGGCCACCGCCGCGTTGGGTGCGGGGCAGGTTCGGGTGACAACGCTGCCGCTGGGAACTGCCGGTTGGGGGAACGAAGAGCCGAGCGGCATCCCCTACCCTGTCCTGTTTGAGGCGGCCCGCCGGGATTTCGAATGGGTAGCGCAACGTGCTGCCCACCACGGGGTGAAAGCGCTGGTCGAACTGCACCACCGCACCATTACGGCGTCAGCTTCATCGGCCCGGCGTCTGCTGGAGGGCCTGGATCCCCGGCACGTGGGAGTCATCCATGACCTGGGCAACCTGTTGATCGAGGGGCAGGAAGACTACCTGCCTGCTTTCGAACTGCTGGGGGAGTACCTGGCGCATATCCACGTCAAGAACGCAGTCTGGGTCCGCCGGGATGAGAGGGATGCCTCCGGTGCCGCAGTGTTCCAGAACGAATGGGCACCGCTGCAGTCCGGACAGGGCAGCGTCCTTGAATACTTCAAGGCGTTGGCAGCCCACGGCTACGACGGCTGGGTCACGGTGGAAGACTTCTCCACGGAGCTTCCCCTGGCCGAACGTACTGCCGGGAACCTTGACTACCTGCGGCGCACGGCGGCTCTCGCCGGGCTTACCGCAGGGGCAGGGGCACGCTGACGCCATGGTGCACTCTATGGCAGCCCACCCGGACCGGCTCCTTCCTGCGGAGCCCGGCGTCCGGGACATAGCCCGCTCGCTGTACAAACTGGTGGAGGGCCTTCCGATCATTTCCCCGCACGGCCACGTGGATGCTGCGGTGATTGAACAGAACCTGCCCTTCCCCGATCCCGCCGCCCTGCTTGTCACCCCGGACCACTACGTGACCAGGTTGATCCACGCAGGGGGTGTCCCGATGGGCCAGCTGGGCCTCGGCGAATCCGCCGCAGGCTCGCGCGAGGTCTGGCGCAACTTCTGTGCCGCGTGGCCTGACTTTGAAGGTACGGCCTCCGGGTATTGGATCCGGCAGGAATTCGAGCACGTCTTCAGCCTGCACGATGAACCGACCGCGGAGAATGCCGACAGGATCTTCGACGCTATTTCGGCCAAGCTTTCCGAACCGGGATTCCGGCCACGGCAGCTGTTCAAAGAGTTCAACATCGAGGTGCTGGCCACCACGGACGATCCGCTGGACTCCCTGGACAGCCATGCAGCCCTGGCCGCGGACCCTGCGTTCGCCGGCCGCGTCCTGCCAACCTTCCGTCCGGACCCTTACGTGAACATCGCCCATCCGGAATGGCAGGACAACGTAGAACGCCTCATCGGCGTCGGCGGTTCGGGTGCGTCCGGATATGCGGGCTACATCAGTGCACTGGAATCAAGGCGGCGCCACTTCGTGGAAAACGGTGCGGTGTCCGCTGACCACGGCGTCCGCACGCCCGCAACCCTGAAGCTGGACGCCGCCGACGCGGAGCGGCTGTTTGAGCGCGCCCGGGCGGGCAAAGCCAGCCCGGAGGACCGCGAGGCATTCGAGGCCCACATGATGTACCAGATGGCCAGGATGTCCGTGGAAGACGGACTGGTCATGACGATTCACCCCGGCTCGTATCGCAACCATCACAGTCCCACCTTCGAGGCCTTCGGCGCGGATACGGGTCACGACATCCCGTTCGCCGTGAACTACACCGAGGCCATCCGGCCCCTGCTGCAGGACTTCGGCACCGCCAAGGACTTCCACCTGGTGCTGTTCACCCTGGACGAGACCGTGTTCTCACGGGAACTGGCGCCTTTGGCGGGTTTCTATCCGTCCGTGTACATAGGCGCTCCGTGGTGGTTCCTGGACGCGCCGGATGCGATGCTGCGCTTCCGGGCGGCGGTGACGGAAACGGCCGGCTTCTCCCGGTCCTCCGGGTTCATCGACGATACCCGCGCGTTTTGCTCCATTCCGGCCCGCCACGACACCTCGCGCAGGATCGAGTCCTCATTTTTGGCGCGGCTTGTGGCCGAGCACCGGATCAGCGAAGAACGCGCCCGCGAGCTGATCGTGGACATCGTGGATGCCTCTCCGCGCAGGGTGTTCAAGCTTTGAACGCCAACAAGATGCCGGTGCTGAACCGTGCGCTGATGCCGCTGCCCAAGGCCCCCGTGCGGATCGTGCATCTGGGCCTCGGAGCATTCCACCGTTCGCACGAGGCCTGGTACACGCAACATGCCGGCGACGGCGCCGAGTGGGGGATCGCGGCCTTCACCGGCCGGCGGCCCGACGCAGCCGTGGCACTGGGAGCGCAGGACGGGCTGTTCACGCTGATCGAACGTTCCGGCAATGGGGACAGTTTCGAAGTCATCGGAAGCATTTCCGAAGCAGTGGACGGAGCCGACGTCGGGCGCCTCCGCGAACTCGTCTCTGAGCCGGCGACCGCCGTAGTTACGCTGACCATCACGGAGGCGGCGTACGGGTTGGCCTCCGACGGCAGCTTCGACGCAGGCGTTGCCGGAGTTGCCGGCGATCTGGCCATGCTGGCTGATGCTGCTGGTGAAGGAGGGAAACCCACGACGCCGCTGGGCCGGCTGGTCTCTGCCCTCGCCGGCCGCAGGGACGCCGGAGCGGGCCCGATCGCCGTCGTCAGTTGCGATAACCTCTCAGGCAACGGAGACGTTGCCCGCCGCGCCGTCACGGGAATGGCGGCGGCCTGGGACGGCGAGCTTGCACGCTGGATCGTGGAGAACGTCAGTTTTGTCAGCACGTCCGTGGACCGGATCACTCCCCGGACCACCGATGCGGACATCGCTGAGGTGGAGCAGGCATGCGGCTACCTGGACAGCTCGCCTGTGGTCGCCGAACCATTCCGGGACTGGGTCATCAGCGGGGATTTCCCGAAGGGCAGGCCCCGATGGGAGGACGCCGGCGCCGTCTTCGTGGAGGACATTGAACCCTACGAGAACCGCAAGCTGTGGCTCCTGAACGGTGCCCATTCGCTCCTGGCATATGCCGGCCAACTCCGGGGGCACACCACGGTGGCCCAGGCACTCAAAGATCCAGAGTGCCGGGAAGCTGTGGAAGCTTTCTGGGATGAGGCGGCTGCGCATCTTCACGGGGACGATCTCCACATCCCGGAGTACCGCCAAGCGCTGCACGGCAGGTTCGGCAACGGGCGCATCGCGCATCATCTGTCGCAAATTGCCGCCGACGGAACCACGAAACTCCGGATGAGGGCCCTCCCGGTCCTCGCCGCCGAGAGATCCGAGGGCCGCTCCGGTGCCGGCAGCGCCCTCATGCTGGCGGCCTGGATCGACTTCGTGGCCGCACACAACGAGCTTCAGGACCCCTTGTCTGATGCTATCCGCGCGGCCAACGAGGCTGGGGGCCCGCAGAGGGTGTCCGACCTCCTCAATCTCGTCAGTCCACAACTGGGAGACGATCCGCAGATCGTTGCCCTGGTAGCGGGCCTGAGCGGTACCTTTACGACGGTCACCACTGCTGTTTCGTCCGAGACCGTCACACCTGCCCACCTGATTCCTGGAAGGAACAGCTGAAGTTCATGAAGATCGTTGCAGCAGAAGTATTCGTCACCAGTCCGTCGCGTAACTTTGTGACTCTCCGGATTACCACGGAGGACGGTGTGACCGGTATTGGTGATGCGACCCTGAACGGGCGTGAGCTCGCGGTCGCTGCGTATTTGAAGGAACATGTCGCACAGTTGCTGGTCGGCAAGGACCCGCACCGGATCGAGGACACCTGGCAGTTCCTGTACCGGTCCTCGTATTGGCGCCGCGGCCCTGTGACCATGGCCGCGATTGCCGCGGTGGACATGGCGTTGTGGGACATCAAGGGCAAGATGGCGGGCATGCCGGTGTACCAGCTGCTGGGCGGGGCGTCCCGGAACGGGCTGCGCGCCTATGGCCACGCGTCCGGTGCCGACATCGAGTCCCTGTTCGATTCGGTCCGTGAGCATCTGGAGCTGGGTTATAAGTCGATCCGGATCCAGACTGCCGTCCCCGGAATCAAGGCCGTGTACGGTGTCGCGGCGCAGGCGCAGGCGTCGGGGGAGCGTTACGATTACGAGCCTGCCGGCCGGGGTGCGTTCCCGGTGGAGGAGGACTGGGATACCCGGGCGTACCTGCGTCACCTGCCTTCCGTGTTTGAGGCGGTGCGGAACGAGTTCGGCCCGGAGATCCCGCTGTTGCATGACGGGCATCACCGGATGACGCCGATCCAGGCCGCGAAGCTGGGCAAGGCGCTGGAGCCGTATGACCTGTTCTGGCTGGAGGACTGCACCCCGGCGGAGAACCAGGAGGGTTTGCGCCTGGTCCGCCAGCACACCACCACCCCGCTGGCCATCGGGGAGATCTTCAATACCGTGTTCGATTACCAGACCCTGATCAAGGAACAGCTGATCGATTA
>DATFAE010000201.1:0-8225 GCA_035254945.1 Arthrobacter sp. | reverse complement strand
CGCTCGGTGCCCTGTTCCCTGATCAGCGAATCCAGGGACTCAACCCACTCGGCGGTCTCTTCCGGATCACGATCAGGCAGCTGGTTAGTCAACCCGCTGAGGATATGGGAGGTATCTTCTCCTGCAGCCACGTCCAACCTCTCTTTGCGCGCATTCATCGGCGCTCCCACGCCGGGCAGGGTGGCTGTCCGGCGTGAATGCGACGTGTGCGACGTATCGGTTACAACAGCCCGGTCATGTGCGCCGGGCAGGGTCCTAGCACGCCTATGTCTGCATAGAGTTCCAGGGCGGTCGCCCCGCAGGCATAGTTGTCACCGATCACTCTAGCTGTGACTTCAGCGCGATGCGTAGCCGTGCCTTCGGCACCGGTCCTGTATTTCGCCGTCATACTGGTTGTGTGACGAAAAGCCGCTGCGATGGGGTTGGCGGTGCCGGATGTGACGCAGAATATGGCGGATCGCGGTACGGGCAGCTTGAAGCGCAGGCACAAAGGGTGTTGGCTTGGAGTAATGGAAATCACTATGCGCACTGCATGTATTAGGCATTGGAGGAACACGTGAGCGAGGCCGACGCCGCCACTTCGGTAAATGTGGCGGAAAAATTGGGTTTCAAAAACGGGGATCTGATTCAGGAGTTCGGTTACGACGACGATGTCGATTTCGACTTACGTGACGATATAGAGGACCTCACCGGGTCCGAACTCCTGGACGAGGACGACCACGATGTCGTTGACGCTGTTATTTTCTGGTGGCGGGACGGTGACGGTGACCTTGTCGACACCCTCGTGGATTCCCTGACCACGCTGAGCGAGACCGGTGTTGTCTGGGTGTTGACTCCGAAGTCCGGACGCCCGGGTTACGTCTCTCCCGCCGAAATCCAGGAAGCCGCACCCACTGCGGGACTGCACCTGACCACCTCCGCCGGTGTATCCAAGGACTGGAGCGCAACCCGGCTGGTGAGCAGGAAGAATAAGTGACGTCCGGACTTGCCGTAGCCGGCCTGTCCGTCCGGGGGAGCGGGGAAATGCCCGTTCCGGCCGTTGGCGAGTCCGCCCCGGACTTTGAGCTCACCAACCAGTATGGTGAGCCCGTCCGGCTGTCATCCTTCCGCGGACAGAACGTAGTGCTGGTCTTCTACCCGTTCGCTTTCTCCGGCATCTGTACGGGGGAACTGTGTGAGCTCCGCGACAACCTTGCGGTCTTCGAAGACGCCAACGCCACAGTCCTGGCCGTCTCCGTGGACAGCAAGTTCAGCCTGCGGGCCTATGCGGAGCAGGAAGGCTACAGCTTCGACTTGCTTGCCGACTTCTGGCCCCACGGCTCCGTTGCCGGCGAGTACGGGGTCTTTGACAGCGCGAGCGGAATGGCGCGGCGCGGGACTTTCATCATCGACGCGGCCGGCATTGTCCGCTACGTGGTGGTGAACCCCCGCGGCCAGGCCCGGGACCTCTCCGCATACCGTGATGCCCTGGCGGCCCTGGACCGGGCCTGACGCCGGATGGAGCAGCGCAGGCACGGTGTGGGGCTTACTGGTTTTGCCAGCTTGCCGGTTGCCGGCCCCGCTGTTCTGTCTGCAGCAGAGCTCGAGGTCCTCGTCGGGATCCGTGACCTTCTCGCCGGCCAACGCATTGCGCTCCTGACCGGGGCCGGGCTGAGCACGGATTCGGGGATTCCCGACTACCGCGGACCCGATTCAGCGCCACGCTCACCCATGACGTACCAGGAGTTTGTGGGGGACCCGGCCAACCGCCAACGGTACTGGGCCCGGAACCACATTGGCTGGTCGCACCTTCGGCAAGCCGATCCCAATACGGGGCACCGGGCGGCCGCGGAGCTGGAGCGCCGTGGCCTGCTCAGCGGCCTGATCACCCAGAATGTGGACCGGCTGCACGAGGAAGCCGGCAGTTTCAACGTGGTGGACCTTCACGGCCGCTTCGACCAGGTGGTCTGCCTGGACTGCCGGCGAACTTACTCGCGGCGCCTGCTCGCCGGCATGCTGGAGGAGCTCAATCCCGGTTTCCTGGAAGACGCCGGGGAGTCCGGCCTGGTGGAGATGGCCCCGGACGCCGACTCGACTGTTGAGGACCAGGCGCTGATCGGCAGCTTTGTCGTGGCAGTCTGCCCGGCGTGCGGCGGAACGCTCAAGCCTGACTTCGTCTATTTCGGCGAAAATGTCCCGAAGGACCGCGTCGCAAGGTCGTACTCGATCGTGGACGAGGCCGGCGCGTTGCTGGTGGCGGGGTCCTCCCTCACGGTGATGAGCGGGCTGAGGTTCGTCAGGCACGCCGCAAACGACGGAAAACCCGTTGTCATCATCAACAGGGGGACCACCCGCGGTGATGACCGCGCCACCATCAAGCTGCACGCGGGGGTCAGTGAATCCCTGGCATGGCTGGCCACGGAACTGCCGCCGTTATAAGCGCCCGGGCCGGTCGGCCTCGCCGATTCGCTTTTGGCCTGGCGGGTCGGGTAGAGTCTATGTTCGTTGGTTCAAGCGCCGCGGTGCGGAAACCATCCCTTTGGGTCTTTAGCTCAGCTGGTAGAGCGCCACGTTTACACCGTGGATGTCATCGGTTCGATCCCGGTAGGACCCACCAAACAAAGCCCCGCCGTTCCGGTCTCTGACCAGGAACGGCGGGGTTTTTTGTGCCCGCCTAATTGTCGGGCCCCTGCCATACCGTGCAGGCATGGAACATGTGGTGCTGAAGACAACAATAAACGGGGCGCCGGCAACGGTGATCAGCGACGGCAGGGAGTGGGCAGTCAGCGCCGAGCCGGTCAGATGGTTTGAACGCGTCAGCTGGTGGGAAGCCCAGCGCCGCATGCCGCGGGGATTCAGCCGCGTGGATGTGGAAGTGCTGCAGGTCCAGGTGCGGCTGGGTAACAATCCCAACTCGGCACTGACCACCATGACTCTGGTGCGGGATGGGCTCGGAGGCAGCTGGAGGCTAAAGGAGTCCGTGGCGGACGTGGCCTAAGGCGAAGCCCTCGGGGCATTGGAAAACCCTCCACCGCGACTATTGGGGGATGCCGCGGTGGAGGGTCTGAGATGAATATACCGTGAACTCCCGGAAACAAAAAACGTCACGCCGGTGACGCGCAAAGTTTTTCGCGGGCATGTCATAAAGGCCATCCAGGTGCGAGCTCCAGCCATTATGATGGTTTGTGTTCAGTGGATTGAACACGTGGATCTGATGCCGCATTGGCACGCCGATTGAAGGAGAATCATGGCCGATTCCCGCACACCCCGCTCCTCCGATGGCTTGGGAAGTGCCTCGCCGGCGCCTGCGGTCACCCGTGCAGCAGCTGTCCTTGATGCGCTGGCGGCATCTGCCACCGGCAGGCTGACCCTCAGCGATCTGGCCCGCGAACTCGGCATCCCGAAGTCTTCGACCTCCAATCTATTGCTGGCGCTTGAGGAGGCCCGGCTCATCAACAGGCAGGGCGCGGAATTCACGCTTGGGCGCAAACTGGTTGAGCTCGGTGCCGCATATCTGAGCCGGCTCGACGAGGTTCAGGAGTTTTATCGTTTCTGCGAACAGGCACCCACCCTTTCCGGGGAGACGGTCCGTATCGCCATGCTGGACGGGACCAACGTGATCTACCTGGCCCGTTATGAGGGCCATCCTGCAGTGCGCCTGACCTCCAATATCGGCGACAAGATGCCCGTTTCACTCTGCGCTGTCGGAAAGGCGCTGATTGCCCGGCTGCACGATCATGACATTGACGCCATGTTCGCCGATGATGACGAGCTGCCCGTCTTGACGCCCAAATCACTCCGCACGGGAGCGGAGCTCAAGGCCCAGCTGAAAACCATCCGCGATCAGGGATACGCATTCGAGGATGAGGAATCCACCACGGGGGTGGTGTGCCTCGCTGTCTCAGTCCCCACCCGCGGTGCCCACGGCCCCAGTCTGGGCTTGTCTGTCACTGCCCTCAAGGCAACCTACTCCGCGGAGCAGGGTGCCCAGATGGTTAAGGAACTTAAGGAGTTGGCCCGTTCGCTGGGCAACCCCATGGGCTGAAGGGCCCCCGTCCAGCATGGCCTGAAGCACCCCCGTCCAGCACCCCCTCTGACGCAAACAGACAATTTCATGGCCGACCCCTTGCCTGGTGTTCAACTTGCTGTACTCTGTTCAACATAGTGATCCGCACAACAGGTGCCGTCGCTTACCCACCAGGCCAACGGGGGCCTGGAGTGTTTTTGAGGGAGTTCCAGTGACAACTCGTACTAATTCACCGCAGGCTGACGTGGACGGCGCCACCGTCGATCCGGAGCAGCTGCGCCGCGCAACTCTTGCCAGCTCCGTGGGCTCCGCCCTGGAGTACTACGACTTCTACATTTACGGACTGGCCTCGGCCCTGATCTTCGGTCCGTTGTTCTTCTCGCCGCTCGGCGAGAGCGGGGCAGTCATCGCTTCCTTCGCAACCTATGGCGTGGGCTTCGCGGCCCGGCCGTTCGGCGGTGTGGTGTTCGGTTACATCGGTGACCGTTTCGGCCGCAAAATGGTCCTCATCCTCACCATAGGACTGATGGGCATGGCCAGCTTCGCCATCGGGCTGCTGCCCACCTTTGAACAGGCCGGAATGCTGGGAGCGGTGCTCCTGGTGGCCCTGCGCATCCTGCAGGGCCTGGGGGCAGGTGCTGAACAGGCCGGGGCCACCACGCTGATCTCCGAAGTGGCGCCGCGCCGCCGTCGTGGTTTCTTCGCCTCCCTGCCCTTCGTTGGCATCCAGCTCGGGACGCTGCTGGGCGCAGGCACCTTCGCACTGATGGCCTTGGCCGACAAGCAGGTCCTTCAGGGCTGGCTGTGGCGTGTGCCGTTCCTGGCCAGCGTCATCCTGATTGCCATTGCCATCTTCATCCGGCTGCGGCTGAAGGAAACCCCGGTTTTCCAGGAGCTCGAAAAGCACAAGGCTGTGGTCAAGAACCCTGTAGGCCAGATCTGGAAGCACTCGAAAAAGAACGTGCTCATCGGCATCGGCCTGCGCATGGGTGAAAACGGAAACTCTTCCATCTACTCTGCCCTCCTGGTCTCTTTCATCAGCATGCCGGCCGGAATCTTTGCCGGCGACAAGTTCATTGGCCCCACCGGCCTCCTGATCGCCGCGGGATTCGCCGCGGTCATGGTGGTCACCTTCGGCGCCCTGTCCGACCGGTTTGGCCGCGTCCCTGTCTACCGCTACGGTGCCCTGTTCCAGGCCGTCATCGCCCTTCCGGCTTTCTACCTGGTTACGCTCGGCAACGTCACCCTGGTCTGGGTAGTCATGGTGGTGGGCATCTCCCTGGGCGTCCAGTCCATGCTCGGCCCGCAGTGCGCGCTGCTGCCGGAGCTCTTCGGTTCCCAGCACCGCTTCACCGGTGTGGCCCTGAGCCGCGAACTCTCTGCGGTCCTCGCCGGCGGCTTCGCGCCCATGATCGGCGTGGCACTCCTTGCCGCAACGGGCCACTCCTGGCTCGTCCCGGCACTCTACTCGCTGGTCCTCGCGCTGATCTCCTTCGGGACAACGTTCTTCACCCCGGAAACCAACGGCCGTGACCTGGTCCTCGTCGAGGATGCCAGCTAGCAACGCGGCACATACACAGGAAGGTGGCCTCCCCGGCAACGGGGAGGCCACCTTTGTGCGTGCCTGGCGCGCACGGAAACGGTGGGGCGCCGGCCGCCCTCAGCCGGTGCACCGCAGCAGATGCGCCGCAGTGGATACCGTGATGAAGGTCCGCAGGCATCAAAGAGCCCCTGCCGGGAAATCCTGTTTCCAGGAGTCCCCGGCAGGGGCTCTGTGCTGGTGTCCTGCCGGCCGCCGCTCTGGCGGATAAGTAGAACTGGCGGATAAGTAGAACTGGCGGATCAGTAGAAGTGGACGGTGTCCACGAGGTGGGGGAGGTCGCCGCCGTCGAGGAACGTGCGCAGGTTGCTGCAGAAGCGTTCTGCGATGAGGCGGTTCTCCGCGGCGCTCAGCGCGGAGGTGTGCGGCGAGACCATGACTTTGGGGTGGTTCCACAGCGGGCTGTCGAGGGGGAGGGGTTCAACGGCGAAGACGTCCAGGCAGGCGTAGGAAACCTGGCCGTTGTCCAGTGCTTCCAGCAGGGCTTCCTCGTCCACCACGGTGCCGCGGCCGACGTTGACGAAGACGGTTCCCGGCTTCATGGCCGAAAAGACATCCCGGTTGAAGAGCTGTTCCGTGAACGGAGTCCCCGGCAGGGTGTTCACCACGGCGTCGGCGGAGGCCAGCAGG
Source organism: Arthrobacter sp. (assembly GCA_035254945.1). GTDB lineage: Bacteria > Actinomycetota > Actinomycetes > Actinomycetales > Micrococcaceae > Arthrobacter. The sequence goes on along the minus strand of DATFAE010000201.1, from coordinate 1,989 downwards.
CCGGCCAGCCCGTCATTGTCGGAGACTTCCTCGATCCCCTCGATCGGCTCCACCGTCCGCTTCGTTCCGCTGACCTTCATGCCCAGGGCCCGGGCGATGCGGGCCGTTTCGAGGCCGATCTCTCCCAGTCCAGCGACCACCAGCGTGGATCCGCTGACCAGCCGGGTGGGCGTGCGCAGCTCAGGCCACACCCTGGCGGCCTGGTCCTGCGCGAGTTCGGCGGCGCGCTTGAAGCCGTTGAGGATGCCCAGGGCGGCGAATTCGGCCAGGGGCAGGGCGTGGACGCCGGCGGAGGTGGTCACCTTGAACTTCTGCAGGGTTTCCTGGTCCAGCCCGGAGGCCTTCACAGCGCCGCCGGCGCCGGCCGCCATGCAGTGCACCCACTGGAGGCGGGGGTTTTCGCGTGCAATCCGTGCCAGGCCGGCAGCGTCTTCGTTCGGAAGGCCGTAGAGCACCTGGGCCCGGTTGAGCAGGGACCAGTAGCGCTCTTCCTGTTCAGGCGTGCGCCGGAAGTCGGGATCGCCCGAATGGTCTGCCGGGAAACGTTCCGGTGGCAGCAGGTCGGGTTCGTAGAGGACGGTAACGGAAGGATCTACGGCGCGGATGCGGTCCACCAGCTCAGCTTCGAGCGGGACGGCGATGGCGACGGTGGTTTCAGGCGTCATACTGTTCATCATACTGAATGGAGGTTAGGATATTGGACAGATTTCTCTTCATTAACCACGATGATGTGAGGCGGCGCCATTACATGGAAGACAAAACTGCGGGCTTTGTGGGCCTGGGGCACATGGGCAGGCCGATGGCTGCCAATCTCCTTCGCAGCGGCTGGGACGTGACGCTGTGGAACCGGTCAGCCACGGCCGTTGAAGAACTGGAGAAGCTGGGCGGCAGGCGGACACATGACGTCGCCGACATGCGGGATCTGCCGGTGATCGTCTTTATGCTGCCGGACCTGTCCTTTATCGAGAACGCCGCCGCAGGGCTCCTGGAGAGCTGGCGCGCGGCACCACCGCGGACCGGTACCACCGTAGTGGTCATGAGCAGCGTCTCGCCAACCGGCGTTCAGGACTTTGGCCGCGAGGTACAGCAAGCCAGCCACGGCAACGCTGCCGTGGTGGATGCTCCGGTCAGCGGCGGAACAGCCGGGGCGGTTGACGGCACGCTGGCGATCATGGCCGGCGGCGCCGCCGTTGACTTCCAGCGGCTGGAGCCGCTCTTCCGGGCCATGGGCACCACCGTGCGCCACATGGGCGCCTTGGGGGCCGGATCCCTGGCCAAAGCCTGCAACCAGCTCATCGTCGGAACCACGACGGCGGCACTCGCCGAAGCAGCCGAACTCGCCGAACGCTCCGGCATGGATGCTGCCGCGCTTTTTGAGGTCCTGGCCGGCGGTCTGGCAGGCAGCCGGGTCCTGGACGTCGTCGGGCCCCGGCTGGTCAGCAAGGACTACAGGCCCACGGGTCCGGCCAAGTTCATGCACAAAGATCTTTCCTTTGTCCTTGACTCAGCCCGCGCGGCAGGCGCCGCGGTGCCCATGGCGACGGCCGGCGTCGAACTTTATGCCGAACTCAAGCGCCAGGGCCTGGGCGACCACGACCTGGCAGTGGTCCGGCAGGCAATTTCACAACTCAGCGATGCATACGCAGGCAACGCAACGGAAGGGACAGTGCATGAGTGCGCTTTTTGATTTGACCGGGCGGGTTGCCCTGGTGACGGGCTCGAGCCGGGGGATCGGCAACGCGCTGGCGCGGGCACTCGCCGACGCCGGCGCCACAGTGGTGCTGAACGGCATCAACACCGAGCGGCTCAAGGATGCGGCGGCGGTGATGGCCGCGGAGTACGCCGCGGGCCAGGTGCACAGCATCGCGTTTGATGTCACGAGCGACACAGAGGCCGCGCGGGGCATCGCCTGGGTGGAAGAACATGTCGGTCCGCTGGAGATCCTGGTGAACAATGCGGGGGTCCAGCACCGGGTGCCGATGCTGGACC
>DATFAE010000200.1:0-5919 GCA_035254945.1 Arthrobacter sp. | reverse complement strand
CCTCAGCCGGACCCGGACCGCCGCGGCGGCGCAGAGAATGACGGCAAGGCCGCCGACCATGGTGGACCACGTCAGGGTTTCGCCCAGCAGCAGGCCCGCCCAGCAGATGGTCAGCACGGGCTGGATGAGCTGGATCTGGCTGACCTGGGCGATGGGGCCGATGGCCAGTCCGCGGTACCAGGCGAAGAAGCCCAGGAACATGCTCACCACGCCGATGTAGGCAAAAGCCAGCCACTGGACCGGGGTGGCGGTGGGCGGCTGCTGGGCCACGGAGAGCAAAGTCAGCAGCACCATCAGCGGCGACGCGAGGACAAGGGCCCAGGACACGGTCTGCCAGGCGCCGAGCTCGCGGGCCAGCAGGCCGCCTTCCGCGTAGCCGATGGCCGCAGCCGCCACGGCGCCAAGGAGCAGCACGTCCGCCCAGTGCAGCTGTCCGAAGCCGCCGGACTGCATGGAGGCGAAGGCGATGGCGGCCACGGCGCCCGCGCCGGTGATGAGCCAAAACGCCAGCGGGGGACGCTCGCGTCCGCGGAGGACTGCCGCCGTCGCCGTCGCGGCCGGGAGCAGGGCGATGACCACCGCGCCGTGGCTCGCTGGCGTGGTGGCCAGGGCGAACGAGGTCAGGAGCGGAAAGCCAATCACGACGCCGGCGGCCACCACTGCGAGACGCCCCCACTGCGTGCCGCGGGGGAGCCGCTGCCGCGTGAATGCGAGGGCGAAGGCTGCCAGTGCGGCCGCCACCACTGCGCGGCCGGAGCCGATGAACAGAGGGGACAGCCCCGCGACGGCGACCTTGGTGAACGGAACGGTGAACGAAAAGGCCGCTACTCCAACGAGGCCCAACCAGAGCCCGGAGGAGGGGCGAGGGGATAACACTTGGCGCGCTGGAAGAGTAGCGCTACTGTTGTCTTTCATGAACAACGATAGCAGTTCGCGGATTGTGGCGCACCTGAAAAAGTGGATTTCCTCCGCTGCGCCCGGTGCGAAGCTGCCGTCCACCCGGTCCCTGGTGGCCGAGTACCAGGCCAGTCCCGTGACGGTGCAGAAAGCCCTGCAGACCCTCACGGCGCAGGGCATGATCGAAAGCCGGCCCGGCGTCGGGACGTTCGTGCGGGCCGTCCGGACCGCACGCCCCTCCGACTACGGCTGGCAGACGGCGGCCCTGCGCTCCCCGCTGGCGCCGCTTCCCCCGGCCTCCGGCACCATGCGCGAAGTTCCGAACGACGCCATCTCGTTCCACTCCGGCTACCCCGCCCGGGAACTCCTGCCGGAGCGGCTGGTCCGCGCCGCCCTGGCGCGGGCGGCCCGCGGCGACGCCGCACTGTCCCGGCCGCCCGCGGCGGGCATGCCGGAGTTGCAGTCGTGGTTCGCGCACGAGCTTGGTGCGTCGACGCCGGCCGGGACCACACCCCCGAACCCCAGTGACGTCGTCGTGCTTCCGGGAAGCCAAAGCGGGCTGAGCTCCATCTTCAGCGCGCTCGCGGGCCGCGGGCAGCCGCTGCTGATGGAGTCGCCGTCGTACTGGGGCGCGATCCTGGCGGCAGCGCAGGCCGGCGTGCGTGTTGTTCCGGTGCCCAGCGGGCCGGACGGACCGGACCCGTCGGAGTTGGAACGCGCGTTTGAGGAATCCGGTGCGCGGCTGTTCTACGCCCAGCCCAACTACGCGAACCCCACCGGTGCCCAGTGGCCGGCCGAACGCCGTGAGCAGGTCCTGGATGTGGTGCGCGCCAAGGGTGCGTTCCTTGTGGAGGACGACTGGGCGCACGACTTCGGCATCACCTCCAACCCGGTGCCCGTCGCCTCCCGCGACGATTCCGGCCACGTGGTCTACCTGCGCTCGCTGACCAAGAGCGTGTCGCCGTCGATCCGCGTGGCCGCGGTGATCGCCCGCGGCCCGGCCCGGGAGCGCATCCTGGCGGACCGGGCGGCCGAATCGATGTACGTCAGCGGGCTGCTGCAGGCGGCCGCGCTCGACGTCGTCACGCAGCCCGGGTGGCAGACACACCTCCGCAGCCTCCGCCACCAGCTCGAGTCCCGGCGCGACCTGCTGGTCACCAGCCTGCGCCAGCACGCCCCGCAGGCGCACCTCGAGCAGGTGCCCAAGGGCGGCCTGAATCTCTGGGCGCGGCTGCCGGACGGAACCGGCCTGGACCGGCTGACCCGCGACTGCGAGGCCGCAGGCGTGATCATCGCCGGCGGCAACGAGTGGTTCCCGGCCGAACCCGCGGGTCCGTTCATGCGGCTCAATTACTCCGGCACGAATCCGGGCGCCTTCCCGGAAGGCGCCCGGATCATCGGGCAGATGCTGGAGCGGAACCGGGCGTAGGACTCAGGTTGGCTGCAGCCTATTCGCGCAGCAGCCCGTACGTGGCGATGACGTTGCCCTTGCTGGTGCTGTACTGGTCCTTCAGGCTGAGGCGGGTGACGGGGTCATCCGCCTCGAACAGGTGCCGCCCCTTGCCGGCCACCACCGGGTGGGTCATCAGCGTCAGCTCATCCAGCAGCCTGGCGAACAGCAACTGGCGGGTCACGGAAATGCTGCCCATCACGGCGATCTCGCCGCCGTCGCGGGTTTTCAGCTCCGCGATGAAGCCCTCCAACGGGCCGGTGATCAGGTGCGAGTTCTGCCACTCCAGCGGCTCGGCCAGGGTCCTGGAGGCCACAAACTTCTCCACCGGGTTGATGAAGCCGGCGAAGTCGTTGTCCACCTCCGCCGTGGGCCAGTACCCCGCCCATTCCTGGTAGCTCACGCGGCCCAGGACCACGGTGTCCACGCGCTGCATCATCTCCGTCATGCCCTTGCCCAAATCCTCATCGAAGCTGTCGAACTGCCAAAGATTCGGTTCTGACACCACCCCGTCCACGGAGTGGAACAGGCCAGCGGTGACTTTGCGCATGAGGACCTCCAAATATTGGTGACGACGGGTGCGGCCCGGCGACGGGCCGGACAAATCCACCGTATTGGGTGCGTCCGCGGCAGGGAAGGGGCCAGCAAACCGGCAACCCTCCCGGCCGCCCGGCCGGAGTGCGTAACCTGCGGGTATTGGTGTTGTTTGGCAGCGTTTTTGTTATCGATGTACGTGGTCGTTTCCGCGCATCCGGAGGGCGACCACCAAGCCGGATGCGGCGGTGAGTGCGGCGACGGCGGCGATGGCTGAGGGGATTCCGTAAAGGTCTGCGAGGAGACCGGACAGGAGCGCCCCAATGGCGAAGCCGCCATCACGCCAGAGCCGGTAGACCCCGACGGAGCGGGCACGCCAGGCGGGGTGCGCGACGTCCCCGATTGCGGCCAGGAGGGCGGGGTAGACCATGGCCGTTCCGATCCCCAGGAGGACGGCGGCGGCCAGCCAGGGCCCGAAGCTGTGCGCTGCTGCGACTATCGCGAGTCCCGCGGCCTGTACGAGCATGCCGGCCACGATAAGCCACTTTCGGCCCCACCGGTCTGATGCGGCCCCGGTAAAGAGCTGCCCGGCGCCCCAGACTGCCGGGTAGGCGGCGGCCAGGATGCCTACGTGGTCCAGGCTTAGCCCGGAGCTGATGAACAGGACCGGGAAGAGCCCCCAGGCGAGGCCGTCGTTCAGGTTGTTCACCAGTCCTGCCTGGCTGGCTGCGGAGAGCGAGCGGTCTTTGAAGCTGGTGAGTGTGAAAACCTGGCCCGTGGTGAGGCCGGCGTGTGCACTGCCGCGTGCATTGCCGTGTTGGGAGGCCTCGGTCCTGGCGTGCTGGTGGGTCTCGCGCACGGTCAGGACAGACATGCCCAAGCCGAGGGCGATGTACGCAGCACCGAGGAGGAAGGGGCCGGGCCGGAGTCCGTACGCGGAGGCAATATACCCGGTCACCAAGGCCGTCACGGCGACCCCGAGGTAGCCCGCCGCTTCGTTCAGGCCCATGGCAAGACCGCGCTGCTTCGGGCCGACAAGGTCCATCTTCATGATCACTGCCGTGGACCACGTGAGGCCTTGGCTGACGCCGAGGAACACATTCGCGGCCACAATCCATCCCCACGACGGTCCGAAGATGAGCATGAGAGGGACGGGGATTGCCAGCAGCCATCCTGCTACGAGGACTGGTTTGCGGCCATAACGGTCAGAGAGCGTTCCCGCGAAGTAGTTCGTCGCGGCTTTGGACAGGCCAAAGGCGAGGATGTACGTCAGTGCACTCGTGTAGAGGTCCAGATGGAATGTCTGGGAAGCGAGGAGGGGCAGGACGGTGCGCTCCTGCCCGAGTGTCCCGCCCACCAGGGCGTTAACTGCCACCAGCAGCATGAACTGCGCCAGATTATGCCTAAGACCCAGCGCGGCCCGCGTGGATCCTGGAAGGGTGTTTCCCGGCATTCCCGTGCTCCGTTCAGGGTGCGGTCATTCAAGGTGCCCGGGCGCGCGGGGGACGCACCCGGGCTGGATGCCCGGGCAGGAGGGGGGACCTGCCCGGGCGGTCTTGGGGTGGGATGGCTGGTTAGACCGCCGCGACGGAGTTCCGCCAGGCAGTCCAGGCCGCGTAGCTGCCGTCGAGTTCGACGACGTCGTACCCGGCCCTGCGCAGGGCGCTGGCGGCTACGGAGTTCCGGACACCGGACTGGCAGTAGGTGACGATGGTGCCGCTGGTGGGAAGTTCGTCCAGGTGCCACATGACGCGGCCGCCGCTGAGCTGGTGGGAGCCGGGGATGTGCCCGGCTGTGTGCTCGGTCCTGTTGCGGACATCCAGGACCATGGCGGCGTCAAAAGCGTCGAGTTCCCCGGGCTGGATCAGCTTCGGGGTGGTCCTGGGCAGCCCGTCCATGCTGGTGACGAAGCCGGCCACGTTGTCGATGCCGACGCGTACCAGGTGGTCCCACATGTCCTGCGCGGTGTCCTGGTCCTCAGCCAGGAGCACCAGCGGGTTCTTGTCCGTCTCGGGGTTCACTACCCAGGCGCCGTAGCTTGCCACGGACTTGCCGGCCGGCACGTTCAGGGAGCGGGCTACCGTGCCTTCGTGGACCTCCCTGTTGGAACGGGTGTCGATGAAGGTCAAGGTGTCCTCTGCCAGGCCTGCAGCGACGGTGCCGGGTGCGAGCTCGGGCAGCGGGGTCCGCTCGCCCATGACGGCAGGGCCTTCACGGTTTTCGCGCTTCATCCGGCCGAAGTACGCGTGGGCGTCGGGCTGGCCGTCAAGGAGTTCGTCAATAAAGCCCTGCTCGTCATTCCCGGCGAGGTAGGGGCCCCACCAGGCGTAGAGCCGCTCGTAGCCCACCGTGGAGGACGGGATGGCGCCGAGTGCCTTGCCGCAGGCGCTGCCGGCGCCGTGCGCGGGGTGGACCTGGACATAGTCCGGCAGCGTGAGGAACTTGTCCCGCAGGCTGGCGAAGAGCTGCTTGGCGCCTTCGAAGCGGGTGTCGACGCCGCCGGCTGCCTCGTCGAGGAGGTCCGGCCGGCCCAGGTCGCCGGAGAAGACGAAGTCGCCGGAGAGCAGGTAGCCGGGCTGGTCGCTGAACGCGCCGTCGGTGACCAGGAACGAGAGGTGTTCCGGGGTGTGGCCCGGGGTGTGCACAGCCTGGATGGTGATGTTGCCGATGTTGATCTTGCCGCCGTCGTAGAGCCGTTCGCCGTCGAATCCGTACTGCCAGTCCGGGCCTCCTTCGCCCGAAAGGTAGATCTTCGCGCCGGTCGCGGCGGCAAGTTCACGGGTGCCGGAAAGGTAGTCGGCGTGGATGTGGGTCTCGGTGACGGCCACGATCTTCATGCCGTTCTTCTCGGCCAGCTCCAGGTAGACGGCGATGTCCCGCCGGCCGTCAACAACCACCGCGGTGCCGTTGGCCTGGCAGCCGATCAGGTAGCTGGCCTGGGCGAGGTCTTCATCGTAAATGCGCTCGATAAGCATTGGTTCTCTCCTTCATGAGGGGAAGTTTCGTGTCTGTTCCTGCATCAATTCTAATACCCCTGG
>DATFAE010000199.1:0-8442 GCA_035254945.1 Arthrobacter sp. | reverse complement strand
CAAGCAGGAGGCTACGGCGGCGGTGGCAGGGTAGCTAGGCCTGGCGCCCGCGGGACAAGGCCAACACCTGGAAGGGCGCCGTCGTGGGGCACATTGACGCCGACACGGTGCCGAAACGGCTCAATCCGCGGCGTGTCCGTGTCAAAGTGCCCCGGTTCGGCTGCTCAAGACGGTCGGCGAACAAGCCGCCACAGCGAGTTCGTTCAGGAAGCGGAACAGCATCCTGCTCCCGGGGTCGTAGGCGGCGTTGTCCAGGCTGGAATGGGGCGTGGCCGGAATCCAGGGCGGGTTGCACACGACGAGGGGTGCCTGGCCGGGCGGGAACATGTCGGCCAGGACGGCCTCGGCACGGTCCTCGACACCGAGGTTCCGGAAGTTCTCGGCGGCGCAGGCGATGGCACGCGGCTCGTTGTCCGTGGCCGCCACTCGCCGCTCTGCAAAGGCAAAATGGGGCAGTTGCCCCATGCCCTTGCTGAGGCCCGGTCATAGGCTCGGGTCATAGAGAAAAGGAGGCGGCAATGACCATCTACCAGCCGCAGTCATCAGCAGAGGCAACGCCGAAACTTGCCGAACTTCCCGAAGACGCTGCCGAGCATTTCGCCGGCTACGCCGTCCTGGGGCTGCCTTTTAGCAGCGGCCACTACCTGGCCTTCCGGGATTTTCCGGTGAGCTCCGTTGGCCCAGGCTACCGCTCCGTCTGGCACCGCACGCCCGCCGGCGAGTGGACCATCTACGCCAACGCCGCACCCGAGTTCAGCTGCGCCCGTTACTTCGGGACGGCCGTCCACCATACGGTGGAGACCGACGTCGACATCCAGTGGAGCGGGCCGTTCACCGCCGTGATCACGGTTCCAGGCGTGGTTGACTGGCGTCTGCAGATGGGCACATCCGCGGCCACAACGATGCTGACTGCCATGGCCGTACGGATGCCGGAAAGCCTCTGGCGAAACGAGCTCGTGCTCCGGGCCATGGGAGCATTCGCCGGCCCGCTGCTGAACGCCGGCCGGATGAAAGTCTCGGGTGTGGTGCCCAACGGCCAGACGTTCCAGGCCCAGCCGCGGCAGTTGTGGCTCGTGACGGATTCCCAGGCCACCATCCGGAATGAGGACGCGGGAGTTCCGGGTGCACTGCCTGTACAGGATCACCTGGCGGACTTCTGGCTTCCGCAACGTGGACTGTTCGGAGCACAAGTGGGCGTCAGGTTCCCGTCCACGGCCCATCGCGCCGGGCCACGTCCTGCCCAGGCACGGACCGGGAAGAACCAGGCTGCATAACGGCCGCCGCGTGGTCCCTACTGCCTTGGTTGACGGCTTCCTAGAATGGCAGGTGTGAAGCAGTCATCGGCTGACCCCCGCCGCAGCGAAGTCCTGGCCGCACTGTCGCTCGCCATTGACCTGGGCCTTGGCCAGCCGATGGAGCACATGCTGCGTGCGTCCCTGCTGGCGCTACGGATCGCCGGGGCAGCGGGCGTTGACGCCGCCGGCCAAGGCAGGATCTACTACGCCAACCAGCTGGCCTGGGTCGGCTGCCACGCGGATTCCTTTGAACTCGCCGCGCTGTTCACGGACGACATCGCCTTCCGCGCCGACTACTACAACCGCGACCAGCACGGCCTGCCCATGTATGCCGGCATGTTCAGCCACGCCGGCGCCGGCCTCCCGCCGCTCGCCCGTGTTGCCAACTGGACGCGTTTCGCGGCGACGGGCAGCGGGGCGGTGCGGACCATGATTGCCTCGCACTGCGTCTCCGCCGGGGTGTTGGCCAGCAGTGTAGGGCTCGACGACGGCGTGGCAGGACTGCTCACCCACACCTTCGAGCGGTGGGACGGCAAAGGCCTGCCGGAGGGCACGGCGGGGCCGGACATCCCGCTGGAGATGCGGATCATGCATCTCGCGGACACGGCCGAGGTCTTCCTGCGGAGGGAGGGCGTGGCCGGTGCGGTGGCCATGGTGCGGGCGCGCCGCGGCAGCCAGTTCGATCCGGCACTGGCCGGGCTGTTCATGGACCAGGCCGAGGCACTCACCGAGGGGCTGCTCGACGTCGACTGCTGGCAGGCGGCCCTGGACCTGGCTCCCAACGACGCTCCGCTGTCCGGCCCGGAGCTGGATGCAGTGCTGCGGGCGATCGGCGACTTCGCGGACCTCAAGTCTCCCTACACGGCAGGACACTCCCGTGCAGTGGCGGCCCTCGCGGCTGCCGCGGGCGGGGAGCATGGGCTGCCGGCCGACGACGTCACGGAGCTCCGCCGCGCAGGCTGGGTTCACGACCTCGGCCGGCTGGGAGTGTCCAACCAGGTGTGGGACAAGAAGGAACCCCTCTCCGGGCTGGAGCTGGAACGTATCCGGATGCATCCGTTCCTGGGAGAGCGGATCCTCAGCCGCGTGCCCGGGCTGAAGGGCGAGGCCGCCCTCACCGGCTCACACCACGAGCGGCTCGACGGGTCCGGCTATCCACGAGGGATCGGCGGAACGGAGCTGGGAATAAAGCAGCGGATCCTGGCGGCTGCGGACTCCTTCCACACCTCCCTTGAGCCGCGCCCGCACCGGCCAGCGCTCACCCAGGCCGATGCGGCTGCCAGGCTCCGGCGGGAGGCGTCAGCCGGCAGGCTCGCCGCGGAAGCTGTTGAGGCCGTGCTCGTGGGGGCCGGCCAGCAGCCCCGCCGTACGCATGCCCCAGCGGGTGGACTCACACCGCGGGAAGTGGAGATCCTCAGCATGCTGTGCCGCGGAATGACACCGGCCGAGATCGCCGGCGCCCTGTTTCTCGCCCGGAAGACCGTCCGCAACCATGTGGAGCATATCTACACCAAGATCGGTGCAACCAACCGGGTGGGTGCCACCTTGTTCGCGATCAGGAACGGCCTGACCGAGTACGGGATCGCGGCCAGGTAGCGGTCCCGTCCCTGGTCCTGCTGAAACCGCCTAGCCTTGGAACATCGGATGCGAAGCCTCATCAGCTGTTCCCTGGCTCCCGTGCCCGCTGAACATCCCTGAACACCCGGAAAGGTATACACCCATGCGGATACTCGTCGTCGGAGCCGGAGCAACAGGCGGAGCGTTCGGTACGCTCCTGCAGGAAGCGGGACGGGATGTCACGTATCTGGTGCGGCCGCGCAAGCAGGAGGTCCTCCGCCGGGACGGGCTGCGCTTCGTCTCCCCCACCGCTGACCGGACGAATCCGGTAAAAACCATCACGTCATCGGACGGGTCAGAGGCCTTCGATCTGATCCTCGTCACGGTCAAAGCCACCGCGTTCGAGGGCGTCCTCGGCGAGCTGGGCGCTTTCGTCGGACCTGGAACCAGCATCATTCCCATCCTCAACGGCATGGCCCATGTGGACCGGCTTGAGCAGCTGTACCCGGGCCAGGTGCTCGGCGGCCTGGCCCGGATCGTGGCCACCCTCGACGGCGATGTGGTCCGCCAGCAGGTGCCACTCACTTCGCTCATGGTGGGCGCGCTGAACGGAACCCCTGTCCCCACGGATGTTTCTGAGGCTCTGGACGTGCCCGGCGTCGGCTTCTCGGTAGTGGACGACGTATCGGGCGCACTGTGGGATAAATGGGCATTCATCGCTGCCGCAGGGATCGTCAACTGCCTGTTCCGGGCGCCGGTTGGACGGATCATCGACGCCGGCGGGCAGTCCAGGATCCTGGAGGCCATCAGTGAAACGGAAACGGTGGCGTCCGCGGCAGGCCATCCCGTTTCCGACGCCGCTCATGCACAGGCGGTCGGCATACTGACCGAGCCGGGATCGGGCTTCACTTCCTCCCTATACCGGGACTTAAGCGCAGGGCTGCCCTCGGAAGCCGAGCACATCCTCGGCGACCTCGCACGCAGGGCCCGGGAGCTCAACGTTCCCACGCCGCTGCTGGACCTCACCCTCATCCAGATCAGGGCCGGCCTGCCGCGCTGAGCGCCGCCGTCGTGCGTCCCGGCCTCACATCACCGTCGGCTTACCGGGCCTGCCCTTGTGCTGCGCCCGCGCGATCTCGAAGCTGCTCTCGAACGGCAGCGAGTCCAGGTCCAGCAGCGGGTTGTGGTCCTGCGTCTCCACCAGCGTCCGGGCGGCTTCCTCCGATTCCACGCTGGGCATGGACCCCGGCAGGTGCCGCCGGGCCGATTCGGGCAGGAACCAGATGGCCACGGCAGCAACCGCGGCCACGGCCATGAGGTAGTACGCGATCGACATGTCGTCGCCGGTCAGCTCGATGAGGGACGCGATAATGAACGGTGCCGTTCCCCCGAAGATGGCCACCGCCAGGTTGTAGGCAATGCCCATGGCTGAATAGCGGTGCTCGGTGGGAAACAGCGCCGGCAGCGCCGAGGCCAGGTTCGGGACCGAAAACGCCACCGGGAAGGCAATAAGGGCCAGGCCCAGGAGCGTTGCCGGGATGCTGCCCGCCGCTATCGCCAGGAACGCGGGAACCGCGAGCACCACAGTGCTGACGGCCCCGATCCACAGCACGGGACGCCGGCCGATCCGGTCCGAGAGCAGCCCGGTGAACGGGATGCACAGCGCCATTACCACCAGGACCGGGATGGTCAGCAGCGTCCCCTCCACCTCGTCGTACCCCTTGTTGCTGGTCAGGTACGTGGGCATGTAGGACGTGAGGGCGTAGGCCACCGTGTTGGCGGCCGCCGCCAGGATCATGGCCAGCAGGATCGGCCGCCAGTGCGCCTTCAGGATCCCGACCGGGCCCACGGGCCGGAGCTCCTCCCCGGTCTCCGGATGCTTGGCCGCCACGGCCTCGGCCTCCAGTGTGGCCTTGAAGGCGGCCGACTCCTCGATCTTCATCCGGAAGTACACGGCAACGGCGCCCAGCGGGCCGGCCACCAGGAACGGGATCCGCCAGCCCCACGCCTCCATCTGCTCCTGGCCCAGCGTCAGCTGAAGGGCGGAGACCACCGCTGCGCCCGCCGCGAAACCAAGGTAGCTGCCCATATCCAGGAAGCTGACGTAGAAGCCCCGGCGGCGGTCCGGCGAATGCTCGCACACGAACGTGGTGGCTCCCGAGTATTCGCCGCCGGTCGAAAAGCCCTGCACCAGCTTGAGGACAACCAGCAGCACCGCCGCCCAGATGCCCAGGACCGCGTACCCGGGCAGCAGGCCGACGGCGAACGTTGCGGCGGCCATGAGCATCAGCGTCATGGCCAGCACCTTCTGCCGGCCGATCTTGTCGCCCAGCCAGCCGAAGAAGACGCCGCCCAGCGGCCGGGCGATGAACGTGGCACCGAAGGTTCCCAGCAGGAACAGGTTCTGCACGGCCCGGTCCGCTTCGGGCAGGAAGACGGGACCCATGGTGGTGATAAGGTAGCCGAACACACCGACGTCGTACCACTCCATGGTGTTACCGACGATGGTCCCGCCCAGCGCCTTCCGCAGCGTGCGCCGGTTCACGACGTTGACGTCGGAGACCCGCAGCCGCCGCTGCTGCCGGTTGTGCTCTGTCATGGCCCGCTCACCGCCGCCTCAGTCCTTAGCTGGGCACGCGCCGTCGTTCTTCCGGCCCGCCTGGCCGGCAGGAGCCCAACACACCGATCATCCTGCCGCTGCCGCGCCGTGGCAACAACTATCGGATAACAAGCCGCCACAGCGACGTGACCTCGGCGGTGCGGGCCTCGAACAGAGGATCGTCGCGGTCCGATGCCTTCGGATGCGTTGGCTTGGTGTCCAGCCGTTCCACCACCTTCAGCCCGGCCGCCTTGATGGCGTCCAGCAGATCCTCACGCGTCCGCAGGCCCAGGTGTTCGGCCAGGTCGGACAGGACAAGCCAGGCCTCACCGCCCGGCTCCAGGTGGTCGGAGAGTCCGTTCAGGAAGCGGAAGAGCATCCTGCTCCCGGGGTCGTAGACGGCGTTGTCCAGGGTGGAATGCGGCGTGGCCGGAATCCAGGGCGGGTTGCACACGATGAGGGGTGCCCGTCCGGGCGGAAACATGTCGGCCAGGACGGCCTCAGCACGGTCCTCGACGCCGAGGTTCCGGAAATTCTCGGCGGCGCAGGCGATGGCGCGCGGTTCATTGTCCGTCGCCACCACGCGGTGGACGCCGCGGCGCGCGAGGACGGCAGCGAGCACACCGGTGCCGGTTCCGACGTCGAACGCCAGCGTGTCAGACGGCAGCGGTGCGGCGGCGACGAGACCCACATACTCATTCCGGGTGGGGAAGAACGTGCCGTAGTGCGGGTGGATGCGGTCCTGCAGGGCATCGACGTAGACGCCGTTCCGCCGCCACTCGTGGGCACCGATGGCCCCCACCAGTTCCTGCAGTGACACCACCGAAGGTTCGGCGACATCGCCGTACGCTTCCGCCGCGGCCTCCCGGATGTCCGGTGCGCGGCGCAGCGGCACCACCGGGCCCGGATCAAGGGGAACCAGCAGCAGGCCGAGGATGCGGGCACGGTGTGAGGCTGACTGGCGGTGCCGGTAGAACTTTTCGGCCGGAGTTCCTGAGGTCTTCCCGCCACCCACCCGCCGGTCCAGGGCGTTGAGGATCTGCCGTGCGTTGTGGAAGTCGCCGTGCCAGAGCATCGCGATCCCCTGCGACGCCATCCGGTTCGCATCATCGGCCGTGAGGGAGTCGTCGACCACTTCCACGCGCGTCGGCGCCGGTCTGCCGTTCGCCGAACGCCACCGCGCGGTCATGCTCTCACCCGCCGCCTCTGTCCAGGTCACGACGGCGGGACCAGCCACCGCAGCCGTGCGCTCGGGCTTGAGGGCCGGCGTCGGGATTCCCACGGGAGCTGGCGTATCGGCAGTGATAAAAGGTCCATTCCAAGCGTCCGAGGGTCCACCGCAGACTGACGAGTGCGGCGGTGATCCACGACGTGGAAGGCGACGGCCCAGGATTCCGGACCGTCATCCGGCCGTGAACCGAGCTTGGTTGACGGCCGTTGGAGCCATTCAACCTGCCTTCTCAGGATACAGGTGTGCCGTGGCCGCCGCCCGACCACCGCCGCTGTTCCGGCTGGCAAAGCCCGGAGGGGCCAGCGAGTACGTCTTCCCCTGTTGTGCGAGTTCATCACGTGTTGTGCGAGTTCATCACACCAGTCACTGAACAGACTGGCTAGCTGCAGGGATCCGGAGCGGAGAGCATACTTCAGCTGGTCCCGGTGTTCCTGCGGACAGCGCTCGGGCCGGTAATGGCTTCAATGCCAGAACGATTCCCACAACGAGAAGACCCGCCGCCGAGGACAACTGATCTGTGTAGGTGGTGCCTGGATACAGATCCAGGCACAGGACCGTGCTGCACGGCAGAAGAATGACGGAACATGCTGCGGGAAGCCACGGCACCCCGCTTGTGGCTCCCCTTGACATGTCACTGACCTAGCTGATGACGGGGTTTGCCTGGCTGACGGCGGGCCGGACCTTTGGGTGGTTGCGGGCAAAGCCCCAGCGCAGGCTGATCACAGCCATCCACAGCACGACCAGCAGGAACGGCCAGACGAAGAAGTCCTCGTTGGCGGGAAGTCCGGTTGCGGCGAGCACCACAATGCTCGTGGCGCCGATCGCCATGCCGGCCCAACTCAGCACACGCCCAAGCGCGCGGGTCACCAGTGCCGCGGCAGAAGCGAACAGCACAAGTACTCCCAGGGGCAGAAGCTGCACCAAGTGCCCTGCTCCATCAACGTCTACCAGGGCTCGGGCCAGATCCGGTGAGATGTCGTCCCGAAGGACGAACACGGTAATCACCATCGACATGGAGACGAGAGACGCCATGATCGCGGCGATCCCTCCAACGAGCGCAACGGCCGCAAGCCAGCCGGCGTTCCGCAGCCGCGTGTACAGGTAGCCAACGAACATTACGAAGGCCAACTGAGCCAGGACCACCACAGCAAACGCCACGCGAGCCCACGGGTTCTCGGCGATTCTGTGCTGCTCATCCAGTATCAGCTGTCCGGGCGATTCCGCACCGTTCGAACCCTGACCCACCAATGCGCTTCCAATGTTGGCCAGCAGCACGTAGGCTGCCCCGCTGAATGCTCCGAACCTATCCATGGTGGTCATGGTCCCTCCTGGTGTCGGCTGTCCTGGGCCTCTCTGGCCCCCGGACCCTAGTTCGTTTGCTGGGTCTGGACGGGGTTTCATGATGATTCCTTTCCGTTGTTCACCTGTCGATGATGAAGCGGAACTTCCAGAGTTCCGGTGAGCCTTTCAGCGGCTTGGCCGCATGATTCCGTTGAGCGGGGGCGTCCCTCCAGTCCGTTGATGTTGGAGGTACTGCGCTTTCCCGTTCGCTCTCGGAGGGCCCTGTCCCCATGAGGCCGACGCTGAAGACGATGGTGATGGTCAGCCATGCTGTTCGTTGTCCGGATTTCCACGCCATCGGGGGGCTCCTTGGTTCTTCTCCTCCATGACCTTCTTTTTCATGGAGTAGATAGCCATCAGTGTTGATCACGGAACGTAGGCGGCGCGTCGGCCCCCGGTAGCCATTCCGATATACATCA
>DATFAE010000198.1:0-4423 GCA_035254945.1 Arthrobacter sp. | reverse complement strand
GACGGCGTGGTGCGGCCACCCTCGGCGTTGGCAATAACGGTGGGCTCGCCACCTTCGAGAACGGAGACGACGGAGTTGGTGGTTCCGAGGTCGATACCTACTGCACGTGACATGTGTTGCTTCCTTCTTTCCTTGGAAACTTGCTGGCGCCCACTCATTGAGCGTTCTGCACTCAACTTTACTCAGGGGAAGCGCGATGTCAATCCAAAGTTGAGTGACATACGCTCAACTTTGGGGCCTGGCGAGGGCCCGGCAGCCCGCAGCCCGCGTGGTTCCGGACTTTTAGTGGCCGACGGCGGCGCTTCCGTTTCGCTGTGGGAGAACCCGCGGTCCCGGGCCGGGACGCCCGCTGACCTGCCCGGGAGGCCTATCCGTGCAGCGGGCCCCGCTCTTCGGCGGTGGTGTTGACCTGGCCGTCCGTGAGTCCTTCGCGGATGGCGTCAGCCTCGCGCGCCGTTCCGGACCCGGCCCCATCGCCGGACTCTCCGTCGCGGTATGCACCTTCCGCGGGGTCATCAGCCGGGGCCTCCACACTGCCCGTATCGCCGTAGTCCCCCTCGGTGTACTCCCCGCCTTCGCCCTCCATGCCCGGGGCGCTGCCGGGCCTGCGGGGCTGATCATCAGCAGCGGATTCATGATTCTCGGCCATGGCGGCATCTCCCCTTCGAGGTTCCGCGTCCGTGCGGGCGCACTGGCAGTCTACTCAGCCAGAAGCACGCAAGACAGGGGCGGCAGGGACCATGCCCGCCCTTCTCACCGCGCGGCCACCAGCGCCTGTGGAGCCGCCTGCTTCATCCTGGTCTGCAGCCACTTGAGCTGCGTGGAGGTCTCGGAGTCACACCTCTCCACTACCGACAGCAGTTCCTCATCGCGAAGGGCCGAAGCGGCCTGCCTGACCATGGTCCATGTGAGATCCACGAGGCTCGCCAGCAGGTAGAGGTCCTGCAAATCACGCAGAAGCCCCACGGGGCCGCTCCGGGTCTGGGACATCGCCTCGGCGTGCAGCCTCTCGGGTTCCTGCGCGGACGTGTCCTCGCCGTAGCGTTCGACGACGGGCTGCAGCAGCCGCTGATGCTCATCGCACTGTCCGGCGAGCGTGTGGCACAGGAAGTGGACATCAGGTTCGGCGCCGTGCCCGTCAGCCACCTGCCGGTACGAGGTGGCCAGCGTTTCTTCCGCCTTGTGCAGCAGGCCGAGGTAGATCCTGAGGTACATGGCGGGACTCCTTAATCGGCGGGGTTAACGGCGGGGTTGACGCGCTTGACGGCGGCCGGAAACTGCGGCGGATCGGCGGGACGAAGCCGCTCCGAGGCCTCTGCGTCCGGGCCGCCCTTTGTGGCAGGAACGTCCGTGGCCCCCGCCGGCCGGGACGCCGTCGTCGTGGGTGCCGGAGCCGGTCCGGCGGCGGCCCCGATCCGCTCCACCTTCACCGCCGCGTTCTTGAACACGGGCTGCTTGGACACCGGATCCCATTCGGTGAGGGTGAGTTCGTTTGCTGCCGTGGGGTGGTCCCCGGGTGCGCCGCCAGTGTCCCAGTAGCCGTAGTGGAAGGGTGCGAAGACGCTGCCGGGGCGGATGCCGCTGACGCGGACGGGCGCCTCAATGCGGCCCCTGCGGGACGAAACCCGCACCACGTCACCCTCGGAAATTCCCAGGGCGTCACAGTCCTCGGGAGCCATCTCGATCCAGGCTTTCGGAGCGGCGCCGGCCAGGGGTTTGGAGCGTCCCGTCTTGGTCCGGGTATGGAAATGGTAGGCGGTGCGCCCGGTGGTGTAACGCAGCGGGTATTCCTGGTCCGGCTCCTCGTGGGGCGGCACATAGTGCGTGCTGCGCAGGATGGCGCGGCCGGCAGGAGCAGAGGCCTTGTATTCGGCCGGCGGAACGGAGGCCCCGGTCAGGAGGTCATGGCCGTAGCTTTCACAGTATTCGGGCGCGGTGGGGAACTCGCCGTCCCCATACAGCCGGACCCGGCCGTCCGGGTAATCATCGTTGCAGGGCCACGGGATGCCACTTCCGCCGCGGAGCCGTTCGTAGCTGATCCCGGTGTAGTCGCAGGGCCGCCCGCGAGAGCATTCCTTCCACGCCTCGAAGGCTTCCTCCGGCCCGGTCCACGGCAGCAGAGGTCCGCCGTCGTTGGTGCTGAAGCCCATCCGGCGGGAATAGTCCAGGAAAATGTCCAGGTCCGGGCGTGCCTCACCGGGTGGCTCCACGGCTTTGTCCGAGAGGTGAACGGTGCGGTTGGCGTTGGTGAAAGTCCCGGCCTTTTCGCCCCAGCCGGCGGCGGGGAGGACGACGTCGGCCGCCTGGGCAGTCTCCGTCATGTACAGGTCCTGGACCACGAGGAAAAGTTCCGGCCTGGCAAGGATCTCCCGGATCCTGGGAAGCTGCGGCATGGAGACGGCGGGGTTGGTGGCCGACACCCACAGGAATTCGATGGAGCCCTGCTCCGCGTACCGGAAGATCTGCATCGCGTGGGTGGGCGGCGCCCAGTGCGGAATGACCGCGGGATCCACCTTCCAGAGCCGCGCCAGCTCGCTGATGTGCTCCTCGTTCTCCCAGTTCCGGAAGCCCGGCAGGTCGCCGTCGGCCCCGCATTCCCGGTTGTTCTGGGCGGTGGGCTGTCCGTTCATCTGCAGGATCCCGCAGCCGGGGCGCCCCAGCATGCCGCGCAGCAGGTGCAGGTTGTTGACCTGGCAGGACGCGGCGGTGGCCTGCGAGGACTGGTAGAACCCCTGCAGCACGGTGGACAGCACCCGGCCGGACGTGCCGAAGATCCTGGCCGCTTCCCGGATGTCCCCGGCTGCCACCCCGCAGGTTTCGGCCGCCGCTTCGGCAGTCCACGGCTCCACCGTTTTGCGGAGCTCTTCCAGCCCCAGGGTGTGGTCATCCAGGTAGGCGGAGTCCTCCCAGCCATGGTGCAGGACTTCCCGGACGAGGGCGTTCATCAGGGCCAGGTTGGTGCCCGGCTTTACGGCGAGATGAACGTCCGCGTGCCGGGCCACCTCAGTATCGCGCGGATCGACGCACACCACGCGGGGCCGGTCCTGCCCTGCGATCCTGTCGAGCACCCGGGACCACAGGACGGTCTGGGTTTCGGCCATGTTGTGGCCATAGAGGAAGATGGCATCGCAGTGGTCGATGTCTTCATACGCCCCGGGCTGACCGTCCGCACCGAAGGTTTCCTTCAGCGAAGTGGCCGCGGTGGCGGTGCACAGCCGGGTATTGCCGTCCATGTGCGGGGTGCCGATGCCGGCTTTGCCGATCACCGCCAGGGCGTAGTACTCCTCGAGGAACAGCTGGCCGCTGGTGTAGAAGCCGTGGCTGAGCGGCCCGCGCGTCCGGAGCAGCTCCTTGCTCCGCTCGACGATGCGTCCCATCGCGGTGTCCCAGCTGCATTCCACCAGCTGCCCGTTCTCCCGGATCAACGGGCGCGTGAGGCGGTCCTTGTGCGAGACTCCCTGCCAGCTGGCAAACAGGCCCTTGGGACCCAGCCGGCCATGGTTCACCAGGTCGCCGGCGCGTCCTCGGATGCCCACCATGGCGCCGTCCTTGACGGCGATGTCGCAGGCGCAGCCGTTGCTGCACAGGACGCAGGCGGACTGCACCCAGCGGTCCACGTCCCCGTCCGCCATGCCCTGGGTGAGCGCCTGGTCAACCCGCACAGGCCAGGGCCCGCCCCTGGCATATGGCGTCCGGCTCCCCCAGATATCGGCAATCCGGTCAACCATCGGGGCCTCCTGAATGATGCGGCGTTGGATAAAAGGTGCCGCTGATCAGGCTAGACCCGTATACGACGCAGCGAAAGGGCAGCAAGCTTAGTATTTTCGGTTCGACGGATCCAGGCGCCGCGCCGGAGCGTCACGCAAGGCACGGTCTTGACCGCCGGCCGGGCCCACAGCCGCGGAAATACGGGGCCTCGCCCTGGCGCGCAGTCCAAAAGCGTGCGTGGCGTGACGTACCCGAAACCTTAGTCGCCGAGTCCGGCCAGTCCTGCAAGAACGCCAAGGTGGTGCTCAAAGAGTTCGCCCGGCGCGCTGAACGTGTCCGCCCCGTACTGCCCGAAGACTTCAAAGCTGACCGCCCCAAAGAGCGAGGTCCACACGAGGGCCCCGTTCGCGAGCAGCCCGTCCGGGGCGGCAAGCCCAAGTCCGCCGCGGATCGCCTGAAGGTCGGCGGACAGGGCGGAAGGCACGACGGCGGTGGGCGGCACCGCCGTCGCCGACCCGCCGGCGCGGTAGGCGGCGTCGAGAATCCCGACCAGGCGATAGATCACGCGGGTGCCGGGGGCCGTTGTCCGCCCGGCGGGCGCCTGGTACCCGGGTACCGGACTGCCGAACAGCAGCCCGTAGCGGGCAGGTTCGCGCAGGGCCCATTCGCGGACGGCCCGGCCCAGCGCCTTGAAACGCCCGGCATGGTCCTTCGG
>DATFAE010000197.1:0-15515 GCA_035254945.1 Arthrobacter sp. | reverse complement strand
CGGATCCAGCCCACGGCGACCCCGCAGATCGAAGAAACAGTGATGAAAAGACGTATCGCCCACCCACACTCCCAAAGCAAGAGTTCCCGCAACGGCCGCGAGGTAAGGACCGGCGAATACTGCCCGCTCAACGGGTGGTGGGTACCTGCCAGCCGGGACGCGGACGCGCACTTCATTGCCGAGGGGAGCATCATGCCGGCGCACGGGGGCGAATCCATGACCTGGACGCTGGTGGCAAGCCAGTTCGGGTCACGCAAGCCCAAGTACGCCCACCCCGCCGCAGGAGCCTCCATTGACAGTTTCTAGCCAGACGTCGGCCCTGGAGGGCTGCGAGGACGGGTGCCACTTCTGCGACGGCCCGGAGACAGACTGAACCCCACCAAAAGGTGAGCGGACGACGGCGGGACCTCCCGCCGTCGGCGCGCAGGCGAACCAACCGATGCAGGTGTTCCTGTTGATCCAGGCCACCAGGCACCCAACCAGCAAGATGGCAAGCCCTGCCATCGGCAGGACGGCTGATCTCGCGCGGCGCACCCGCGTCCGCAGGGACCTGCACCCGGAAGACCCCGACTTTGTGGTCCTCGCCGACCCCGACGGTAACCGCTTCGGCGCCGGCACAAGCCCACAGTAGCCCCGGCCAGCAGGTGCGGCCGGGGCTACTGTGGGTCTGGCAATTTCGGGAAGCGTCACATTTTGGCGGGTACGGCCACCTTCAACGGTTCGATCTTGCCCATCACAAACAGGTAGTTCGCGGCGCCGATGAGCGATACCGCGCCGATGACGGCGAGCGGCGCCACGAAGGATCCGGTCTGGTCCACCAGGACGCCGATCAGGATGGGGGTGAAGATGCCGGCAAGGTTGGAGGCGAAGTTCTGGAGGCCGCCGATTGAACCCACGTGGCGTGAACTGGGCGCAACGTCCGCCGGAAGTGACCAGATGCCGGTGGCCGCCACGGTCAGGCTGGAGTAAGCCACCGAGAGCAGGGCCAGCGCCATCCAAGCCTCGGGCACCAGGGCAGCGAACATGATGACTGAACCGCCAGCCAGGCCACCGGAGATGGCGGTCTTCCGGACCCGGGTCACCGAGACGCCGCGCTGTACGGCACGGTCGGCAACATAGCCGGCCAGCCAGCCGAACGCGACGGCGCAGATGCCGGGGATGGCGCCGAAGAAGCCGAGCTTGAGCAGGTCGAAACCGCGCTCCTTCACCAGGTAGCTCGGGAAGAAGGTGATGAAGAAGTAGATGGCGCTGTTGAGGCAGAAGAAGCCGAACATCATGCTCAGGACGGTCCGGTACTTGAACAGCGACCGCCACGGAAGCTTCGCTGCACCCTCATCGTCGCTGGCGGCGCTGCGTGCGCCGCCTTCACGGATGTAGGCAACCTCGGCAGCGTCCGCCGTCGGGTGTTCTTCGGGGCTGCGGTAGACCTTCCACCAGACGGCGGCCCAGATGAGGCCGGCAATGCCGATGATGATGAACACGGCGTGCCATGAGGTGAACGCGACGATCAGGGTGACGATCGGGAGGGCGATGACTGCCCCCACCCGGGATCCGGAATCCCAGATACTGGTGGCAAACGCACGCTCCCGCACGGGGAACCAGGTGGCTACCACCTTGGCCGCAGTGCTCGGGGCAGGGCTTTCACCCACGCCCAGGAGGAACCGGGCAGCAAACAGGGACCAGAAGTTCGTGGCAGCGGCGGTGACCATGGTGAAGACAGACCACCAGACGGCCGCCAGCGAGAACGACCTTCTCGGACCCACCTTGTCCACGTACCAGCCGGCCGCCAGCTGGCAGAAGTCGTAGGCCCAGAAGAAGGCGGCGAAGATGAGTCCCTGCTGGGTTGCCGAGAGCTCAAAGTCCTTGCCCATGAAAGGCAACGCGACGCTGAGGCTGGAACGGTCCAGGTAGTTGATGCTCAGCCCGATGAAGGCGAGCCAGATAATCATCCAACGTTTGCGGGTCATGGTGCGGGGAGCCTTGGGGGAGGTTTTGGGGGCAAGCCTACTGCCTAGCGCAGTCATACGGTCTCCTTTGACGTAAAGACGGGGGCTTTGGGCGCGGTGGCGCGGGGATGGCCAGGCGCTGCTTTGAGTGGGGATGATCGTATAGGAATCTGGTTAATCATATATAGAAAGTGATCCAGGACAAGTGCTGGGACGAAAAAACTCCAAAACCGACCCCCAAGGGGCCTGTGGCTTATGATTCCCACAGCGACTCCAGCCACCCATGCAAAGAGGTATTACGCGTGCCCCCACGTCAACCGTCCGATACATCCCGCACCAAAGCAGCCGTCACCGACGTCTACTCCGCCATGCGCACATCCATCCTGAATGGCGAGATCGAGCCCGGCACGCGGATCAACATCGACGCGGTGTCCCGCACCATGGGCGTCTCCCAGACGCCGGTCCGGGAAGTGCTTCAGCGGCTGGAGGGCGACAACCTGGTGGTCTACACACCGGGCCGCGGCTACAGCACCACCCCGCTGCTCGGGCTGGACGAACTGCGGTCCCTGTTTGAATTCCGACTGCTGGTGGAGCCGTGGGCCGCCCGGGCCGCAGCGGTGGACCGGCTGGCCAACCCCGCCCGCGCACTCGAAAAGGAACTGACCGCCTTCCAGGCCGTCATGCGGGGCGGCCACGACCTGCGCCAGGACCTCGTCGCCCACGACACCCGCTTCCACGACACCATCCTGGCCGCGGCAGGAAACCCGGTAGTGCGGCACGCGTTCGCACAGACGCACTGCCACCTGCACACCTTCCGCCTCTACCCGGCAGACGTTGACGGGGCCATCACGGTAGCGGAGCACTCGGCAGTCAGGGAGGCGATCCTGGCCTGCCGGCCCGAGGCAGCCGAGGAGGCAATGGCCCAGCACATCAGGAACTCCTTCGCCCGCTTTGCGCAAGCCTTTGAAGGGACCGTTGACCTCGAGCCCCTCGAAGAGGGCGGACCACCCAGGACCCGCATCGTGTGACAAGAACCCAAGCCCCGGCCAAAAGGCCGGGGCTTCTTTTTGCCCCGCTTTCGCATTCAGGCTTGATCCGCGTCACAGTTCCTATATGATTATGAATATTCGTATAGGAATCGCCCTCACTCCTCAGATTGCAGAGAGAAGAACAGCATGCCTTCCATCACTTCCATCCATACCCAGGACGTCCGCTTCCCCACGTCCCTGGAACTCGATGGCTCCGACGCGGTCAACGTTGACCCTGACTACTCCGCCGCCTACGTCGTCATCCGCACCGATGCGGGCGATGAAGGGCACGGCTTTGTGTTCAGCTGCGGACGCGGCAACGAGATCATCACCCACGCCATCGATTCCTATGCCGCCCTCCTGCTGGGCCGGGACATCGATGAGCTCATTTATGACCTGGGCAATGCCTCCAAGCGGCTCATCCACGATTCGCAGCTGCGCTGGCTGGGCCCGGAGAAGGGCGTCACCCAGATGGCGGCCGGCGCCCTGGTCAGCGCACTGTGGGACATCCGCGCCCGGAGGGAAAACAAACCGCTCTGGCTCCTGCTCAGCGAAATGCCCGCAGAGGAAATTGTCGACGTCGTCGACTTCACCCACATCCGCGACGCCCTCAACCCCCAGCAGGCCCTGGACATCCTCCGGGCCGGCGAAGACGGCAAGGCCGCACGGATCGCTTCCCTCAAGACGGACGGTTACTCCGCCTACACCACCTCTCCCGGCTGGCTGGGCTACAGCGACGAAAAGCTCGTGCGGCTGAGCAAGGAGGCGGCAGCGGACGGGTTCTCCATGATCAAGCTCAAGGTGGGCGGCGACATCAACGACGACCGCCGCCGCATGGCACTGGCCCGGCAGGCAGTGGGCAACCTGCCCATCGCGATCGACGCCAACCAGCGGTGGGAAGTCTCTGAAGCCATCGAGTGGGTGAACCAGCTGGCCGAGTTCAACCCGTACTGGATTGAAGAGCCCACCAGCACGGACGACATCCTGGGCCACGCGGACATACGCAAGGGCGTTTCGCCTGTCCGCGTTGCCACTGGTGAGGCGGTCGCCAGCCGCATCGTGTTCAAGCAGCTGCTGCAGGCCGGCTCCATCGACGTTCTCCAGCTCGATTCCACCCGCGTGGGCGGCGTCAACGAGAACATCGCCATCCTGCTGCTCGCTGCCAGGTTCGGCGTCCCGGTGTGCCCGCACGCCGGCGGAGTGGGGCTTTGCGAGCTCGTCCAGCACTTCTCCTTCTTCGACTATGCGGCAATTACCGGCAGCCAGGAGGGCCGGATGATCGAATATGTGGACCACCTGCATGAGCACTTCGCCGAGCCGGTCCGCATCGTCAACGGCCGTTACGCTGCTCCGCAGCTGCCCGGCACCGGCGCCGAAATGCTCAGTGCCTCACGGTCCCGCTGGGAATTCCCCGGCGGTGCCGGCTGGGCTGAAGTAGGCAACCGTGCCGCCGTCACCGGCGCCCAGCTGGCCCAGGCGGGAGGCGCCCGATGACCACCGGCGCGGAAAAGCTGGGCGCCGTGGTCGAGGCCGCCCACGCCGCTTTCGAAAAAGCGCGCACGGCGGATCCCTTCACCCGGGCGGCCTGGCTGGACGCTGTGGCGGAGGGCCTGGACAAAGACGCCGATGCGCTTGTGGCAATCGCGGAACAGGAAACGCATCTGGCCGAGGCGCGGCTCCGCGGCGAACTGAAGCGGACCACGTTCCAGCTGAGGCTTTTCGGGGACGAGATCCGGCGCGGCGAGCATTTCGATGCCACGATCGACCATGCGGATCCGGCCTGGGGCATGGGGCCGAGGCCTGACCTGCGCCGCTACAACGTGCCGCTTGGTGTGGTGGGCGTCTTTGGCGCCTCCAACTTCCCGTTTGCCTTCAGCGTGATGGGTGGCGACAGCGCCTCGGCGCTTGCCGCCGGCTGCGCGGTGGTGCACAAGGCGCATGACGGCCACCTGCAGCTGGCCCTGCGCACCGCGGAGATCGTGGTGGCCGCACTCGATGCCGCCGGCGCGCCGTCGGGCCTGTTTGCCCTGGTCGCGGGAAGGCCCGCAGCCGAGGCCCTCGTGGACCACCCGCTGGTCAGGGCCATCGGGTTCACCGGTTCGACGGCGGGCGGCCGCGCCCTGTTCAACCGCGCCGCCGCGCGGCCCGAGCCCATCCCCTTCTTCGGCGAGCTGGGCGGCATCAACGCCGTCTTCGTCACCGAGGGCGCGTGGGCCGCCCGCCGCGATGCCATTGTTGCGGGCTACGCGGCCTCCTTCACCCTGGGCATGGGCCAGTTCTGCACGAAACCCGGGCTGCTGTTCGTTCCCCGCGGGCACACCGACGCGGTCCGAGCGGCACTGAACCAGGCTCTCGAGGGCTTCACTGCCGCACCGCTGCTCAGCGAGCGGCTGCACGAGGGGTACGCCGGCGCCGTCGGCGGCCTCCGTGGCGCGCCGGGCGTGGAGGTGCTGGTTGAGGGCAACTTTGACCAGGCCCCGGCGCCCACGGTGCTTTATACCTCGGCGGCCGCGGTGCGCAAGGATCCTTCCATCCTGCGCCAGGAGATGTTCGGGCCGGCAAGCCTCATTGTGGAGTACGGGGACGAATCGGAGCTCCCGGCCCTGGCCGGACTCCTTGAGGGGCAGCTCACCACCACCCTCCAGGCGGAAGCGGACGACGACGTTTCCGACCTCGCCGCACGGCTCACCGATATCAGTGGCCGGGTGCTGTGGAACGGCTGGCCCACCGGTGTGACGGTCAGTTACGCCCAGCACCACGGCGGGCCGTACCCTGCCACCTCGTCCAACACCACGTCCGTGGGAACCGCCGCCATCCGCCGCTTCCTCCGGCCCGTCGCCTACCAGTCCTTCCCGGAAGGACGGCTGCCGGAACCGGTGCAGGACGCCAACCCCTGGCGGGTGCCGCAGCGCATCGACGGCGAATGGCGGCGGCCCGAGGCCGTGTCGGCGTCAGCGGGCGGTGGTGGGCAGTGAACGGGCTCCGGGACCAGAGCCCGTTGTCCGTGCTCCCGGAGGACGCCGCCGGGGCGCTCCTGATTGGCCGGGTCTGGGACGTCGAAACGTCAGGCCCGCGCGTCGTCGCAGTTGAGGGCGGGGACGTCTATGACCTCCACGCGCTGGCGGGGACGGTCTCGGAACTCCTTGAACTCCCGGACCTGGTGGAGGCTGTCCGCGCCGCGATGACCATGCCGCGTTGGACAACATCGGAGATCATCGAGGCATCAATGGCCCGGGACACCACCCGCCCTCACCTCCTGGCGCCGGTGGACCTGCAGGTTATCAAAGCCTGCGGCGTGACCTTTGTGGACAGCATGATCGAGCGGGTGATCGAGGAGCGCTGCGGCGGGGACGCCAGCCGCGCCCGGCAGACCCGGGAGCTGGTGGCCAAGGCGCTGGGCGGCAGCATCGCCGCGGTCCGCCCCGGCTCCCCCGAAGCTGCCGACGCCAAGAAGGTGCTGATCGCGGAAGGACTGTGGTCGCAGTACCTGGAGGTTGGCATCGGGCCGGACCCCGAGGTGTTCACCAAGGCTCCGGTGCTTTCGTCCGTCGGGCTGGGCGCGCAGGTGGGCATCCCGTCGTTTTCCCGCTGGAACAACCCTGAGCCGGAGCTGGTGCTGATAGCGACGTCGGACGGTTCTGTTGTGGGCGCAACGCTGGGCAACGACGTCAACCTGCGCGACGTGGAAGGCAGGAGCGCCCTCCTGCTGGGCAAGGCTAAGGACAACAATGCCTCCAGTGCGCTGGGCCCCTTCATCAGGCTGTTCGACGGCGCCTTCACCCTGGAGACGCTCCGCGACGAGGAGATCCTGCTGCGGGTGGAGGGTGAAGACGGCTACTCGATGGAGGGCCGGAATTCCGTGGCCCGGATCAGCCGGCCGTTCGAGGAGCTCGTGGCCGCGACGCGCGGACGGCACCACCAGTACCCGGACGGCTTCGCCCTGTTCACCGGGACGCTCTTCGCACCAACGCAGGACCGGGACGAACCGGGGCAGGGCTTCACCCACAGGATGGGCGACACAGTGACCATCCGCAGCAGGCACCTCGGAGCGCTCATCAACGAGGTGGGCCGCGCCGAGGAACTGCCGGAATGGCAGTTCGGGCTGCGGCAACTGTTCGAGTACCTGCACCACCAGCGGATGCTTCAGGAGGAACAAGTCCGCTGGGCGTGAAACCGCCGGGAAGGCGGACGACGGCGGGACCTTCCGCCGTCGTCCGCTTCCGTTTTGCCGCGCCTCCCCCGGCCGCTACGCGTTGATCTCGACCCGGACAAAGTCCTGCCGGTGGAACATCCGCCGCTCAGGCCAGCCGTCCATCACCACCCAGATGATGGACCCGTCGGGGGTGGTGCCGCCCCCGGAATCAGCGCTGCTGACGGAACCGGCGCCGGATCCGGCCCGCCGGGAACCGAATCGAGGCTGTTGAAGCTGTAGAGGTGGACGCCCGCGATGCTGCCGGGACGGCTTTCCAGCCCGGCAATCAGCGAGTCAGGCGAGTACCGGTCGCCGCCCAGGAAAACGGTCATTGAGGAAGTCCATCACTCTGGTGGCCCCAAGGCGCCACGATGATTCGGGTTCCTCCCCGCTCTGTATTGGACCTGAGAGTTTCCGTTTTGCGCTGCTGCCAGCAGCGCGCCACTTGCCCCGTCGGTGAGCCCGGTTTCCCGGACTGCTTTCCAGAGTTGCCTTGCCGCGGCGGTACGTGCGCCTGAGAGATTCCTGGGGAGGATTTGCTCCTACGGCACCTGCTGAAACGTACCGGCAGGACTCCCCCGCCGCAGATCACAGGCACGTGCCACTGGTGGGTGACACGCCTTACACGCTATCCGCCAACAGGACCGGATGCGAAGTTTGGGCCGGAAAACGCACGACGGCGGGAGGCACCCGCCGCCGTCGGCCCACCGCCGCGGATCGCACCAGGGCGGGCGTTTGACCGGCCACAACAGCCCCTCAGGCAATCCGGGGTGTTGCCGAGAAACCGCTTTCTGGGTAGTGTCCTTCTCAGCGCCCCGCAGTGACCGTCGTCATAGTTGCCGCCGGACCGGAGCGCAGTTCATTCCAATGACGGAAGAGAGAACATGCGAAGACGCAGTACGTACCTATCCATGTCCGCAGCCCTGGCCGTGGCAGGGGCACTGATCATTTCGGCTCCCGCAGGAGCCTCCCCCAACCCGGTGGCCGACCCCGCCGCCCAGACCGCCCAAACCCCGCTGGAGCGCCAGATTCTTTCCCCGGGGAACGGCTGGGCATCCGAAGGAACGGGCACCACCGGAGGCTCAGCCGCAGAGGACGCCAATGTCTACGACGTCTCCACCAAGGCCGAATTGCAGGCCGCCTTCACAGCAGCGGGCGCGCAGCCCAAGATCGTCCGGGTCCACGGCACCATTGACGCCAACACCTCGCCGGACGGTTCACCGCTCAGCTGCGAAAACTATGCCGAAGGCACCGGCTACAGCCTTCAGCAGTACCTTCAGGATTATGACCCGGCCACCTACGGCCGGGACCAGGAACCCGCAGGCGCCCAGGAAGAGGCCCGGCGGGCAGCCGCCACCAAGCAGGCCAGGAACATCCGCGTGGATATTCCCAGCAACACCACCATGGTCGGCGCTACGCCGGACAGCAGCATCACTGGGGCGGCCCTGCGCATCAATGGCGCCAGCAACGTGATCGTCCGCAACCTCACGGTACGGGACGCCCATGACTGCTTCCCGTCCTGGGATCCGACCGACGGGTCCGAGGGCAACTGGAACAGCGAGTACGACATGCTCCAGGTGATCAACAAGGCCACCAACGTCTGGATCGATCACAACGAATTCACCGACGCCCCCAACCTTGACAGCTCCCAGCCGCTCTACTTCGGCCGCCACTACCAGGTGCACGACGGCGCCGTCGACGTCACCAACGGCTCGGACCTGGTAACCATGTCCTTCAACCGCTTCGCCGACCACGACAAGCTGCTCCTGATCGGCTCCACCGACTCGCCCACCCGCGGGGACCCCGGCAAGTTGCGCGTCACCATCCACCACAACGTGTTCGAAAACGTGGGCCAGCGCGCCCCGCGCGTCCGCTTCGGACACGTAGACGTCTACAACAACCACTTCAAAGTGGCCGAAGACAGCACCGTCCCCTACACGTACACGCTGGGCGCCGGATTCGACTCCCACGTCTACGCCGAGGCCAATGCCTTCACGCTTCCGGCCGGCATCGACGCCGCGAACATCATCCGGCGCTTCAAGGGAACGGCAATCACCACCACCGCGAACGCCGTCAACGGCAAGATCACCGACCTTCGCACCGAGTACAACGCCGCTGCCGCGCCCGCGGACCAGCTGGCCGGGGACACGTCCTGGACGCCCGCCCTCCGCACCCAGGTCCACCCTGCCCAGGCCGTGCCGGGCCTGCTCCAGGACTCCACCGGGCCGGTCTTCACTGCCGGAGGGGAACTCTGATGGCCGCCATTCTGCCGAACCGGCGCAGCGTACTGGCCACCCTGGCGCTCACCGCCGGAACCATGGCCCTCTCGGGGACGGGCATGGCGAGCGCCGTCACCCAAACCGTCCTTGACTCCGCGAAACCCCGCACCAACCCGGTAATCTTCGTCGTCGGGGACTCGACGTCGTCGGCGTACCAGCAGTCCGAACGCCCCCGCGCCGGCTGGGGGCAGGCGCTGCCGCTGCTGCTGGGGCCGCAGGCAACCGTGTTTGACTACGCCTGGTCCGGCGCCTCCTCCAAGAGCTTTGCCGACGCCGGAAAGCTGGACCGGGTACTGGCCCTGATGCAGCCGGGCGACTACCTGCTGATCTCCTTCGGCCACAACGACGAGAAAGTGGCGGACCCCGCCCGGGGCACACTCCCGGACACCACGTTCAAGGAGTACCTGAGCCGGTACGTCGACGGTGCCAGGGCACGCGGAGGCAAGCCGGTCCTGGTCACCTCCGTCGAACGCCGCCGCTTTGATTCCTTCGGGAATGCCCAGGATTCCCACGGCGCGTATCCGCAGGCCGTCCGGGAACTCGCCGCCGCAACCGGCACTCCGCTGGTGGACCTGACGGTTTCCTCCAAGGAGCTGTGGCAGCAGCTGGGGCCGGAAGGTACCAAGGAGCACTTCCTTTTCCTGGCCCCCGGCGAGCACCCGCAGTATCCGCAGGGCTCGGAAGACAACACGCATTTCCAGGCCGCCGGTGCGCTGGCGGTGGCCCGCCTCGTGGCGCGCGAATTGCAGTCCAAGCAGATCGTCCCGCCGGGCTACTTCCTGAATCTCGACGGCGCCATCGATCCCCTGCTGGGCATGTACTGGCCGGCGGAACGCCCCATCGATGTCCCGGTGACGCTCGACGTCGGACCCGGCAGGACGTTCGCCACGGTACAGGCCGCCGTCGACTCCGTGCCCGCGGACAGCCTCCAGCGCACGGTCATCCGGATCCAGCCCGGCACCTACCGGGAGGCCGTGCGGGTGCCGGGCAACAAGCCGCGGATCTCCTTCATCGGGCAGGGCAGCAGGCCGGAGGATGTGGTGCTCGTCTACAACAACGCCTCCGGCACGCCCAAGCCGGACGGCAGCGGGAACTTCGGCACCTCAGGCAGTGCGTCGGCCCGCATTGACGGGCCGGACTTTGTGGCCAGGAACCTGACCTTCAGCAACGATTTCGACGAGGCCGCCAATACGGGGATCAAGGACCGCCAAGCCGTCGCGCTGCATATCACCGCCGACCGCTCGGTGCTGTCCAACGTCAGGTGCCTGGGCAACCAGGACACCCTGCTGGTCAACTCACCGGGGGCGGGCGTTCCGGCGCGGTTCTACTTCGACCGCTGTTATGTGGAAGGCGACGTTGACTTCATCTTTGGCCGCGGGACCGCCGTGTTCAGCGGCTGCGAGATCAGGTCCCTGGACCGGGCCTCGGCCACGAACAACGGTTACGTGACGGCAGGGAGCCTGGATCTGTCCATCACGTACGGCTACCTCTTTGACCAGTGCCGGCTGGTCTCGGACGCAGCGACGAACAGCGTCCACCTGGGCCGGCCGTGGCACGCCGGCGGTGACCCGAACGCGGTGGCCCAGGTCCTGGTCAGGGACTCCTGGCTCGGCGCGCACATCTCCGGGACGCCGTGGACGGACATGAGCGGCTTCTCCTGGCGGGAGGCACGGTTCCATGAGTACAAGAACAGCGGCCCCGGCGCACAGGTGACCGCCGACCGTCCGCAGCTGCCCGCGGCTGAGGCCGGTGACTACACGGTCAGGAACTACCTGCAGGGAACGGACGGCTGGGCCCCACAGCTCGCCGGCTCGACGGCGGACTGCAGCGCGGTGCCGTCAGCGGTGGCCGCGTAGCTTCTGAGGCAGAAAGAATGCCCGGCCCCTATTTTGGGGCCGGCATTCCTGACAGAGTGAGCGGACGACGGCGGGACGTCCCGCCGTCGTCCGCTTGCGTTGGGTACCTACCCGCTGAAGGGTACCTTCTCCCAGCTCAGGACATCTGAGCCATCCCTGCTGTTGCCGGCCACAGTGAACCTGACGTAGTTGGTGGCGTTGGCCGATCCGTCCACGGTGATGCGCTGCAGGTCATCCGCTGCGGGCTGGCCGTAAATGTCCAGCCACGGCGAACCCTCAGCCAGCGGCTGGTTCTCGGCGTAGACGTGGCTGTCGCCGTTGATGAGGTAGACCGGGCGGTCGAAGTTGTTGGTCTCCTCAATAATGGCTTGCACGATCTCGCGGAACCCGGACACGGTTTCCGGGTTGGCGGTGGCCGCGGCGAG
This sequence comes from Arthrobacter sp., assembly GCA_035254945.1. GTDB lineage: Bacteria > Actinomycetota > Actinomycetes > Actinomycetales > Micrococcaceae > Arthrobacter. The sequence continues at coordinate 3,789 of DATFAE010000197.1, read as the reverse complement.
CTGCGACGGATCGAACATGTCCGCCTGGGTCATGAGGACCACGGCACGGTCGTTGCGGCGCCCGGCGTCAGCGAACGTGCCACGGATCTGATCCAGGACGGCATCCGTCCGGTGCTCAACCTCGGCCACCTGCTCGGCCGTGGGTGCGGTTTCGCCCAGGCCGCTCCACGGCAGCAGCGAGTTGTTGCTGCCCTGGACGTTCACCACTGAGAAGGCCACGCGGTTCTGCGTGAAGCGGACGTTTTCCGGAAGCCCCAGGTTCTCTTGGGACTTGACCGGCATGGTGGCGCCCAAGGTCTTGCCGGGCTCGTCGAAGAAGATTTCGCGGAGCTTGTCCAGCCGTTCCAGCGGGTTGTACGCGCCGTTGTTGGTGCGGTGGCAGTCCACCCACTCGTTGTCGCCGGGGGTGAAGACCAGCGGGTGCTCGAAGGTGTCGAACTGTGAGCGGATGTACTCGAAGTATTCGTCCGAGCAAACCGAGGAGCCGTTCTTGATGTCGCCCACGTGGGTGACAAACTTCAGCGTGCCGTCGGCGTTGATGTCCTGGATCCGGGACGGGAACTTGGCGATTTCGGCGTCGCCGTAGGGGACGTCGCCGATGACGCCGAAGCTGAATGCCTGGCTGTCAGAGGTGGTGTCAGCGGTGCGGGCAGCGAGGAACTGTTCCAGCGCCTCAAGGTCGTCGGTGTTGATGTGGTCCACGCCGGCGTCGAAGAGTTCGTTCCAGAGGGCTTCGCGTGCGGTGCCGGGCTGGTCCGGGGTGGCCCAGAACCGGACCCGGTGGCCCTTGGTGTGGGCCTCGGTCACGTATTCCCGGAGCCTGGCGCGTTCGGCCTCGGGCATGGGGCCCACGCCTTGCCAGGTGAAGAGCTTGGTCCAGTTGTCGCTGACCAGCGGCATCAGCCCGGCGGGCATGCCGGAGGCGAGATCGGCGGAGCGTCCATCGTAGAAACCGAACCGCTTTTCCTGTGCCTGCATGGTGGCAAGGGGACGGTTTCCGCTGATGACGGCGGTGACCGGACCGGTTTTGGTGGAGCCGTTGCTGTAGCGGCTCATGATTTCCGGATGCGCGGCCAGTTCCCGCTCGATGGCGGCGTAGGTGGCTTCCCCGTCGCTCTTGATGTCGATCAGGAGCTGCAGGCTGCCGTCCCAGTGGGGGTAGACGCTGTGGCCCTGGTTCCGGACAAGCTCATCCAGCGGATCGAGATAGAGGCTCTCCAGCGTTACCCCCGGCTGGGCGTCCTCGAGGTCGTGGGCTACCAGGAGTTCGCCGTCGACCAGCCACACGTCTGCCTCAACGCTGGTGAAGCCGTGCTCCAGTGCGTCGAACAGGGGCCGGTCATGTTCGTAGTCATTGTGTGCATGGGCTGCGGCCAGCGGCTGGCCGAGGACCACCGACGACGGCGGGTTGGCCGCAATCGCGGCCGGCGGGGCGGCGATTCCGGTCAGGGAGGTGAGGGCCACAAGGGCCGTGACGGCGGTCTTCAGGAACACAGGGTTCTCCTTGGTACAGCTGGGTCGATTCAGATCCCAGCCGATGAGGCGCTGGGCGGCGGTGCGTGAAAAGACTTCCTGCTGCGGGCGAACAGGCGTGGCTCCAACGGTTTCGGGACGGTGAACGCGAGGCGTCGATTGGATGCCTCCCGCTCCGGGCCGTTCGGCCCTGCGGCGCCAGGTCCCGCCGTCGTCCGTTTGCTGTGTATGATCCCGGATCATGAGCGCAACGCCGAGCACCACTGGAACTGTCCGGGCCGTCTTCCTTGATGTGGACGGGACCTACGCGGACTACGGCGTCGTCCCCGCGGGCCATGTGCGCGTTGTGCGGGCGGCACGGCAGGCCGGACATCTGGTCTTCCTGTGCACGGGCCGGCCGGTGTCAATGCTGCCCAAGAGCATTCTCGCCGCAGGTTTCGACGGCCTCGTGGCCAGTGCCGGTGCCTACGCCGAGGTGGCCGGTACGGTACTGGTGGACAGCCGCTTCCCGGCGGACCTTGCGGCCCGCACGGTCCGGGCCCTCGACGGGCACGACGCCGTGTATGTCCTGGAAGCGCAGGAGGCGCTGCACGCTCCGCCGGCGGCAATGGAACGCCTGCGGGTGATCCTGGACGCGCACTTCGAACAGGCGCCCGAAGGCCCGGTGGGTTCGTCCGACATCCTCCGGGCGGTGCTCCCCACCCTTGAGCGGGCAGCCGTAACCTTCGCCAAGGTCTCCGTGTTTGACTCCCCCGTTGCCATGGAGCACCTCGTCGGGGAAATCGGCGGGGCCATTGCAGTGGTCGCGAACTCCGTGGCCGACGAGGGCCGGCACGCCGGGGAACTGTACCAGCGCGGAATCAGCAAGGCCGACGGCGTCGCGGCCGTTATTGCCCACCTCGGCATCGCCCGCGAGGACACGATTGCGGTGGGCGACGGCGCCAACGACCTGGAGATGATTGCCTACGCCGGCGTCGGCATCGCCATCGAAGGATCGCTTCCAGAGCTTGTGGCGCTTGCCGACCGCACCGCCGCGCCTCCCCGGCAGGAAGGGCTCGTTGCCGCCTTCGCCGAACTCGGCCTCATTTGATCCGGCGCAACTGAAGAAATTCAGTAAAAAACCGGAAGCGAACGGGCCCCTTCAGTCAGCATCACAGGTTTGCGGCCTCCTGCTGCGCCAGCCTGATCAGGCGAAGTTCGTCCTCCACCGCGCGCGTGGGCCAGTAGTCCCTCGAGAGCTCATTCGCCCGGGTAAGGTCCGCTGCCGGGAAGAGCTTTCCGAGCAGTCCGGCCGCCTGGAGCAGTGCGATCAACGCTGTGGTCCTGTCGTCTGGTGCCTCGGGGACGGACGTGGCATCGGGCGCCCCTCCATCAGGCTCCCGTGCATCAGGCTTCGAGGGCTCGGATGCTGCGGTGGTCTCCCAGCCGGCCGTCCCCCCATCAGTGGTCCCGGCGTCGGAGGCAGTCTCAGGCACCTCGAGATTGGACGGCGGACCACTGAGCGCGGCCCGGATCCTGTCAAGGAGCGCCGCCTCGGGCGCATGGTCCTTCTCCGGGTACCGTACGGCGCGGAACCGGCCCAGGTGCTTCTCGCCGACATGTTCGACGATGCCCCGTGACGCCATCCCCTCGTAGACACGCTGGACTTCGGCGCGGCCCTCCAGCATGGAGACCCACCTCTTGGGAGAGTGCGGCCGGGATTTGCCGCGGATGAGTTCCAGCTCGTCCTGGAGATCCGTTGCCGGGGAGGCGCCGGTAGCCCTGACGTGCTTGCCCTGCAGCTCGATCGCGTCGATCAGGTCCAGTTCTGCCAGGATTGCCCCGGCCATCGTGGTCCTGAGTGCGAACACCGGTATTTCAGGTTTGCCGGTCGTGTCGTTCGTGGCCAGAAGGAGGAAGGCCTGGGGCAGGTTCAACTCCGCCGCCTTCGGTGTGTCAGCGTTCATACGATCATGGTGGCCCTGTTGGGCGCCCACCACAATGAGGATTTGCAAACGCCGGGGACGGCGCGCGTCAGCAGGCATAAGCTTGACACCAGAACGTCTCTTCCAGGACCGGGAGGTCATCATGGACACTGAAACCGCCGAGGTTATCGGCCATGATGTCACCACCATCACCTGCGTGTGCGGCAACACCGTCAGCAAGGAAGGGCTGATTCAGGCCAACTCGGAAGGCGTCCCCGTCCACAACGGAGAGACCACCCCTGTCCCCGCCGGGCTGGCGGCATGGCCTGCCGATGAGGATCTCTACACGCTGTGCCCCTCATGCGGCCGCGTGTACCGTGACTCGGTCATCGAAGAGACCGGGACCGCGCCC
>DATFAE010000196.1:0-1883 GCA_035254945.1 Arthrobacter sp. | reverse complement strand
CCGCGGGGCGCATCGCCGCTGAGGTCGCCGTGGCCGCCCAGGCCCACGAGGTCCCCGGCCAGCGGGCGTTCGGGGACAAACGTTTCGAGCAGCGCCGAAACGCCGGTGATGCTCTGCCCGGCCACCCACTGGGCGGCGTCGATGCTGTGCGCACCGATGTCGCCGAGGGACCCGGACCCTGACTTGCTCTTGTCCAGCCGCCAGGTCATGGGGGCGTTGGCGTCGGAGAGCCAGTCCTGCAGGTACTGCGCCCGGATGTGGCGGATCCCGCCCAGCCGGCCCTGCTCCACGAACCGCTTGGCCAGCGCCAGTGCCGGGGTGCGGCGGTAGCTGAAGCCGCACATGGACATGACTCCCTGCTTGGCGGCGGTCTCGGCAGCGAGGGTCATCCGCTCGGCTTCCTCCACCGAGTTCGCCAGCGGCTTCTCGCACAGCACGTGCTTGCCGGCCTCGAGGGCTGCGATGGCGATCTCGGCGTGGGTGTCGCCGGGTGTGCAGATATCGATCAGGTCGATGTCGTCCCGCTCGATCAGGCGGCGCCAGTCGGTTTCCACGGAGTCCCAGCCCAGCTTGTCAGCGGCCGCGCGGACGCCGTCGGCATTCCTGCCGGCGACCGCGGTGAGCTGTGGCTGCAGCGGAAGGTCGAAGAACCGTGGCGCGGTGCGCCAGGCGTGGGAGTGGGCGGCACCCATGAAGGCGTAGCCCACCATGCCGACGCGAAGGGGCTGTGCGGAGGTCATGTGTCTGTCCTTTCGTTAAGTTCCTGGGTGTTACTTGCTGAATCCGGCGGTCAGGCCGCTGAGCAGCTGCCGGCGGCCCACGACGTAGAGGACCAGGATGGGCAGGGTGCTGAGCACCACCGAGGCAAGCACGGCCGGGATGTTGACACTGTATTCGCCCTGGAAGGTCCACAACGCCAGGGGCAGGACGCGCAGGCCCGGGCTCTGGGTGAGGACCAGCGGGAGCAGGAAGCCGTTCCAGACGTGCAGGCCGTTATAGATGGCGACCGTCACGATTGCGGGGCGGGTCAGCGGCAGCGCAAGCCGCCACATGGTCTGCCATTCGCTGCAGCCGTCCAGCCGCATTGACTCGAACAGTTCATTAGGCACGTCGCGGATGAAGTTGGACAGGATCAGTACTGTCAGCGGGATGGCAAAGGCAATGGAGGGAAGCATGAGTGCCAGCAGGCTGTCGTACAGGTTGAGGCGGATGATCATCAGGTAGATCGGGATGATCGTGGCTTGCAGCGGAATGGCCAGTCCCATCAGGAACATGCCGTTGACCAGCTTCAGGAACCTGCCCTTGCCGCGGACGATCGCGAAGGCGGCCATGAAGGAAATCAGGACCGTGGGGACGACGGCACCGAGAGTGACGATGGTGCTGTTCAAGAAGTACTGCGCGAAATCCGCCTCGAGGACCATCTGGTAGTTTTCCAGCGTCGGGGAGGTGGGAAGCGCCAGCGGATTCTGGCCGAAGTACCCTTCCTGGGTCTTCAGGCTGGTGATCACCACGTAGTACACCGGGATGATGATGATGGCCAGCCAGATCCAGCCGCCGAGGCCTGCCGGTACGTTCAGCTTCCGCATCCGGGATCCCAGTCCCCGCTTAGGGGCGGTGGCGTTGGCCCGGGGGCCGGCGGGGACTTCCTCGGTGCTGCTTTTCAGGACTGTGCTCACCCTACATACCTTCCAATTGGCTGCCTTGCTTGTCCTTGCCTCCAAGGCGCTGGAGGAACAGGGCGAGTGCAAGGCCGATGAGTACGAGAATGACGGCGATGACGCTGGCAGGGCCCATGAGGTTGGCCCGGAAGCCCCGCAGGTACATGTCCAGGGCCAGGATCCGTGTGGAATTGCCCGGGCCGCCGCCGGTGAGGACGAAGATCA
>DATFAE010000195.1:0-22365 GCA_035254945.1 Arthrobacter sp. | reverse complement strand
GCCTGCCGCTGGCTCATCGTCAGTCCCATCCCTCAAGGATGTCCGCGACCAGGACCTTCCCGGACCTTTTCAGATGAGGCAACGTATCCACTGCCACGGACCTTTGCTATGAGTCAACGCGGGGTAGTGTACGGGGCCCCAGTCAGGCGTAACCTGAACGTATGGGCTCCGAGGACGGGGTGTGGTTGGCATGAACCGCGCATGGGTGCGGTGGCTGCCGGCCGCCGCAGTACCAGCCGTGATCGCCGCCGGTGTGCTGGCGGGATCCATCCCTGCCCGGGCAGGCGACCCGTTGCCGGAGAAAACCCCGGCCCAGGTTCTCGCGCTGCTCAGCGAACACAGGACAATGACCCTCTCCGGCACCGTAGAGCAAACCTCCGATCTGGGCTTGCCGGAGCTTCCCGCGACGGGACCTTCCTCGGGGCCTGCATCGGCAGGAGGGGCAGCTTCAATCGCCGAACTTTTGACGGGCCAGCACACCGCGCGGGTGTATATGGACGGTCCGGCGAAAGTCCGGATCCAGCTGGTGGACCGCCTCGCTGAGCGCGATGTCATTCGCAGGGACAGCGAGATTTGGTTCTACAACTCCAAGGACAACTCGGCCGCGCACCTGACGCTGCCGGCCTTCGCCCGGGACCTGCCACTGCCGGCACCACCTGTCCCGGCACCTGACGTCCCGGCACCTGACTTGCCGCTGGCGGTGCCCGTGCCGGAACATTCGTTCCCGACGCCGGAGGACCTTGCGGCGAGGCTGCTGGCCGCGGTGGACAGCTCAACCCAGGTCTCCGTGGGACCTGACCTCGAAGTCGCCGGAAGGTCGGCCTACAACCTGGTGATCGAGCCCCGGACGCAGGGGACCCTGGTGGGACGGATCGCCATCGCCGTCGACGGCGAAACGGGACTGCCGCTCCGCGTGTCGGTGACGGCACGTGACCAGGCGGAGCCCGCGCTGCAGGTCGGATTCACCAGCCTGTCCCTGGCGAAGCCCGACGATTCGCTCTTCACCTTCGCCCCGCCGCCTGGTGCCACCATTAAGGAACTGCAGCCGCCGGTGCCCGGTACCTGGCCCTGGCCGTTCGCGTCTGGCTTCCCGGGATCGCCCGGCACGGTCATCACGCCGGACGCTGCCGCCGCAGCGGGTTCCTCCGGGACCGGACCATCCCACACCATGACCGCACCTGGGCGGCCCACCGTGACCGGCACCGGCTGGGAAACCGTGATCGGGTTCCCGGCGCCACCCGCCGGGCAGGGGGCCATGTTGAGTGAATCCCTGCTGACGGATCCGTTCCTGGCCCAGGCCGCCGTCGTCGTTCCCGGTGGACGGCTGCTGTCCACCACACTGGTCAACGTGCTGATGACCGACGACGGACGGATCTTCGTCGGGATGGTTCCGCCGGAGCGGCTGCAGGCCGCAGCGGGCGCCGTGGCCAAGTGACTGCCGCTGGGGGCAGATCCGCAACTGGGACAGGGACATCCGGGAAAGCGGCAGCAGGGAATGCGGCCGGAAAAAGTACAGCCGGGCTGAGCATCGAAACGCAGGGGCTGACCAAGCGGTTCGGCCACCAGGTGGCCGTCGACGCCGTCAATCTGGCGGTCCCACAGGGTTCGGTGTTCGGGTTCCTGGGCCCGAACGGATCGGGCAAAACCACCACCATCCGCATGATGCTGGGCCTCGCCGCGGCGTCGGCCGGCACCGTCAGCGTCCTGGGGCTGGAAATGCCGAAGCGGCTGCATGACGTCCTGCCCAGGGTGGGTGCGCTCGTGGAAGGTCCGGCGTTTTATCCGTTCCTGTCCGGCGCAGCGAACCTGCACCGGCTGGACGCCGCGGGCCGCCACGCACCGCCGGCCACGCGCCGGGCCCGGGTGGGTGAGGCGCTGGAGCGGGTGGGGCTTTCCCATGCCGCGGGCAAGCGGGTCCACGCCTACTCGCTGGGCATGAAGCAGCGCCTGGGAATCGCGAACGCCCTGCTGTCCCCGCGGGAGCTCCTGGTCCTGGACGAGCCCACCAACGGACTGGATCCGCAGGGAACCCGCGAAGTCCGGAACCTGGTCCGGTCCCTCGCCGCCGACGGCGCCACGGTGTTCGTCTCCAGCCACCTGTTGGCGGAGGTGGAACAGATCTGTACGCACGCCGCAATCATGAGCACCGGCCGCCTTGTCGCCCAGGGCCCGCTCTCCGAACTTCGGCAGGCGGGTGAGGCAAGGATCCGCCTGCTGACGCCCGACGCCGGCACGGCGTTTGGTGTTTTGGCGCGGCTGGGGATGACTCCCGTGGCCGGCAGCCCCGAAACCGACGGGGAAGTGGTCACCGCCACGATGGCTGCCGGTGGCAGGTCGCCCGCGGGCCCGGGTTCTGGAAGGCCGGATACCACGGGGCCGGGTTCTGCGGGGCCGGCGGCTGTGGCCCCGGAGGACATCGTCGCCCGCCTGGTCGAGGCCGGGGTGCGGGTCCGCGGGTTTTCGGTTGAACGCGAAAGCCTTGAGGACCGTTTCGTGGCGCTGACGGGGGAGGGGTTCGACGTTGCCCAGTAGCGTGCCGGGGGAATTGCCTGGGCGTCCGCAGAAACAGTCGGGCGGCCAGTCCCGCGGTGCCGCCGGGGCTGCCACGGCGAGGAGGCGCGCGGCATCGAGCATCCCGCTCCTGGGGTCGGAGCTGAGTGTCCTCTTCAGGCGCCGCCGAACCTGGGCCATGCTCCTTGCGCTGGCCGCAATACCGGTCCTGATCGCCGTCGCGGTCCGGGTCTCGTCCAGTGTTCCTGCCGGCCGGGGTCCCGCCTTCCTGGACCGCATCTCGCAGAACGGACTTTTTGTGGCGGTCACTGCGATGCTGGTGTCTGTCCCGTTGTTCCTTCCCCTCACCGTCGGGGTTGTTGCCGGCGACACCATTGCCGGGGAGGCGAGCCTGGGCACCCTGCGGTACCTGCTGGTGGCGCCGGCCGGGCGTGTCCGGCTGCTGCTGGTCAAGTACGCCGGTGCGCTGGCCTTTTGTGTTGCGGCGCCGGTGACGGTTGCCCTGGCGGGGGCGGCCATCGGTGTGGCGCTGTTTCCCGTCGGGCCGGTCACGCTGTTATCCGGGGATGTGGTCGAGCCGCCGGAAGCTGCCGTACGACTGGTGCTGATCGCGGCGTACCTGGCGGTGTCGCTGGCCGGTTTGTCGGCGATCGGGCTGTTCCTGTCCACCCTGACGGTGGTTCCGGTGGGCGCCATGGCCGCCACGGTAGTGCTGTCGGTGGTCTCCCAGGTCCTGGACCAGCTGCCGCAGCTGGAATGGCTGCATCCGTGGCTGTTCAGCCATTACTGGCTTGGATTTGGGGATCTGCTGCGCCAGCCGGTGCTGTGGGATTCCTTCGCCAGCAACGCGTTGCTGCAGGCGGGCTACGTGGCCGTGTTTGGTGCGCTGGCGTACGGCAGGTTCGTCACCAAGGACGTGCTGTCCTGACGCCCGGGACTGACGCACACCAGCTGGCGTCAGTCTTATGTGTCAATACCGTGCCGCGTATGGATAGAGCTGCATTCCCGCCATGCTGCTCAGCGAGGTGACACCGATGCCTTCGTCCGGATTGAGCGCCTGCACCACCTGGCCGTTTCCGAGGTAGATGGCCACGTGGTAGAAGTTCGGCGCCGAACCCCACACCAGCAGGTCGCCGCGGCGGGCCTGCGAGATGGGGACATGGACCGGTGCCGAGGCGTACTGTTGCGCGGCGGTGCGCGGAAGGTACTTGCCCGCCGCGGCGAAGGAAGTCTGGACCAGCCCTGAGCAGTCAAAACCGTAGGGGCCGGTGCCGCCCCACTGGTAGTAGTACGGCGCGCCGACTTTTGTCATGGCCACCGAGATGGCGGTCTCATTGGAGCCGCCCGGTGAAGGGGCAGGCGCAGGCGCAGGAGCCGGCGCAGGCGCCGGCGCGGGTGCCGGAACCGGTGCCGGTGCGGGAACCGGTGCCGGTGCTGGAACCGGCGCAGGTGCGGGTGCGGGGGCAGGTGCTGGCGCTGGTGCAGCCGGAGGTGCCGGAAGGGGAGCAGCGGGAGCGGCAGGTGAATTGCCGGCGGCCTGTCCGGCGCCTGCCTGTCCGGCGCCTTCCCGGCCGGCCGCGGCCTGATCAGCGGCCGCCCGCTCCGCGGCGGCAGTCAGCGCGGCAAGCCTCGCCTCCTCGCGCTGCCGGTCCAGGGCGTCAACGCGCGCCGATTCCAGGGCAACGGTGGTGTTCCGCAGCTGGGCCAGCTGGTCCACCAGGACCGTCCGCTGCGCCGCGGCTTCAGCAACCGCCTTGGCCTGGGCGGCATTTGCCTGCTCGGCCTCGGTCTTGCGGGCTTCGGCGTTCCGGGCGGCATCGTCTGCTGCCCGGTTGGCGTCCTGGGCCGCTTCCGTCAAGGACGTTGCCGCGGACGCCGCGTTGGCCGCGGATTCGAAGGCGCGGCTCCGGCTTGCAGAGATGGCCTCGAGCGTGGCCGCCTGCCCCAGAACGTCGCCGCCGCCCGTGACGAAGGTGGTCAGTGCGGGGTTCATGCCGCCGTTGCGGTAGAGATCCCCGGCCAGCTGCCCCACCTGCTTGCGGGTTTTGTCCCGTTCAAGGCCGGCGGATGTTGCCCGGGCGGTGGCTGCTTCGGCGGACGCCTGCCGCGCCTGAAGCTCCACGAGGGCATCGCTGTAGCTGTTGTTTGCCTGCATCGCCAGGGCGAAAGTGGCCTCCTGGGCACGGGCAGCGTCCGCCAGGAGGCGTTCGATGGCGGTGACCTGGTCCGCCGTCGCGCTCTCACTTGCTTTGGCGGCGGCAATGTCTTCGGGGGAGGGAATCCCAGGCGCAGCGGGCAGCGCAACAGCGGGCGCGAGCGGTGCCGGGGCAGCCTGGGCAGGAGCCGGGATGCTTCCCAGCAGTACGACGGCGAGTCCCAGCAGGGCGGCCCTGCGGCCGGGTCCGGTCAAAGCCATTCGCAGAACCTCGCAGCATCGTTGGGCTGGAGAGCGAGGCCTGGTGGACGGCACTCAGTGCCCCTCTGCCGATCATCCAGCATTCAGAGGCTACGTCAGCAAATGCACTTTGGCAACACTGGCCACATCAATAACATAAACAACAAGAGCGTCGCGGTGGGGATTTACTGCCGGCGTGTCGGGTTTTGCCTCTTGTCCCCATGGGGAGTCCACTCCATGCCGTGGCGCCCCGCCGGACCGTAGCATGGTGGCAGGACGAGTGACGGGGGAACAACGCGTGGAGCCGACGTGGGGCATCGAGGGTCCGGACTTTCTGGGGTGGTACGTGGCGGCGGGGCTTTTGCTGGGTACTTCCGTTTTCCTGCTCCGCCTGTTCACCGGCGGGCTGCTCCCGTTCCACCGCAAGGTGGATCCGCATTCCCTGGCGCCGCTGGACCTGGCTTATCTCAGCGGTGGTCCGTTACATGCAGTGGCGGTCAGCCATTGGGTCTGGACCCACCAAAACGGGCGGCCCTCCCCTGAAGAACGCCGCTTCCTTGAAGCAAACTGGCAGGACCCCTTGCTCCAGGCTGTTGCCGGAGCGACCAGGTACCCGGGGTCGACCCCCAAGGCATGCCACGCAGATGCCTTTGTCCAGGGCCAGCTCAGCGGACGCCATCGGCGTCTCGCCCGGCTCGGACTGCTCCGGAGCCGCGGAGTCATGGTCGTTCTGAGGGCTCTCAAATGGGCCATCGGCCTGCTCCTGGTGCTGGGCGTGGTTCGCATAGTGGCCGGTATTCTCAACGGCCGCGACGCCTCTTATCTTGTGGGCGCCGTCATGGCTGGCTTTTTCGCTTTCGCTGTCCTGGCTGCGAGAATCCCCGCCATTACCCAGCCCGGAATCCAGGTTCTCCGGGAACTGCGGCGGGAGAACCAGGACCTCCGTCCGGATAACAAGGCCGGTTACTCCGGCGTCTCTTCTCTCAGGGTTGCCCTGGGTGCGGCGCTCTTTGGCGCGGCGGGCCTGTGGGTGGCCGCGCCCTCCTATGCTTCAGCGATGGGCGTTCCGGCCGCCGGGGCGGGTGCCGGCGGCGGAACCTACTACGGTGACCCTGTCTCTTCCTCCTCATCATCCGGCAGTGGCGGCAGCTCCTCCTGCGGCGGTGGCGGGAGCTGTGGGGGCGGCGGCTGTGGTGGCTAGCGGCGGGCCCCTTTCACCGGGCCTCGGCATCGGCTGGCGGCCGGCCCTGGCCGGACCCATTGACCGCCTGGCTGGCCTGTCCTTTGTCGAGGTAGTGGCCGAAAACCTGCACGATCACGGCAGCGGCATTGAGGTCCCGGCACCGCTGCAGGAGCTGATCGACGGCGGCATGTCCGCCGTCGTGCACGGGATCTCACTCTCGCTTGGGTCAGCCGCCGAAGTGGACCAAACCCGGCTCGCCCATCTCAGGTCTTCCGGAGAGGCAATTCACGCCCCCCTGGTCAGCGAACACATCGCCTTCGTGCGCTCCGGCGGCCAGGTTCCTGCCGGCGCACCGCACGCAGACCTCCTCGAAGCCGGTCATCTGCTGCCGGTACCGCGGAACCAGGACTCGTTGCTTGTGCTGACCGCGAATGTCCGCCAGGCACAGGCCGGCCTTGACGTCCCACTCGCCCTGGAGCCCATCGCAGCACTGGCTGAGTGGCCGGACAACACCATGACCGAGGGCCAGTTCCTGTCCGAGCTGCTGGACCGGACCGGTGCAATGCTGGTGCTCGACGTCGCGAATGTCTACGCCAACGCCGTTAACAGCGGGCGCGATCCCCGCAGGGCCCTGCTCGAATTTCCGCTCGAACGGATTGCCTACTGCCACATTGCCGGGGGAGAGGTGCTGGACGGCCTTTACCAGGACACGCACCAGGAGGCAGTGCCCCAGGACGTGCTGAAGCTGGCAGGCGAACTCGTCAGGGTGGCCGGCCCGCTGCCGCTGATGCTGGAGCGGGACGGCAACTTTCCGCCCGAACGGGTCTTCTTCGCCGAACTTGACGAGATTGCCGACGCCGCGGGTTTGCCGCGCGTCACGCCTGCAGCGCAAACACCCGCAGCCGGGGCCGGGGGCGCACGCTGATGGGGCTTCCGGAATTCACGGCAGGCAACGCTCCCGACGCCGAACCCGGGCTGCCGGCGGCCCGTTCGGTGCTGGCCGCACGGCAGCAGGAACTTGTGGCTGCACTGGTTGCGGACGGCGCTGTCCCCGACGGATTCGATCCCGCGCGGGTGGCGGCTGTCCGGCTGGGCCTGGCCAGGAAACGGCTGGGCGGCCTGGGGCAGCACTTCCCGGCGCTGGCCGCCGCAGTCCGTTCGGACCCCGCGCTCTGGGAGCTGTATTTTGGATGGCACATCGCGCACCCGCCCGGCCCGATGGCTGGCTATTTCGCTGACGGAGCCGGGTTGATCGACTTCCTCGACCAGGAGGGCAGGCTGCCGCCAGCCGCCACCCGGGAAGCGCTGATGCTGCGGATGGATACCTCGCCCGCGCCGGACGGGCAGCGGATCCCGGCCCGCTGGCTAGGAGTCCGGCAGGTGCGCGTAGCCGGGCAGCGCTGGTGGGCCGCCGGAAGCCACCGCCGCTGGGCCTGGATCCGAGGCCCGCGCGGGGGCGGGTGAGGCTACGCGTGCTGCTGTGATTCGTGTTCGGAGTGGCTGGCCGGTTCAAGCTGGAACGTGCAGTGGTCTGTATCGAAGTGGGAGCCCAGGCACGTGGTCAGCTGGTCCAGCAGCTGGTCAGCGCCGCGGGCGTTGAGCACGCCGTCCTCCACCACCACGTGTGCCGAAAACACCGGAACCCCCGAGGTAATGGTCCAGATGTGGATGTCGTGGACGTCGGAGACGCCGTCAACCGACAGGATGTGCTCCCGGATCATCTGCACCTCAACCCCCTTCGGGGTTGCTTCCAGCAGGACATCCACCACCTCCCGCAGCAGGCTCCACGCCCTCGGCAGGATCATCAGGGCGATCACCACTGAGGCGATGGTGTCGGCGGCCTGGTAGCCCGTGAACAGGATGATCACTGCTGCCGCGATGACGGCGAGGGACCCGAGCAGGTCCCCGAGCACTTCGAGGTAGGCTCCGCGGACGTTCAGGCTATCCCTGTGCGCGCCGTGCAGGATCAGCAGGGACACCAGATTGGCCACCAGGCCCAGGATGGCGGCGAAGAACATGATGCCGGTCTGGACCTCGGGGGCGGAGCCAATGCGCCGGATGGCCTCCGAGAAAATGACCACGGAAATCACAATGAGGATCAGGGCGTTTGCCAGCGCCGCCAGGACTTCGGCACGCTGGTAGCCGTAGGTCCGCTGGTCGCTGGCGGGCCGTCCCGCGATCCAGGCGGCCAGCAATGCGATGGTCACGCCCGCCGCGTCGGAGAGCATATGGCCGGCATCCGCCAGCAGCGCCAGCGACCCGGACAGTGCCGCGCCCACCACCTGGACCACCACAACAGCCAGCGTGATGGCCAGGACAGCGATGAGGCGTCTGCGGTGCCGGCCGGTTGCCGTCATTCCGTGCGAATGGTGGTGGTCGTGTCCCATGCCTACAAGGCTAGCCCCCGGGGAGGCCGAAACCAGGAATCGCTAATCCCAGCCGAGCTCATGCAGGCGCTCGTCGTCGATGCCGAAATGGTGGGCAATCTCGTGGATGACGGTTACCGCCACCTCCTCGACGACGTCCTCGCGGGTCTCACAGATCTCCAGGATGGGTTGGCGGAAGATGGTGATGCGGTCCGGCAGCGAACCCGCATCCCACCAGGAGTCCCGTTCCGTCAGCGGGACTCCCTCGTACAGTCCCAGCAGGACGGTGTCCGGATCCTCACCGGGCCCGGGCACGTAGTCGTCGTCGATGAACACAGCGACGTTGTCCATGGCCTGGGCGATCTTTGCCGGGATCCGGTTCAGGGCGTCGCTGACTGCGGACTCGAACTCGTCCTCGGACATGGAGAACGGAGGGGTCTCCTGCGGGCCGTCCGGGATGATGGGAAGTCCGGGCGGGAGGTGTGCGGGCATACCCCGACTCTAGCGGGAAAACCCCGTCATGCCGCGTCCCGTCGAGTGCGGGACCGGCGCCTCGTGAGGCCTACTCCCACCAGGCAGACCGCGCCTCCCACCAGCCCCCAGACGGCGGGGACCTCGCCCAGGACCAGCCACGAGATCAGGATGGTGGTGCCCGGCACCAGGTAGGTGGTCGCGGCCAGTTTGCCGGCATCGATCAGGGACAGAGCATACGCCCAGGTGGTGAAGGCGATGGCTGTGGGGAAAACGCCCAGGTACACCAAGCCCGCTGTGGCTGGCAGCGGCGCCGACTGCAGCTCGGACACCAGTTGGCCGCTGAAGGGAATGCAGCATGCCGCCCCCACCATGATGCCGAACCAGGTGGCCTGGCCTGCCGGGAATTTCCGCAGCACCGGCTTCTGGATGATGACGCTGACGGCGGCGAGCACAGCGGCAAGGAGGCAGAGCAGCACACCCGCCACGTCCGCCGTCGAACGTTCCCCGGAACCTGAGCCGGAGCCGACCGCGATCAGCGCCACCCCGCCGAACGCCACCATGCTGCCGATGATCAGCCACCGCGGGAAGCCTTCCTTCAGCACGAATCCGGCCATGATGGCAACCAGGATGGGGCTGACGTTGATCAGCAGGGCGGCAGTCCCGGCGTCCAGCCGGTGTTCCGCAGCGTTCAGGGCCACGTTGTAGCCGCCGAACCACATAACGCCGTACGCCAGGATTGGCCACCATTCACGGCCCCGCGGCAACACCTTGCTTTTGGCCAGTTGCGGCACAACCAGGGCGCCGAGCACGACGGCGGCAACCGCCAGCCTGCCCAGCGTCAGGGAGCCTGGGGAGAAGGTGGGTCCGATCGCCCGGATGCCTACAAAAGCCGACGCCCAGAGCACCACGGTGACGGCCACGGCCGCGACGCCGAGGGCGTTGACGCGGCCGGGGGATGCGGGAGGAACCGCTGATGTCGGGGAGTTGGTGGGGGAGGTGGTTGCCATGCTGCCAATCTAGCCCTGCCAGGTTGCCCGGGGCTGGCGGAAATCGGCCACGTCTGGTCGAGTTCCTGCCAAAAGTGCTGGCGTGGACTGCCAGCGGCGTGTGCGGGCTCGGTTAGGATGCGTTCCATGGTCTCAGCCCCAACGTCATCGCCGGATACAGCCAAACGGATACGCCTGGTCATTTGGATCCTGCTGGGTATCATCGTGGTCGGCGGAGCAGCCTGGTACGCAGTCCTGACAACGGCCAAACCGACGCCGGAGGTCCCGGTGGCAGGCAGCGAACAGCTTGTCCGGACTGACAGCCACAGGCTCACCACTCCGGCGGTGGAAAGAGCGCAGCTCGTGGAGTTCCTCGACTTCGAATGCGAGGCGTGCCGGTCCGTCCACCCCTTCGTGGAGGAGCTCAAACAGGAATTCGGCGACAGGATCACCTTCGTCAACCGCTACTTCCCGCTCTCCTCGCACCCGAACTCAGGACAGGCCGCCCTGGCGGTCGAAGCCGCGGCACAGCAGGGAAAGTTCGAAGCGATGCAGGCCCGGCTGTTCGAAACCCAGGACCAGTGGCATGGAAAGGCCGAATCGCAGGCGCCCCTGTTCAGGACATTTGCCGGGGAACTCGGCCTTGAACTGGCGGCCTTTGACGCCGCAGTTGCGGACGACAGGACTAAGGGACGCATCCGGGCCGACATTACGGATGGAACAGCCCTGGGCGTCACCGGCACTCCGACGTTCTTCCTCAACGGCGAAAAGCTCACCCTAAGCACCAAGCAGGACTTCCGGCAGAAACTCGCCGACGCCGTGAAGTAGCACCGATTCAGGCCTTCCTGGCCCACTCCAGAAGGCGGTCCAGCGGCCACGTGGTGATGATGCGCTCGGCGGGCACGCCGTTGCTGGCCGCCCGCGCCGCGCCGTACTGCAGGAAGTCCAGTTGCCCGGGGGCGTGCGCGTCACTGTCGATCGAGAACAGGCATCCGGTATCGAGGGCGAGCTGGATCAGGTCGTCCGGTGGGTCCTGGCGCTCGGGCCGCGAGTTGATCTCCACGGCCACGTTGTTTTCCGCGCAGGCCTCGAATACCTTCCTGGCGTCGAATTCTGACTGCGGACGTGTTCCGCGCGACCCTTCCACGAGGCGTCCCGTGCAGTGCCCCAATATGTTTGTATGCGGATCCCGGATGCCCGCCAGCATGCGCCGCGTCATGGTGCTCCGGTCCGATCTCAGCTTCGAATGTACGCTGGCCACCACAACGTCCAGGCGGTCCAGCATCCCGGGAGCCTGGTCCAGGTCCCCGTTCTCCAGGATGTCCACCTCGATCCCGGCCAGGAGCGTGAAGCCACTTCCGCTGGAGCCGCTGTTGATCCCCGCCACCACGTCCAGCTGCTCGGCCAGGCGTTCAGCGCTGAGCCCGTTCGCGATCTTGAGATTGGGGGAGTGGTCCGTGAGCGCCAGGTACTCGCGGCCCAGCACCTTCGCAGCCTCGGCCATCAGCCGGATGGGGGAGCCGCCGTCGGACCAGTCGCTGTGGCTGTGGAGGTCGCCCCGGAGAGCGGCGAGGAGTTCGCTGCCCCCATCGGCGAGCGAGCCGGTGCTGCGCTGGCGCAGGTCCTCCAGATAGTCCGGCACCGCGCCGTCCACCGCCTGGCGGATCACCTGGTACGTCCGGTCCCCGATTCCCTTCATGCGCTTGAGCCTGCCGTCCTCCGTCCGGGCCTTCAGTTCGGCAGGCTCCAGTTCCGCGATCATGTCCGCCGCCTTCCGGAAGGCCTGGACCTTGAACGTGGCGGCGCGTTCGCGCTCCAGCCAGAAGGCAATTTCGTTGAGCGCGGCGACGGCATCCATCTGTCCATCTTCGCCGCTTGCGGGCGGTTTGTTCAGGTGCCTGCGGGCCGATTTTGGATTATCCCGGCGAAGGCCCTATAGTTTTAGAGTCCAGTTCGGAGGAACTGCGAAGGACAAAGACTGAAAGCCCCGGCTCGAAGCCTTTTCTTTTTGCTCCGAACGGGTTCTGGCCCCCATCGTCTAGCGGCCTAGGACACCGCCCTTTCACGGCGGCGGCACGGGTTCGAATCCCGTTGGGGGTACGCAAGGAGCTGGTCAAACAGGCTAAGAAAGTCTGGTAGGCTGGAAGCCTTGAAAAAACGCGGTAGCGATACTGCGGAAGCAAGAAAAGCAAGGCCCTGTAGCGCAGTTGGTTAGCGCGCCGCCCTGTCACGGCGGAGGTCGCGGGTTCAAGTCCCGTCAGGGTCGCTCTGGTTGCCGGAAGGAATTCCGGTGGTCATGGTGACATGTCACCTAGGCTCTGTAGCTCAGTTGGTAGAGCGTTCGACTGAAAATCGAAAGGTCACCGGATCGACGCCGGTCGGAGCCACCACTGGGAAGCATCAGTTCTTCGGAACTGGTGCTTTTCTTCATTAACGGCCGCCCCGCCGCCCCGCCGGCCCCTTCAGTGAAATTCCCCTCCAGGCGGACCTTTCCCCCGGGAAGCCCGGGGGGATAAGTCCATCCAGCGGGGATTTCCCGCAAGGTACCGCGGAAACCGCCACAACGTCGTTGAAGATGCCGTTGACAGGATCCAACTAACGCGCGTAACCTAAATCACACGCTCGTAGTAACGCGCGTTAGTAAGCAGATTTCGGCTGGCCGCGACGGCCAGCATCGGCAAATTTCGGAGCATTCAATGGCGAACAGCACACCACCGGCACCCGCACCCGTTGCGGACGCTGGCGCCGCCGCAGCAGCGACGACGGCGGTCACCATCAACCGCGGCGTCACCATGGCAGACGTGGCCAAGGCGGCCGGCGTGTCCCGAACCGCGGTCTCCTTCGTCCTGAGCAACCGCGAGAACGCCAGCATCTCCGAGGAAACCCGCACCCGGATCCTCGAAGCGGTCCAAACACTCGGTTACCGTCCCAACGCGGGCGCCCGGGCCCTGGCCTCGCAGCGGAGCGACTGGTACGGCATCGTCACCGAAATCGTTACGGCACCATTCGCCGTCGACATCATCAAGGGCGCACAGGACCAGGCGTGGCTGGACCGCAAGTTCCTGCTCATCGCCCCGTCCGACCAGGCTGATGCCGTAGGACCAAACCAGGGCATGGAAGACGCCGCCGTGGAAAAGCTGCTGGAACAACGCGTGGAAGGACTGCTTTACGCGGCCACCTACCACCGGGCAGTGCACGTACCTGAAAGCGCCAACGAGGTTCCCACCGTCCTCATCAACTGTTTCGACGCCGATGGCAAACTGCCCTCGATCGTCCCGGACGAGCGCGCCGGCGGCCGCGTCGCCGTCGAACGGTTGCTCCGGGCGGGCCACTCCAGAATTGGTGTCATCAACCTGGATCCGGACATCCCCGCCGCCGTCGGGCGTTTGGCCGGGTGCCGCGAGGCACTCGCCGAAGCAGGGCTGGAACTGGATCCTCAACTGGTCGTTTCCGGACATGCGACGGCGGATGGCGGCTACGAGGCCGCCTGCGAAATCCTCGATAAGTTTCCGGCCGGCGCAGGCAGGCCAACTGCCCTGTTCTGCCTCAACGACAGGATGGCCATGGGCGCTTATGACGCCATCAAGGAGCGTGGGCTCGCCATCCCCCAGGACATCGCCGTGATCGGCTTCGACAACCAGGAACTCATAGCGGCCTACCTCAGGCCCAAATTGACTACGGTTGCGTTGCCCTTCGAGGAGATGGGTGCGCTGGGTGTCCAAACACTCGCAAGCCTTACAGCAGGACAGCCGATCACTGCGCATCAGCAAATGGTCGACTGTCCGCTGCTAGAACGCTGTTCAGTCTGACGGCAAATCAACTACTGAACAGCAACCCCAACCACACCTTCACCTTCAGCGATGAAGAGAGGAAAGAGATCTCCATCATGACACAACAGCGATTCCTCCGGGCTGCCCGCATCACGGCGGCCAGCCTGGCAATAGGTGCCCTCCTGCTCACCGGATGCTCTGCGAACCAGGGCAGCCAGTCCAACGCGGGCGGTTCCGCAGAAAGCGCGCTCCTCACCATCCCCCGTGAGGATATGGGCACCTTTGTCCGCAACTTCAACCCGTTCGCCCCCACCGTCGCCCCCATGACGCAGCAGGCCATCTACGAATCCCTGCTGATTTACAACCCCGCCGATGGTGACACCACCCCTTGGCTTGCCACAGAATGGAACGCGGCCGAGGACGGCAAATCCGTCACGTTCACGCTCCGCGACGGCGTGAAGTGGTCCGACGGCCAGCCCCTGGTCCCGGCTGACGTGGTCACTACGTTCGCCCTGCAAAAGAAGATCAAGGGCGGCTACGACTACCTTGACACCGTGACGGCCGACGGCGCCAACAAGGTCACCTTCACGTTCAAGACGCCGTGGTCACCTGCCCTCTACGACCTCGGCCAGCTGAGCATCCTGCCGGACCACATCTGGTCCAAGATTGCCGACCCCGAGAAGGAAGCCAACGAGACGCCTGTTGGCACCGGCCCCTACACGGAGGTGGACACCTTCCAGGCACAGTCCTTCGTGCTGAAGAAGAACCCCAACTACTGGCAGCCTGAAAAGCAGAAGATCGCCGGCATCAAGATGCTCGCCTTCGCCGGGAACGACGGCGCCAACCTCGCCGCCGCGAACGGGGACGTTGACTGGGCCCCGCAGTACATGCCCAACATCGAGAAGACCTTTATTTCCAAGGACCCCGACCACCGCAAGTACTGGTTCCCGCCCACGGGTTCCATGATCAACTGGCAGCTCAACACCACCAAGGCCCCGTTCAACGACACCGATGTCCGCAAGGCCCTCAGCATGGCCGTGGACCGGGACCAGGTGACCAGGATCGGCATGAGCGGTTACACCAAGCCGGCGGACTGCACCGGCCTGTCCGGCAACTACGAAACCTGGAAGAACAAGGAAGTCCAGGACACCTGTGACTGGACGAAGCTCAATGTTGACGAAGCCAACAAACTGCTGGACAAGGCCGGCTACGCCAGGGGCACCGACGGCAAGCGCACGCTGAAGGACGGAAAGCCCTTCGAATTCAAGATCTCCGTGGGCGCGGCGTCCTCAGACTGGCTGTCCGTGGCCAACGTGATCTCCCAGAACCTCGCCGAGGTGGGCGTCACCGCCAAGGTTGACTCGCCGGACTGGGCCGCAGTGGTGGCGGGTTATGAAACGGGTGACTTCGACTCCGGCATCGTCTGGAGCGCCAATGACCCCAGCCCGTACAAGTACTTCGCGGGCCTGATGGGAACCTCCACAGTCAAGCCGGTGGGGGAGAAGGCCTTCGAAAACTACCACCGCTTCGCTGACCCGAAGGCCGACGGACTCCTGACCGAATTCGCGGCCGCCGCCGATCAGGACGCCCAGCACAAGGTCGTGGACAAGATCCAGGAGGAGTACAGCGCCGTGGCCCCGGTCATCCCGCTGTTCGCCGGCCCGGAATGGGGCGCCTTCAACGACACCCGGTTCACCGGCTGGCCCACCGAGGACAACCCCTACGCCACGCTCTCCGTGCGCGCTCCCACAACGGTTCTGGTCCTGACATCGCTGGAACCGCGTAAGTAACCACTCGTCTCCACGCGGGCCCGCGCCGCTGCGATCAATGCAGCGGCGCGGGGCCCGCCACCCAAACTTCCGCACTTCCCGAACGGAGGGAAACCGTGCGCTTTATCCTGCGCCGCCTGGGTTTCTACCTGATTGCCTTTTGGGTGTCCATCACCCTGAATTTCCTGCTCCCGCGCTTTATGCCCGGCGACCCCGTCTCCCGGATGTTCGCCCGGACCCAGGACCGGATGCAGCCCGAACAGATCGAGCAGCTGCGCAAGCTCCTCGGGGTGGACGACAGGCCGCTCTGGGAGCAGTACATCGGCTACCTCCACAACATGCTGAGCGGCCAGATGGGCGTCTCCATCTCCCGTTTTCCCGCGCCGGTCACCGAAGTGATCGGATCGCAGGTGGGCTGGACGCTCCTGCTGGGCGGAACCGCCCTGGTGATTGCCGCCGTCGTGGGTAACCTGCTGGGAATCCTGGCGGCGTGGCGGCGCGGGGGAGCCGTTGACTCGGCACTCCCGCCGCTGCTGATCTTCATCGGTTCCTTTCCCTACTTCTGGCTTGCCATGGGCGCCCTCTACCTGTTCGGCGTCACGCTGGGCTGGTTCCCCATCCGGCACGCGTTCAGTGACACCATCGAGCCGGGCTTCAGCTGGGAGTTTGTGTCCGACGTCGGCATGCACCTGGTGCTGCCTGCCCTCACCATCGTGCTGGTCTCCATCGGCGGCTGGATGCTGGGCATGCGTAACACAATGATCGCCACCAACGCCGAGGACTACATCACCATGGCCGAGGCGAAGGGGCTGCGCCCGGGCCGGATCATGTTCCGCTACGCCGCCCGCAACGCCATGCTGCCGTCCGTCACCGCCTTCGGCATGAGCCTGGGCTTCGTGGTGGGAGGCGCGCTCCTGACCGAAGTGGTGTTCGCCTACCCCGGTGTCGGCTACCAACTGCTGGCCGCCGTGCAGGGCCTGGACTACCCGCTGATGCAGGGCCTGTTCCTGACCATCACAGCCGCCGTGCTGCTGGCCAACTTCCTGGTGGACATCCTGTATGTCCGCCTCGACCCGCGCGTCCGCGCCAACTAGGGAGGACGGACCATGACCACTTCCATCGCAAACACCGCTTCCAGCCTGCCCGGTGAAACCCGGGCGGCAGATCCCATCACCGGCAAAACGCCCGACGGCGGCACCGGACTTCCGTCCGGAGGCACAGTCCGCAGGCCCAACCGGAGCCTGCTCCACGGACTGCTGACCAACAAGAAGGCCATGACGGGCGCTGCCATCCTCCTGGTCTTCATCGCCCTCGCCCTTCTGGCGCCCGTGCTCTACCCGGACAACCCGTCCAAGATCACCGGCATGGCGTCCCAGGAACCGGATGCCGGGTTCTTGCTGGGCACCACGGCCAAGGGGCAGGACGTCCTGGCCCTCACCATCCACGGGGCCCGCAGTTCCCTGTTTGTGGGCCTGACCGTCGGGTTCGCCTCCACCTTTATCGGAATCCTGGTGGGCCTCGCCTCCGCCTACTTCGGCAAGTTCATCGACGAAGCCCTGTCCCTCACTACCAACGTCTTCCTCCTCCTGCCCGGCCTGCCGCTGCTGGTGATCCTGGCCGCCTTCCTGCCGCCCGGGCTCGGCACCGTCATCCTGGTCCTGGTGGTCACCGGCTGGGCCGGTTCCGCCCGCGTGCTGCGGTCACAGGCGCTGTCCATCCGGTCCAAGGACTTCGTCGCCGCTGCCGTGGTCACCGGCGAACGGCCGCTGCGGATCATGTTCGGCGAAATCCTGCCGAACATGGCTTCCATCGTGATGGGCACGCTTCTGGCATGCATCATCTACGGCATCGGCGCGCAGGCCGGCCTCGAGTTCCTGGGCCTCGGCGACGTCAGCACGGTCTCCTGGGGCAACAACCTCTACTGGGCAGGAAACGAAGGCGCCCTGCTCACCGGCAGCTGGTGGGTGTTCGTCCCCTCCGGCCTGTGCATCGCGCTCGTGGCCTTCTCGCTGGCGCTGATCAACTACGCGGTGGACGAGGTCACAAATCCCCGCCTCAGGAAAATCAGGAAACCCAAGACCGGCCACACCGGAAAGCGAGCATCGGCATGACCGTCTCCCAGACCTCCCTGGGCTCACGTGAGCCCGTCCTGGAGATCCAGGACCTCACCGTGAAGTACCGCGGCGACACCCGTTCCACCACCGCCGTCGACCGCGTTTCCTTCAGCATCGGTGCCGGCGAGATCTTCGGCCTGGCAGGCGAATCCGGCTGCGGCAAATCAACCATCGCGAACGCCATTATGCGGCTGCTGCGCGACCCCGCGGAAATCGCCGGCGGCAGCATCCGCTTCGGCGGCAGGGACGTCCTGGCGCTGGACAAGGAGGGACTCCGGCGCTTCCGCTGGCAGGACGTCGCCATGGTTTTCCAGTCCGCCATGAACTCCCTCAACCCGGTGATGACCATCGGCGACCAGATCGTGGATATCTACACCACGCACGCCGGCTACTCCCGGAAGGAGTCCCTGCGGCGTGCCGCGGAGCTCCTGGAGCTGGTCCGGATCGACCCCGCCCGGCTGAAGTCCTACCCGCACCAGCTGTCCGGCGGCATGCGCCAGCGGGCCGTCATCGCGATGGCGGTGGCACTGAAGCCCTCGCTCCTGATACTGGACGAGCCCACCACCGCCCTGGACGTGGTGGTGCAGCAGGAGATCATGGCCCAGATCAAGGACCTGCAGCACCAGCTGGGCTTCTCCGTCCTCTTCATCACCCATGACATGTCCCTGATGGTCGAACTCTCGCACCGGATGGCCGTTATGTACGGCGGCCGGATCGTCGAAACGGCCAAGGCCAGGGACATCCACACGGCCCCGCTCCACCCCTATACGCAGGCCCTCATGGGGGCGTTCCCGCCCCTGACAGGGCCGCGGATACCGCTCACCGGCTTGGCCGACGGCGTGAAGTTCAGCAACATCGCCGACCTCCAGGAAGCGGCGCCGGGACATTTCGTGGCCCCCGTTTCCCCGGACGGGAACGCCCGGAACCAGCCTGCTTTGGAAGGAGCACACCCATGAGCAAGCACAGCGAAACACCGGTCCTGGAAGTCCCAGCCCTTGAGGTCAGGGGCCTGTCCAAGGATTTCCACAGCGGCGGACTGTTCTCCCGGGCCACCGTGCGCGCCCTCGGCGGTGTGGACCTCAGCATCGGCAAAGGCGAAATCGTGGCCCTCGTGGGCGAGTCCGGCTCCGGGAAAAGCACCCTCGCCCGGTGCATTGCGCGGCTGGAAAAGCCCACCTCCGGCAAGATCCTGCTGAACGGCACGGACGTCCTGAAACGGGACCGGTTCCAGGCATCCCGGGCATACCGGGCACAGCTGCAGATGGTGTTCCAGGACCCCTTCGGGTCCCTCAACCCGGTCCACCGGATCGAACACTTCCTCACCCGATCCCTGACCCTGCACGGCAAGGCAGGGGACGCGGGGCAGCTGCGCAGCCGCCTCGATGAGCTGATGGCCACGGTCGGCCTGACACCGGACATGCTCAACTCCTACCCGCATGAACTCTCCGGCGGCCAGCGCCAGCGGGTGGCCATCGCCCGGGCCCTCGCCGTGGAGCCCGAGGTGATCCTCGCCGACGAGCCCACCTCCATGCTTGACGTCTCCGTGCGGATCGGGATCCTGAACCTGTTGCGCGGACTTCGCGACGGGAAGGGAATCTCCATGCTCTACATCACCCACGACCTCGCCTCCGCGCGGTATCTCGCCGACCGCATCGCCGTGATGTTTGCCGGCGAACTCGTGGAGGAAGGCGAGTCGCTGGACCTCCTGGCCAACCCGGCGCATCCCTACACTCGGCTGCTGGTCTCTGCCGTGCCCGATCCCGCCCGGTCAGGGTCCTACGATCCCGTCGAGCGGGCGGAGCTGCGGGCGGCGGTGATGGAACCGGCGTCGTGCGCGTACGACGGCGACCCGCGCCAGCGCTGCTCCGCGTCCGAACCCGTGCGGCACCAGGTGGGTGACGCCGCCAACCGGCACTGGGTGCGCTGCCACCTCTACCGGCCGCCCGCCGCTGCAGCCGGCCACGCGTTGGCCACAGACCCCCTGGAAGAAGTGGTTTCCGCATGACTGAAATGACCCACCCCCTGGCCACTGTGCCGCAGGACGAACTGGTGATCCGCGCCGAGGCTGACCCGCACCGTCCAAGGTTCCACTTCGTTTCACCCGCAGGCTGGCTCAACGATCCCAACGGCGTCAGCCAGTGGAACGGCGCTTACCACCTCTTCTACCAATACAACCCCGAGGGAGCCTTCCACCACCGCATCCTGTGGGGCCACGCCACCAGCACGGACCTGGTCAACTGGACGGACGAGCCCGTCGCGCTGGAACCCACGGACGGGCCGGACTCTCCGGACGCTGACGGCTGCTGGTCCGGTGTGCTGGTGAACGACGGCGGCACGCCCACGCTGGTGTATTCAGGCCGGCACGGCGAACGTGAACTTCCGTGTGTGGCCGTAGGTTCGCCCGACCTGCTCACCTGGACCAAAGCCCCGGAAAACCCGGTGATCTCCGCGCCGCCGGCGGGAGTGGACATCACCGCCTACCGGGACCACTGCGTGTGGCGGGAAGCTTCGGGCTGGCGCCAGCTGGTGGGCTCGGGCATCCGGGGCCGCGGCGGCACGGCGTTCCTGTATGAGTCGGCGGACCTCCGGACCTGGGACTATATCGGGCCGCTGCTCATCGGCGATGCGTCCGCCGGCGATCCGGCGGCGACGGACTGGGAGGGGACGATGTGGGAATGCGTGGACTTGTTCCGCGCCGGCCCCGGGGTACTTGGCGATGCTGCAGAGTGGCCGGGCGCCGGTGGCGCAGGGCAGATTAGTGACCGGCGGGCGGATCAGGGGAGAGCCGGACCCGACGTCCTGGTCTTCTCCGCGTGGGACGACGGAGACACCCGGCACCCGCTGTACTGGACCGGAAGGTACGCGGGAGACACATACAGCCCCTGGCAGCTGCGCCGGCTGGATTTTGGTGGCCGGTACTTCTACGCGCCGCAGTCCTTCGCCGACGACGCCGGCCGCCGTGTGATGTTCGGGTGGCTGCAGGAGGGCCGGACGGAGGAGGCCATGGTGGCGGCCGGGTGGTCCGGTGTGATGAGCCTGCCGCGGGTGGCAACCTTGGACGCGCACGGGGAACTGGCGTTTGCACCCGTGCCGGAGATTGAGGCGCTGCGCCGGGACCACGTCAGGATCGGTCCGCGGCACGTGGCCGTCAGCGAGGTCCTGGCAGAGGTTGCCGGAAACCAATTGGACCTGGAACTGGACGTGGAGCTGGAGCCAGGAAGCGTCTTCCGGCTCGGGATCCTGGGCTCGTCCGCCAGTTCCGACGCTGCCCTGGAAGGAACCGCTCCGGGCTCCGCCGAGGAGGCCGTCATTGAAGTCTCCCGCGGCACAGGAACCGGCGACTCCCGGCTGCGCCTGGACCGGTCCCGCAGCAGCCTCGACGCTTCGGTGGACACGGAGGAGAAATCGGGCCCCGTGACCCTGGCCGCTGGCCGGCTTCACCTCCGGGTCCTGGTGGACCGCTCCGCAGTGGAGATCTTCGCCAACGGCAAGCCGCTGACCGCCCGGGTGTATCCCACCCTCGGCGGGACCTCCGTGCGGCTGGCCGCCGCCGGCCCTGTCCGGCTCCTGCAGCTGGACGCCTGGCGGATGGAAGGAATCTTCAGCGGTCCGCGCCCGCTGTTTCCCTAGCGGCTCTGCGCTGGCCCGCCCGTCACGCCGGTCCACCCGCAGCGCCGGTACACGCAACGCCGGTCCGCACCGAGTCCGTGAACTGCGGGTGGACTCAGCGTGGACCCGGAGTGACGTTTCACACGATTGAGGGTTTCGAATGAAACATTTGACTCCGCCAAACCGTTATGGCACGCGCGCGCTTTGATGATGTAAACGCTTGCACAGAATGTCCGGAAGGAGGAATTTCAGGAGTGAAACACGGCTTGAAATGCCCTACAGGTGGTGCCTAGCGTAGAAGCGGGCCAGGAAATAACGATTTGTCCTGAGCCATTTGCGGGGCACTACCCAAGCCCCGTTCCCCCTCGACACAACGGCGTCCTCGATGACGCCTGCGGTGTTGTCGGGCTCGCCGGAGTATTCGAGGCACAGGGCATACGCCCGTCTTCCACGAATAGTTTCAACTCCGCGAGAAGAGCAAAAATGCACAAGCACCCCCAAACCCCCCGGATGCTGCGGTGGCGCCCTGCCGCCGCAGCGCTGGCGGCAGCTGTTGCGGCCTCGGCCTTCCTGGCCATGCCGTCAGCACAGGCCAACGAACCGGCGGATCCGCCGGCGGCCGAGCAGATGCCGGCCCCGACCCCGGGCTTCCCCCTGCCCACCAAGCACAGCCAGCAGGCCCACGACCCGGCGTCGGACTTCACGTCCAAGTGGACCCGCGCGGATGCCAAGCAGATCATGGCGCAGAGCGATTCCACCGTTGCCCCGGGCGAGAACTCCATGAGCCCGGATGTCACCATGCCGGAAATCCCCGAGGATTTCCCCACCATGAACGACGACGTCTGGGTCTGGGACACCTGGTCCCTGACTGACGAAAACGCGAACCAGATCAGCTACAAGGGCTACGACGTCATCTTCTCCCTGGTCGCTGACCGCCACGCAGGCTACGGATTCGACCAGCGCCACTGGAACGCCCGGATCGGCTACTTCTTCCGCAAGACCAACGCTGACCCGGCCACGGACAAGTGGAACTACGGCGGACACGTCTTCGCTGACGGCGCTTCCATCGGCAACACCGAATGGTCCGGCTCCACCCGCCTGATGCAGGGCAACCAGGTCAACGTGTTCTACACCGCCACCACCTTCCACGACGTGGCCGAGCGGAACGCCGGCGGCGGCGGGATTGCC
>DATFAE010000194.1:0-3937 GCA_035254945.1 Arthrobacter sp. | reverse complement strand
CCCGGAGGCCATGGCCTACCCGCGCGCGAAGCTCGTGGTCGCCAGCCGCGTCGGCAACCTCCCCGGCCCGATCGACGGCCCCACAGTCGGCACCAACCACCCCATACTTCGTGAACAAACCGGCATCACCGTGATGATGGGCATGACCGGCAAACTCTGCCTCGCCATCGACCAAACCCCCGTCATCAATGAGGTCATCAGCCCCACACCTTCGGACGTTGCCTGGGCCACTGACTTCATGGCGGACTTCGAAGCCAGCGGGCGGGTCATCCGCGACGGCTCGGACCTGCCCCGCCTTGGCCGCGCCGAAAAGATCATGAAACTCGCCGTCGCCTTTGGTGTGCATCCGGCACGTTAGCACCTGCGCCCAGGCGGCACAGATGCCGCCGATGGTGAACAACCTTCACGTCCGGCACGTCCGCGCATTGCCGTAAACGGTTATCCCAGATCAGGAAGAGAAAAGAATGGCCTACGCAAACTACCGATACAAAGGTCGCGACTTCATCGGCGAAGTTCACGGCGAACACCTCGTCCCGCTGGCCGGCCTCACCGACGTCGGACCCGAAACATCCGCCGATCGCCTTGCCAGTGCTCTCCGCCTGACCGAGTCACAGGTTGCCCTATCCGAAGTCACCCTGCGCGCGGCGTCACCAAGGGCCGGGAAAATCCTCTGCGTGGGCCTGAACTACAAAGACCATGCCAACGACGCCAGCACTGCCACCTTTCCCGTCCTCTTCCCCAAGTACACATCCACCCTCACCGGACCGGACGACGACATCATCCTGCCCCCGGAATCCAGCCAGGTCGACTTCGAAGGCGAACTCGCCGTCATCATCGGCAAGACAGGCCGCCGCATCGCCGAACAGAACGCCATGGACCACATTCTGGGGTATTGCGTCTCCAACGACGTCACCATGCGCGACTACCAGAGCAAGTCCCACCAATGGCTGCAGGGCAAAATCTGGGACAACACCACCCCGCTCGGCCCCTACATCGTCACCCCGGCAGAAGCTGACATCAGCAACCCCAGCATCAGCACCATATTGAACGGGGAAGTTGTCCAAAAATCCGACCTCTCCCACCTGATCTTCAGCATCCCCACACTCATCGCCACCATCTCCGAATTCACCACACTGGAGCCGGGGGACGTCATCCTCACCGGCACGCCAGCCGGAGTCGGATACAGGCGAGACCCCCAACTGTTCCTCAAAGACGGTGACATCATCACCGTGACCGTGGAAGGGGTTGGAAGCATCACCAACTTCGTCAGGGCAGAAACCACCTGACGCAGCCCGAGAAATCCAGTCTGGCCGTGCTCGTCGGGATGGTTGTATTCGAACCGTTCGATGACAACGGTGCCGCTGGTAGCCGCCAGCTTCGATAAGGCGGCCAGTGAAGCCGCCCGCGACCTCGATGGATAGATACCGGACATCCGTCGTGGCGACGTTGTCCGTTTGGCTCTGCTCGATAAGGAGGCCTGCAGGGGTGTCGGCCGCGGAAGTCGCACGCCCCTAATGGAGATTCTGCCAATCTACTCGCGGAGGTTGGTGGAGTCCGGGGACTGCGACTCGACGACCACCAAGATGTTCCGTCTTTGGGCGGCAGCAATCGCACGCTGAACGCTGCTGGGGTTCAGTTTCCATCCTGCCTTGTCGGCTTCGACCCAGAGGTAGTAGCCCACGAGTTGGATTAGGAAGGGGTACCCTCGGTGGCCTCGGCTGCTTCGTCATTGAGGTCGGGGGAGATGCTAATGCGTCTCGGCGCGGCAGGAAGGTGGCGTGGCCGGGAGATGACGGCCCACCCGTGATCCCGCGCGATCCCTTCGGCTTCGCTCAACATGACCGTCTTGCCGATGCCCCGGGAGCCGGTGAAACTCGTCCAACAGGCCTGCCCGCCGACCAGTTCGGGAGGCGTGGCTCCAGCCGTCGGCCTGAAGGGGTTCTGCACCCGAACTCCTGGGGCAACTAGCTGAAGTGGTGAAACTCCGGCCAGCGGACCGACTGGACGCTGATGACCTCGAATGGGCGGGCTCAATCACCCCAGAACGGCGCGACAGGAGCCTGTTCCAGGCAAAGCTCCTGGTCGGCGCCCTGTGGGAGGCCTCCGCCGTCCTGATCGAGCAGCTTTTCGAGGACCTCGACGGTTTGCGGGAGGACAGGCCCGAGGAGGACTGCGCCCTGGATCGACTGCTCGTATTGGGCTCCGGTGCCGCCTTTTACGAATACGACTTTGGCGGCAGCTGGCTGCACCGGCTTGAGCTGATCTCCAGCCGGCCGGCCAATGCAGACACTCCGCCGGCCCGGCTCATCGACGGTGCCCGCCGCGGCCCGCTGGAAGACTCCGGCGGATTACCCGGTTACGAGGCGATCATGGATGCTTTGGCCAACCCGTCCCATCCTGACCACGCCGAATATTCCGCGTGGGTTGCCGAAACAACCGGCTTGGGCGGCTGGAGAGGTGCACATAGCCGCGTGTCCGGTTTGGTGCAGGATTTGTATATTTCCATTGGGCGAAAGTGATTCCCCACATGGCTAACAAGGACGGCAAGACTAGTGTTGGCGCACGGCTGGGCAGGGTACCGGGTTGCGCCGAGCCGCTACGCCGACGAGAGGAACGCCGATGTCCGTTGAACAGCTTCGCCTTGAGGACATCCGGATGCGTGATCCGTTCATCCTGGAGCCTTTTCCAGGTGAGTTCGTCCTTTTCGGGACCACGGACGAGAACGTATGGGGAGGGGCCGCGACTGGCTTCGACTGCTACGTCAGCGATGATCTCGAGAACTGGAACGGCCCCATTGCTGCGTTCCGCCCAGGGCAAGGCTTCTGGGCGGATAGCCAGTTCTGGGCGCCGGAAGTCCACTGCCTTGATGGACGGTTCTTCATGCTGGCCACTTTCGCCACCTCGACCGGCGCACGCCCCCGTGGAGTCTCGATCCTGGTCGCGGACCACCCCACAGGTCCTTACGAGCCGTGGAGCGATGGACCTGTGACCCCAGTGTCTGAGCCAAGCCTCGACGGGACGCTCTTTGTTGATGAGGACTCTTCCCGCTGGCTGGTCTACAGCCGCGGCGCGGAGGGGACACCTGACAAACCAGGGATCTCTGACGGAGAGATGTACGCGCTCCGCCTGACACACGACCTAAAAGCTGGCACAGGTGAGCCGATCCTGTTGTTCTCAGCTTCATCGGCAGGCTGGACCAGGCCGCTGCGGTTCCCGGACGGGGTTGAACCACCAGAGGGCTTAAACCTGGCCAAGGACCCGCTGTTCACTGATGGTCCCTTTCTCATCCGATCGCCCGAGGGGACGCTGCTGATGCTGTGGTCGAGCCACGGCGATGCAGGATACGCGATGGGCACCTCGGAATCAGAAAGTGGAACCATCACGGGGCCGTGGATTCAGCACGACCCGCCCCTGTGGTCCAGCAACGGCGGCCACGGCATGATCCTTCGCACCTCCAACGGACACGACTACTTGGTCTTCCACTGGCCCAACAACACCCCCGACGAACGTGTCAGGCTGACCGAGGTGGAGATCAAGGGGGCCAGAGTCCGGATCCTGTGATGTATTGCGGGTTGTTCGGTGACGAGTCGAGCCCTCGGGCGTTCAAGCCTTGACGGGAGCGAAAATGGGCATGGCACCACTGACCGCAACCACCAAACCGTGGAAACATGCACTAGATGCAGAAAGCTGCGGGAGTAACCGATTGGGCACCAAATGTGCGTTCCGGCGTTGAACGCAGTCACGGCCATAAGGGCTGGCCGGTCCTGCCAAAACGCGGAAAATATTCCTGGAACGGGAGTTCCCGCAGCTACTTCTACTCCCGTGCTTTTAACGCCGACAAGCAACGTTTCGTCAAGCCCTTGGACAGACCGGGAAGGGTCGACGGCGGCAAAGTGATTGCCGTCGTCGACCCTTCCCGGGAACCGCCAGCCTGGAG
>DATFAE010000193.1:0-7544 GCA_035254945.1 Arthrobacter sp. | reverse complement strand
TGCAGTGCGGGCAGCCTTACGATCAAGGGGTGGCCATGTATCCGATCCCGGAAAACCCGTCTTCAGCCGCGGCCGGCGGGGCGGATGCCGAAAATTTGCCGGTCTTCCGGTCGCTGGCCCTGCAGTCCATCCCCTGGCCGGACTACGCCGATGTGATTGTCCTCCCAGTTCCCGGCCGCGCTTCCGCGGACCCCCGCGTTTGGGCGGAAGAGCCCTTCTCTGTGAAGTCCATGCCCGGCTGGGTGGCGGGCCTGATGGGGCTGCGGCAGGCAGTGGTCGGCCTGGTGGGGATCAACAGGGCGCGGGACGGAGTCCCATGAGGGCCCGCACCATCCGCCGCCTCAGCCGGTAAGCCCGCCGCAGCCCGGCCCCGTGCAGTTAGGCCCGCTGTGGCAGCAGCTTGGCGTCGTCGAGCAGCTCCTGTGCGTGGGCCTGCGCCGATTCGGAATCCTCCTGGCCGGCCAGCATCCGGGCGAGTTCCTTGACCCTTTCGGGACCGTCGAGCAGCCTCACATCGCTGGAGGTGAACCCGGTGGCGGTGCCGCCGTCGGCTCCCCTGACCGATGTTTTGGTGACGGTGATGTGCTGGTCCGCGAACGCGGCCACCTGTGGCAGGTGGGTGACCACCAGGACCTGCACGTGCCGGGCCAGCATGGCCAACCGGCGGCCGATCTCGACGGCGGCCCGGCCGCCCACGCCGGCGTCCACTTCGTCGAACACAAAGGTGGGAACCGGATCGACGGCGGCGAGCACCACTTCGATGGCGAGCATCACGCGGGACAGTTCACCGCCCGAAGCACCCTTGCCCAGCGGGCGGGCCGGGGCACCGGAATGCGGCTGGAGCAGGAACGAGATCTCGTCCGCGCCGTGTGGCTGCAGCTGGGCCGCCGGCTCGATGGTGATCACCAGGGTGGCGTCGGCCATGGCCAGCGCCTTCAGTTCGGCGCTGACCCGTGCCGAGAGGTCCTTGGCGGCCTTGCCGCGGATCTTGCTGATGGCGGCGGCCTGCTTCTTCAGCTCGGCCTCGGTCCGGGCCACATCGGCGTCCAGCGCCTCGATCCGGGTGGAGTCGTCCTGCAGTTCGTCGAACCGGACCCGGGCGTTCTCCGCCCACACCAGGACGTCGTCGATGCTGGGGGCATATTTGCGGACCAGCTTGGCCAGTGCGGCGCGCCGGTCCTCGATCTCCGCCAGCCGCTCCGGGCCTTCTGAATCAAGTCCGGCCTGGTAGCTCGCCAGTTCCGTGGCGATGTCGCTCAGCAGGAAGCCCACTTCTGCCAGGCGGGCGGCTGCCGCGCCGAGTTCGGCATCGTGCTCGGCCACATGTTCCAGTGTCCGCTTCGCCGCATCCACCAGGGTGGTGGCGTCGCCCTCGTCACCGTAGTCCTCGGCGATGAGCGCCTGGTGCGCGGTGTTTGCGGCAATCCTGAGCTCTTCGACGTTGGCCAGTTTCACGGCCTCTGCCTTGAGGGACTCGTCCTCCCCCGGTTGTGGATCCACGTCATCAATTTCGGCCAGCGCGGTCTCCAGCGATTCCGCTTCCCGCAGCCTGTCCCGTGCAGCACCACGCAGCGAATCCAGCTCCGCCTGGCTGGCCTTCCAGTGGCTGTACAGGGCCTGGTACGTTCCCAGCGGGACCGCCAGGGCGTCGCCGGCAAACTTGTCCAGGGCACCGCGCTGGGCCAGCGCCCCCTTCAGCCGGATCTGGTCCGACTGGCCATGGACCACCACGAGGCTTTCCCCGATCTCCGCGAGGACGCCCACCGGGGCCGCACGGCCCCCGAGGTAGGCGCGGCTGCGTCCGTCCGCACCCAGGCGACGGGCAAGGATCAGTTCCGCGCCGCCGTCGAACTCCTCCACCTCGGCCCCTGCCTCCAGCGCGCGTGCGATGGCCGCGTGGCCGGTGTCGAGCTTGAGCACCGCCTCCGCGGAGGCGCTCTTCGCGCCGCTGCGGACCGCGCCGGCGTCGGACCTGGCACCCAGGAGGAGTCCGACGGCGGTGACCACCATGGTCTTGCCGGCACCTGTCTCGCCGGTCACCACGCTCAGCCCGGGGCCCAGCGGCAGTGTGGCATCGGTGATGACGCCCAGATCGCGGATTCTCAGTTCTTCAAGCATGATTCACTTTGCTGTTGACGGATCGGTTTCATCTTCAGGGTGCTCTGCGTGCGGGACCTGCAGCGGCGCCATCGGCCTTGGCGTGCGGACAATCGGGATCGGCCCGGTGTGGATGGCGTCGGCCTTCGGCACGGGACCCCGCCAGCCGTGGATGGGAAGCTCGAATTTGCGGACCAGCCTGGCCGAAAAGGGCGTCTGGTGGGTCCGGGCGAGCCGCACCGGCGTCGCGGATTTGGTCACTTCCACCCGGGCACCCGGCGGCAGGTCCACGGAGCGCCGGCCATCGCACCACAGCACACCCATGGCGTCGGTCCGGTTGAGGACCTCCACCGCCAGCCGCGACCGCGGCGACACCACGAGGGGCTTGGCGAAAAGGGCGTGGGCGCTGATGGGGACAATCACGAGGGCCTCGACCTCCGGCCAGACGACGGGCCCGCCGGCCGAGAAGGCGTAGGCGGTGGACCCGGTGGGGGTGGCCAGCACCACGCCGTCACACCCGAAGGACGTCAGCGGACGTTCGTCGACTTCGGTGACCACCTCAAGCATCCGCTCACGGTTGCCTTTTTCGATGGCGGCCTCGTTCAGGGCCCAGGTGTGCCAGATCTTCTGGCCGCGGACCCACACCTGCACGTCGATGGTCATGCGCTCTTCCACCGTGTAGTCGCGGCGGGCGATCCATTCCACCGTCTGGGCGAGGTCGGCCCGCTCGCTCTCGGCCAGGAAGCCCACGTGGCCCAGGTTGACGCCCAGCAGGGGCACATCCACTTCCCGCACCAGCTCGGCCGCGCGCAGGATGGTGCCGTCGCCGCCCAGCACCATGACCAGCTCAACGTCCGGCAGCTGCACGTGGTCGTGCAGGACCTCCACCGGCTGGGTGAGGTGCCCGAAGAAGCGTTCCATGTCACCCAGCTCGGATTCCTGCATCACCGGGACAATGCCCGAGGCGTGGAGCTGGGCGCAGGCTTCCCAGGCGGCCTTCAATGATTCCTCGCGGCCGGTGTGGGCAAGGACAAGTACGCGCCTGCTCATCAGGTTCCGCTTTCTAGTGGTTCGGCCAAAGACGTCCAAGCAACGCAGCGATCGCTGCGTCGCGCTCTTCGATCTTAGGCAAGTCTTGGGTCATCCTGCGCTTTATCCACAGGAAGTATTCGACGTTTCCGTCCTGGCCGGGCAACGGACTGGCCGCGAGGCCGCACAGGTCCACGCCGGCGTCGAGCGCCGCATTGGCGACTTTTTCCACTGCCATCCGGCGTTCGCGCTCGGAATTCACCACTCCGGTGCGGCCCAGGCGGTCCTTGCCGATCTCGAACTGCGGCTTCACCATCAGCACCAGGTCGCCGCCGGGTTCAGTGCTCAGGGCCAGCGGCAGGACCACCATCGTCAGCGAAATGAAGGAGAGGTCAGCGACGGTCAACGCCACTGTCCCGCCGACGTCCGCGGCCGCCATGTACCGGACGTTGAGGCCCTCGTGCACCTCCACCCGGGGATCGTTCCGGAGCTGGGGCACCAGCTGGCCGTGCCCGACGTCGACAGCCACCACGTGCGCTGCACCGCGCCTCAGTAGAACGTCGGTGAAGCCGCCGGTGGACGCTCCGGCGTCCAGGCACCTCTTGCCCGCGACGGTTATCTCCGGAAAGGCATCCAGTGCGCCGGCGAGTTTGTGGCCGGCCCGGCTGACATAGCTGTCCTGCTCGGTATGTTCAACGGCAAGGTCCTTACCGTCCTCCACCTGCAGCGAGGCCTTGGACAACACCTGGCCGGCCGAGCTGACCCTGCCCTCGGCAATCAGTGCCGCCGCGTGCGTGCGGGACCGGGCCAGGCCGCGCGCAACCAGTGCCTGGTCGAGTCTCGCCATGCTTAGGCCCCGCCGTTTCCGGCCGGAGGCTCTTCGTTCAGGGTTTCGAGCAGGGCGTCGTGGAGTCCGCTGTAGACGGCCTCATGATCTGCCACAGTCATTGTGGGGAGATCATCCAGGGCCGCCAACACGGATTCAACGGACGCATCCCCCACTTCGGTGTCCGCTGTCTCCGGCCACTCCGGGGTGGGCTGGGCTGCAACCTGGTGGTGCGCTTCGTTCAGCTCAGTCATTTGACCAGTCTAATGACTGAGCCACTCGACTTTGGGCGCAGTGGGCGTGGCGGCTTCCGGAACCGCTGCCCACCAGGCGGCGCAGGCGGCCCGCCACGAGTCGAGGTCGTCATCGGTCCCGCGGACGTGGACGGTCTCACCGCTGACCCGCGCGGTGGAATTTCCGCAGCGGTACGTGCCGTCGGCGTGCTCCACCGCCGGGTACGGCGCGTGGAGGTCGGTGAGGGATTCGATGACAAAGTCCGGGCGTTCGGCGGTGCGCGCAGCCAGGATGGTTTCCCTGGTGTCGACGCCGGTCAGTACGGCTACGGTGGCAAAGCCTGCGTTGTTGCCGCCGAGGATGTCCGTGTCCAGGCGGTCGCCCACTACCAGCGGGCGGTCGGCGGCAAGCCGCTTCGCCGCCGCGTGGAAGAGCGGCGCCTCCGGCTTGCCCGCGACACGCGGCGTCTGGCCGGTAGCTGCCGCGACGGCCGCCACGAGGGTTCCGTTGCCCGGAGCGATGCCGCGGGCCTGGGGGATGGACATGTCTGTGTTCGTGGCCACCCACAGGGCTCCGGCAGCGACCACGTAGGCGGCTTCAGCCAGGTCCTTCCAGCCGATCGCCGGGTTGAACCCCTGGACCACAGCCACGGGGTCATCGTCCTGGCTGCTGACTGGAGTCAGGCCCACAAGCTCGATCTCCTGTGCCAGCGCCGGGCTGCCGGTGATGAGGACCCGGGCCCCTGGCGCCAGCAAGGAGGACAGAAGTTCGGCGGCTGCCTGCGAGGAACTGACCACCTGGTGGTCTTCCGCGGGCGCGCCCAGCTCCCGGAGATGCTCCGCGACCTGCGCGGGCGTCCGGGAGGCATTGTTCGTGACATAGCCAAGGCCAATGCCCAGGCCGGCCAGTTGCTGGAGTGAATCCACGGCACCCGGGATGGCGTGCGGGCCGGCGTAGACCACGCCGTCAAGATCTGCGAGAAGGGCGTCGAACAGGGAAATGAGGGGAACGGCAGTCATCGTCGGATCAATCTTCCCTGCGTTCTGCGTGCCCTGCCCCGGCGTCTCCGCCGTGGTCCTCGGAGCCCTCGGCTTCCTCGAGGTCTAGCTCAACGAGTGCCTCGCCGCCTGCTTCGTCGGTAAATTCCAGCTCGTCCGGCTCCACGGAGTCCTGATCGGACTCCGAATCGTCGGACTCGAAGTAGTCCGATTCGGCGTCGTCCACGGAGGTGTCCACGCCGTCGCGCACCGGCACTGCACTGCCCGTGCCGGCCCCAGCGCCACTGGCCTCAGAGGCTGCGGCTGCGGCTGCGGCTGCCGGCGGAGCGTCCGTTTCCGGTCCGCGGGCTGCACGCTCCATGAGGCGGCGGCGTTCTGCCTCCTCGCGGGCCTCCTCTTCCTCGTCCCAACCGAGGTCCACGATGTCCGGCTCCTCATCGATGCCCAAGCCCAGGGCATTTTCAGCGACCACGGCCTGCTTCTGCCACTTGGCGGCTTCGTCTTCGCGGCCCACTGCTGACAAGGCATCTGCGTAGGCGCGGAAGAGGCGGGGGCTGTAGGAGAACGCCCTGTTGATGTCCAGCTGGGGTATTTCGAGTTCGGCAACGGCGGCGTCGAGCTGGCCGAGGTCGGTCCGGGCTCCCGCGGCCACGATGGCAAGCTCTGCCTTGCCCGGGGCGTCGAGATCCTTGGCTTCCTCGGAGCGCACCACATCGAGGGCCCGGTCCGGGCGGCCCAGTCCGCGTTCGCAGTCCGCCATCACGGGAAGGTGGACGTTGGAGCCGCTGATCCTGCGGTACGTGCGGAACTCGCGCAGCGCTTCGCCATAGTGCCCGGCGGCATAGGCCGTCACGCCTACTGCTTCACGGACCGCAGCGAGACGTCCGCCACGGCGGCTGGCCGCCAGGGCGTGCTGGAAGGCCAGTTCCGGTTCGTCGTCGATCAGGCGCCCTGCCATCACCAGGTGGCGGGCGACCCACTCTGCGCTCTTCGGTTCGAGCGTCTTGATCTGGTGCTGGGTGGCGCGGTCCAGCTCTTTGCCCGTAACATCCTCGTCGATTTCCGGGGACCGCTCACGGTCCGGGCGGTTGGCGCTGCGCAGGTCACGGGCGTTGGGAACCCGCACCGGCCGGTCCTCAGCACGGTCACGGCCGAACTGGCGCGGGCCGGAGTCGCTGCGGTCGAAGCTGCGGGGCGCCCGCTCCTGGCGGTCACCGAAAGGCTTGCGGTTGTCGCGGTCACCGAAGTTGCGGCGTTCGCCATCACCTTCACGGCGCGGACGGTCGCCGTAAGGCTTGTTCTCCCGGTCACCGTACGGCTTGCGGTCACGGTCGCCGAAGGGCTTACGCTCGCCACCAGCGAATGGCGGCTTGCGGTCACCCCCGCCAAAGCTGCGGCGTTCGCCATCACCTTCACGGCGGGGACGGTCGCCGTAAGGCTTGTTCTCCCGGTCACCGTACGGCTTGCGGTCACGGTCCCCGAAGGGCTTACGCTCACCACCAGCGAATGGCGGCTTGCGGTCACCCCCGCCAAAGCTGCGGCGCTCACCATCACCTTCACGGCGCGGACGATCGCCGTAAGGCTTGTTCTCCCGGTCACCGTACGGCTTGCGGTCACGGTCCCCGAAGGGCTTACGCTCGCCGGCACCGAAGTTGCGGCGCTCACCATCGCCCTCACGGCGCGGACGATCACCAAAAGGTTTACGCTCGCCTGCGCCAAAGCTGCGGCGCTCACCATCACCTTCACGGCGCGGACGATCACCAAATGGCTTGTTCTCCCGGTCACCGAAAGGCTTCCGTTCCCCGGAGCCAGGCGCGCGCCGAGGGCCGTCGCTGCCTTCCCGGTTTTCGCGGGACCGGAATCCGCGGGGATCCCCGCCTGAGTTGTTCGGGCCGCGGAAGGGACCGCGGTCCTTGCCGCCGCTGTTGCCGCCGTTGTGCTCAGCCATGTGGGATTCCTCCTGTTGCGAGCCGACCACTGGCGCAATCGCAGCCGCTCTATCCATGTTTCGTTTTCCTACGCAACCCGAAATCAAGCGCTTCGAAGTCCGTACATCTCAATCAATTCTAGGCGAGTCACCAAACCAACCATGACAGAAAGCTCCCCTGGCAGTCAGTCGTGGGAATCTTCACACCCCTGGACGCTCTCTCAGTTCCTGCGGGTTTTTCACCGACGCTCTCTCAGTTCCTGCGGGTTTTGGGTGGATGCTCTCTCACTTACGACGGCGGCTGGCGGGGCTGGGTGCCAGCGGCCGGGCTGTGGGTGCGAGAGGGTCGGCCGAACGGCTGCAGGATGTGCGAGAGGGTCTGGCGAACGGCTGCAGGATGTGCGAGAGGGTCTGGCGAACGGCTGCAGGATGT
>DATFAE010000192.1:0-2773 GCA_035254945.1 Arthrobacter sp. | reverse complement strand
CGCCTGGCCCATGGCGCGGGCGCGCTGCGGGTCAGATACGACTTCGGTCAGGGCTGCCGCGAATTCGGTGACGAACTTCTCCGGATCCAAGGGGGTCCCCGTGCCGTCGGTAACCTGTTCGATCTCCACCAGCAGGCCCGTTTCGCCGTGCTGGACAACCTCCGGAATGCCGCCCGTGGCGCTGGCGACGACGGCGGCTCCGCATGCCATGGCTTCCAGGTTCACGATGCCCAACGGTTCATAGATCGATGGGCAGGCGAACGCTGTGGCATGGCTGAGGACCTGGATGAGTTCGTTCCGGGGAAGCATGCGTTCAATCAGCACCACACCCGTTCGCTGGCGCTGGAGATCCTCGATCAGGCGGGCCGTTTCGGCGGCGAGTTCCGGTGTATCGGCGGCACCCAGGCAGAGGACCAGCTGCACATCGGCCGGCAGTTTGGCCGCAGCGCGGAGCAGGTACGGTACGCCCTTCTGGCGCGTATTCCGTCCCACAAAAACCACGCTGGGTTTCGTCGGATCGATTCCCAGCGCGCGGATGGCCTCGTCATTTTCGTCGCGGTGCCACAGCTCAACGTCAATGCCGTTGTGGACCACGCGGACCTTGGCAGGGTCCACGTCCGGGTAACTGCGCAGGATGTCCTGTCGCATGCCTTCGGAAACCGCGATGATGGCGGCGGCGGCCTCATAGGCGGTCTTCTCCACCCACGAGGACAGGGCGTAACCGCCACCGAGCTGCTCAGCCTTCCAGGGCCGCAGGGGTTCAAGGCTGTGCGCGCTGAGCACGTGCGGGATGCCGTGCAGCAGGGACGCGAGGTGTCCGGCCATATTGGCATACCAGGTGTGCGAATGGACAAGGTCGGCGCCCTCGATATCCGGCACGATCCGAAGATCCACCCCCAGCGTCTGGACCGCCGCGTTGGCCGAGGCAAGGTCCTCCGGCACCTGGTAGGACGTCACCGCGGCCCCATGATAGTCGGCGTCGCGGGGAGCCCCAAAAGCACGAACCTGCAGGTCAACGTGCTTACTAAGCACCCTGCTCAGTTCGGCCACGTGGACTCCGGCGCCTCCGTAGATCTCCGGCGGGAACTCTTTAGTCACAATGTCTATTCGCACGATACCCAAGGTAGTCCTTCCGGCTTAACTGTTCTAGTGTGAAGGGGTCCGGGCATGCCGGACTGTTTGGGGAGTTACGAAGGCGTACAGGAGCGACCATAATGCCGTTGAACAAGAGAGTCCTGGCCATTGTCCTCGCAGGCGGCGAGGGAAACAGGTTGATGCCACTGACGGCCGACCGTGCGAAACCAGGCGTGCCCTTTGCCGGCAGTTATCGCCTCATAGACTTTGCCCTGTCCAACCTGGTGAATTCCCGTTACCTCCAGATTGTGGTGCTGACCCAGTACAAGTCACACAGCCTGGACCGCCACATCTCCGAGACCTGGCGCATGTCCACCCAGCTCGGCAACTACGTCGCTTCCGTCCCGGCCCAGCAGCGTGTGGGCAAGAGCTGGTTCCTGGGCAGCGCCAACGCCATCTACCAGTCCCTGAACCTGATCCGTGACGCCAACCCGGACATCGTGGTGGTGGTCGGCGCCGACCACGTTTACCGCATGGACTTTGCCCAGATGGTGGAGCAGCACGTACTGAGCGGTGCCAAGGCCACCGTAGCGGCCGTGCGGCAGCCCCTGAGCATGGCCAACCAGTTTGGCGTGATCGAGGTCGACCAAAACGACCCCCGGAAGATCGCCGCATTTGTGGAGAAGCCGGCCAGCACGCCTGGCCTGGCAGCAGATCCCAGCCAGTTCCTGGCCTCAATGGGCAACTACGTATTCGACGCCGACGCCCTTGTTGCAGCCCTCCACGTGGACGCCGAGCGCCTCGACACCAAACATGACATGGGCGGCGACATCATTCCCTACTTCGTCAACAAGGGCGAAGCGGGAGTGTACGACTTCACGCTCAACGACATCCCCGGCTCCACCGAACGTGACCGCACCTACTGGCGCGACGTCGGCACCATCGACTCCTTCTACGACGCGCATATGGACCTCATCTCCCCGCTGCCCGTCTTCAACCTGTACAACTCCGAGTGGCCCATCTACACGCGCCAGAGCATTTCGCCGCCGGCCAAGTTCGTCCGGGGCGAAAATGACAGCGTTGGTACGGCCCTGGACTCGATCGTTTCCAGCGGCGTAGTGATCTCCGGCGGTGTGGTGGAGGGTTCGGTCCTGTCCAACGACGTCTTCGTCGGAACCGGCAGCCGGGTCATCGATTCGGTCCTGATGGACAAGGTGAACATCGGTGAAGGGGCCGTAGTGAACCGTGCCATCATCGACAAGAACGTCAAGGTGCCGGCAGGCGCCGCGATCGGGCTTGACCCGGACCTGGACCGGGCACGCGGCTTCAAGGTCACCGAGTCGGGAATCACCGTCCTGTCCAAGGGCCAGGACGTTCCGGAACCGGGCGAAGAGGAACGTGCCCTCGCGGCCAGGAACCTGCACCTGGTGCCAAACGCCATCAAGGCGGCCACCGCCAAGTATCCGGAACTGCGCGAATCGGTGGAGCAGGTAGCGGAGGTGCACGCCGGGGTGGCCAAGTCTTCCGTGGCGGGGCGCAACTCCTAGCAGGACAAATTCCGTCCGGGCAGGCCGGATCTCCACAGGCTGTAAAATCGGTACAATGAGCTCCCCCGATCTGACGCCTGAGGAAATCCAGGCCTGCCTCAAGGTTTTAAACACCATCCACGCGTATGACGAGGAGCACCCGGACTACGTCT
>DATFAE010000191.1:0-16484 GCA_035254945.1 Arthrobacter sp. | reverse complement strand
TCGGGCCGGGATGTGCTGTAAAGTCATGTCTCGGCCCGATGAGGCATCGGGGCGTATAGCTCAGGCGGTTAGAGCGCTTCGCTGATAACGAAGAGGTCCCAGGTTCAAGTCCTGGTACGCCCACGGAACCTGTGCAGGTTCCAGTAAAGGTCCAGCCCGCTGGGCCGGAACGGGGTGCATGTGAAAAAGTTGCTGGTTCTTGCAGCTGCGATCGCAGGTGTCCTGCTTTACCGGAAAGCACAGGAATCCGAGGCCCGGAAAACGGTCTGGAGCGAATCAACCGACACGGTGGATTAGCCCGGATTCCCCGAGCTGGAGCTGGCAAGAGCCTCTCCGGTTCTAGGGTATGATTGACGGGTTGCTTCTTATGGGGGCATGGCGCAATTGGTAGCGCACCTGCTTTGCAAGCAGGGGGTTCGGGGTTCGAGTCCCCGTGCCTCCACCATAAGGAAGGTCCCGGACAGCGGAAACGCTGTCCGGGACTTTTTTGTTAAGCCGTCAAACGTAGGGTGGGACAGTGAACTTCTTGCTTGCGGCGCTCGGCGTGCTGGGTGTGGCCTCATCCGGTCCGCTGATCGCCGCCACCCTCGGTGCCACCACCGTCAGCGCCCTCGCCATCGCTTTCTGGCGCAACGCCATCGGCGCTGTGGTGATGGCCGCCCCCACCCTGGTGCGCGAGCCGAGGCAGTTCGGTGGCGTCTCCGGGCGCGAGTTCCGCTGGTCACTGCTCGCCGCCGTCGCCCTGGCCTTTCACTTCGCCTGTTTCATCACTTCGCTGCAGCTCACTTCCGTGGCCGCCGCGACGGCCCTTGTCTGCCTCCAGTCCGGCTGGATCGCCGTCTTCCAGCTCCTCCGCGGCACCAGGCACCGCTGGCCGGTGCTGGCAGGGCTTGGCATGGCCTTCGGCGGCGTCGTGGCCATCACGGGATTCGATATGGGCAGCTCCCCCGGGGCCCTTCTGGGTGACCTGCTGGCGGTGGCGGGCGGCGCCCTGGCCGGCCTGTACACCCTGGCGGGCGGCAAAGCCCGGCAAAGCATGACAACGGGCACCTACACGACGCTCTGCTACGGGATGTGCGCGGCCCTGGTCGCGGTGATGGCCCTGTTCAGCGGCCAGCCCCTGATGGGGTTTGACGCCGGCGGCTGGCTGGGGATCATCGCCATCACCGTAGGTGCCCAACTGGTGGGCCACACGGCGTTCAACCACCTGCTGGCCACCATGAGCCCGTTGCTGGTCTCGATGATCATCCTGCTGGAAATTCCGGGCGCTGCCCTGCTGGCGGCCGTGTTCCTGAACGAAACGCTGCCGGTGGGGACCTATGGCGGGCTGGTGCTGATCCTGGCGGGACTCGCCGTCGTTGTCCTCGGACAACGGTCCGGTGCGGCCAGAAGGCGGCGCCTGGGCCCAACAGCGGGCACACGGGAGGACGAACCGCCGTCGGACCGCCTCGCGGAACTGGGAACCGACTGAAGGGCGCTACTGGCCGCCGCGGCGGACCGGCTGGGCCGTGTTGACGGTGTGGATGGCCCGCAGCAGCTTGGCCGGGAAATAAACGGAGAAGAAGACCACCATGGGGGCCTTGAGGGCCATTTTCTTTACGTTGTGGGCCTTGTAGGTCCGGTCGAACCGTGTCACGTAGTAGCGGTAGTCGCGCGGTGAGTCTTCCAGCCGGCGGGCGGACATGCCGGATACCATCTGCGGCCAGTACTGCACTTTGAGTTCGTGGTCGGCAAGATGAAGGGACAGATCGATGTCCTCATGCATCTCATCCTTTTCGTCACGGCAGGTCTCGGACCGTATGGTTTCCCAGGCGGAAGCACGCAGGGCCATGTTGGAGCCAAAGAGGAAATGGTACTGGTGCTTGGCAAGCTTGAGCATCAGCTGGCGCATCTTGTCGTCGGCCTTAAGGCCGAAGCGGCGCATGGGCATGTCGTAATAGACCACGGGGCCGGTGGCTGCCTGGACTGACTGGTCCTGGAAGGCCTTCTGCACTTCCTCCACCCAGTCCGGTTCGACGACGGAATCGGCGTCGATCCGGCCAAGGACATCACCGGTGGCGTGGTTAAGGCCAAAGTTGCGGGTAGGGATCAGCCCCTGGTCGCGGTCCTGGCTCAGCAGGATGATGGGGCTTTCCGGATACTCCAGCTGCATCTGCTGCACAATGGCTGCGGTGCGGTCGGTGGAGAGGTTG
Source organism: Arthrobacter sp. (assembly GCA_035254945.1). Taxonomy (GTDB): domain Bacteria; phylum Actinomycetota; class Actinomycetes; order Actinomycetales; family Micrococcaceae; genus Arthrobacter. Next base: position 14,292 of record DATFAE010000191.1, on the reverse strand, counting down.
TCCACCACGATGATTTCGTGGGCCGGGACCGACTGGTAGACGGCAGCGATGAGGCACTGCCGGATCACACTTTCCTCGTTGTAGGCCGGAATGACAATGGACACGCGGGGCAGCTGTGCTGCGTCTTTCAAGGCATCCCCAGAGGATTTATCGGCTGACATCAGTTCAAATTTAGCACCGATCGGGATTCGCCCCGCGGCCGGCGGGCACGAGTCCGGACAAACACTGGGAAAACACTGAAGGGGCCCCGCACCAGGCGGGACCCCTTCAGCTGACGGCGCAAGTGCGCCTGGAACTTGCTAGACAGTGTCCTTGTCCGCGGATCCGTTCATGTTGGAGGCGATGTTCTTCATCGCGGTCTTGGCATCGGTTGTTGCCTTGTCCGCGGAGTCCTTGGCGTCGTCGGCGACATGCTTGGCCTTGTCGGCGGCGTCGTCGGCGGCCTCCTTGACATCTTCCGCGATGTCCTTGGCCTTGTCCGCGGAGGCGCCTGCAGCTGAGGCAGCCCCTGCACCGGCGTTGCCGACGGCGTCGGCCACGTTCTCCTTGATGTCGTTCACTGTGGTGGCCGGAACCGGTGCGGGCGTGGGTGTCACCGGTGAAGGGGTCTTCCACGGATCTTCAACCGGCTTGGATGCCTTCCATGCGGCAACACCGGCGGCCACGGCCGCGGCGATGATGCCGAAGACCAGCCAGCCCCGCTTCTTGGGCTTCTCGGGCTGGGCGATCTGCACGCCCACTGCCTTGCCGGCTTCATGCGCGGCAGCCCTGAGCTGGGTGCCCGCCGTGTGGGCCTGTTCCTGGATGGAGTGCACCACACCGGAATCGGCAAGCCGCTGGGCAACGGCGTCCACGTGGGACGGAGCATTTTCCAGCGTGCGGTGAACGGCTTCGGAAGCCTGGCCGATCTGGTCCGAGAGCCGCGGCAGGTACTCCACCACAACCCGGTCACGGGCGTTGAGGATCACCGGAGCGGCCTTGTCCAGTGCTTCGTGAAGGCGCGGAGTGGTGCCTTCCACGGCATCGTGGATTTTGGGGGCCAGATGGGCCAGCCCGTCCTGGATGCGCGGCGTTACCGTTGCGACGCCGTCGGCCAGGTTGTGGGCGGCTGTCTTAAGCCCTTCCTGGATCTTGGGAGATGCGGTATCCAGGCCATGCTGCAGGCGGGGAACTGCCCAGTCCACTGCTGCTTCCACGCGGGGGGCTGCCCAGTCCTTGGCGTTCTCTACCGCGCTGCTGACTGACTGCTCAAGGTCACGGGCAATACGATCCGATTTCTTCACAACTACCTCCCGATTAATGTGACGGTTCTGTTGTTAGCCTACGTGGATTGGCCTTCACCGGCTATTCTCAGCCCGGAATTCAGGCTGATTTCACCCAGCGCGGAACTGCCGTCCACACCCTTCCGGCTTTGACCGCTCATGAAAGAATGGGCGGTATGACTGCCATCGCAACCGCAAAAGCAACCATCCACACCAGCCTCGGCGACATCGTCGTTAACCTCTTCGGGAACCACGCACCCAAGACGGTCAAGAACTTCATCGGCCTCGCCACCGGCGAGCAGGCCTGGACCCACCCGGAGACCGGCGAGGACAAGACCGGAACTCCGCTGTACAACGGAACCATCTTCCACCGCATCATCAAAGACTTCATGATCCAGGCCGGCGACCCCCTGGGCCGTGGCATCGGCGGACCGGGCTACAAGTTCGACGACGAAATCCACCCTGAGCTCAGCTTCAACCAGCCCTACAAGCTGGCCATGGCCAACGCCGGCATCCAGATGGGCAAGGGCACCAACGGCTCGCAGTTCTTCATCACCACGATCCCCACCGACTGGCTGCAGGGCAAGCACAGCATCTTCGGCGAGGTGGCGGATGAGGACTCCAAGAAGGTTGTTGACGCCATCGAGGGTGTCCGCACCGGCATGGGCGACCGCCCGGTTGAGGACGTCACCATCAACAGCATCGACATCGAGCAGCTCTAGCCACTACGCATGAGTTACGGAATCCCGGCGGCGGAGCCGTCAGCGCAAGTTCCGGTCTGCCCCCGGCACCCGGACCGGCCCTCCTATGTGCGGTGCCAGCGCTGCGGGCGCCCCGCATGCCCGGACTGCCAGCGCGCGGCCGCCGTCGGGTTCCAGTGCATTGACTGCGTCAACGAAACAGCACGTTCGACGCCGGCGGTCCGGACCGTCTACGGCGGTGCCGTGACCACCGGCAAGCCGGTCATCACGTACGGCATCATCGCGGTCTGCGCATTGATGTACGTCCTGCAGTGGATCGTGCCAGGCGGCGCCATCTATGAACAGTTCGCCTACAACAACGTGTTCGCGACACCCGCCTACGGCGTGTTCGAGCCGTGGCGCATGCTGACGGCCGCCTTCCTTCACTCTCCGGATTCAGTCCTCCACATCGTGCTGAATATGTACACGCTGTGGATCTTCGGTCAAGCCCTCGAGCCGCTCCTGGGCCGGGTACGGTTCCTGGCCGTCTACCTCATCTCTGCCGTCGGCGGTTCGGTGGGCTACCTGCTCCTCAACCCGCTGCTGGTTCCGGGCCAGCAACTCGCTGGCGTGGTCGGGGCATCGGGCGCCATCTTTGGACTGTTCGGCGCGATGCTGCTGGTACAGCGGCACCGCGGCGGGGAAACCCGCCAACTGTGGATCCTGATCGCCATCAACGGCGTGATCGGCTTCCTGATCCCCCAGATTGCCTGGCAGGCCCATCTCGGCGGCCTCATCACCGGTGCCTTGTGCGCTGCAGTGTTGGCGTATACGCCGCGCGGCCCGCGGCAGGGCCTGCTGCAGGCAGCCGGCCTGGTTGCCGTCTTTGCGCTGCTGGTCCTGGTGAGCTGGATAAGGGTCACCGCAGGCTGAGCGTGCATACGCTCCACTGATCCCAAACCTCAGACCCAAACACCTCAGGCCCCGGCGTCCGCTTGGACGCCGGGGCCTTCTGCGTCCCGAAAGCTGATGTCTTACAGAAAAGCAGCCAAGGAAGTTTTCCACAGGGGTTATCCACATTGTTGGTAACTTACATGGCTGTAGTTCTGTGGCAATGCACCCCACAGGCCTACAACTGCGCAGTCCGCCGGTCCTGCCGCGCTCCTGTGTCCACACTTGTGGATAACTCTTGGGGATGGCCCTGTGGTTAAGTGGACAATCATGCCCATTTGGACCATAACTGTGGATAACTCCAGCTACTGAGGGCTGGAGTGGCCGTGTGAGCCCTCTGTACACCAGATTTCAACATGGTTATTCACAGTGTTAATAACTTACAGAGATGTAGTTCGGTGCGTGGTCGGGGCCCTGTGGTGCCGATGCGGAGGAATTTCCGGTCCTATTCACGCGTGTTGTCCACATCTGTGGATAAGTTGTGGGTAGCCGTGTGTTAGCAAGTGGATAACCACGCAAATCGGCGGCAGGCCACGCCCCTGCCGCCGAAGCCAGCCAGTAAGCATGCAGGAGGACCCATGAGCAGCACCAACGAAAACATCTTCCTCGATAAGCAGCACCCCGCCATGTGGAGGTCGCTGAACGGCCTGGGGCTCAAGGCCCGCGAAACCGCCGCTGCCGCCGGAGTGGACGGGACGATCATTGAGCTGATGTACGTGCGGATCTCCCAAATCAACGGATGTGCATACTGCCTGGACATGCACGTGGGTGATGCTGTGGAAAACGGTGAGTCCACCCAGCGGCTGGCGGTCCTGCCGGCCTGGCGGGATACGGCGCTGTTCACGGACAGGGAACGTGCGGCGCTGGCCCTGGCGGAGAGCATCACAGAACTCCCGGACCATCGCGCACGGGAGCGCGAGGAGGGCTTCGCCCGTCAACACCTCAGTGCTGATGAGTTCTCAGCTGTCAGTTGGCTGGCCATCACCATGAACGCCTTCAACAGGGTGTCGATCACGAGCCATCATCCGGTGCGGCGCCAGCGGTAGGCGGCACCCGGGCGCCCGCCAGCACGACCGGGCTGGCTGTGTTCGGCACGGGGAATGGGGAAGTCCGTGGTTCAGTGTTGTGGCTGTCTGTGGGAAAGGTCCGGCTTATCCACAGGTAATCCACACTGTTAATAACTGCATTCCAAACCGTTCAGTCCGCGAAGGCCCACTTTTGCGGGCATTCTGGGCCACTTTCCGGCGGATCGGGGCCCGGTGGTTATGCACATTGTGGATAACTTTAAGAACAGCTGGGGAGAACTTGCAGGTACCCGGGCCTAAACGCCCGCTGCCGGCCAGACCCCTGACGATCCGCGGCGGTGGCTGTCCAGCAGGTGCGTATCCACCATGCCGATCGCTTCCATGAGCGCGAACATCGTAGTGGGACCAACGAAGGAAAACCCCTTCTTGCGCAGGGCCTTGGACAGCGCCACCGATTCCGGGGACTGGGTGGGGACATCGGCATGCGTGAGCGGCTGTGGCGTATCCGGCGGCTGGAAACTCCAGACAAAATCCACAAGCCCACCCTCGCTGCGCAGGGCGATGACCGCTTTCGCATTGGTGACCGCGGCCCGGATCTTCAGCCGGTTGCGGATGATGCCCGGATCCTGGAGCAGGCGCTCCACATCGGCTTCGGTATAGGCGGCAACGATGTCCGGGTCGAAGCCGTGAAAGGCCGCACGGAAAGCCGGGCGTTTGCGCAGGATGGTGGCCCAGGACAGGCCGGCCTGGAAGCCCTCCAGGCTGATGCGTTCGTAGAGGCCGTGTTCGTCCCGGACGGGCAAGCCCCACTCGGTGTCGTAATACTCGCGCAGGAGTGGATCAACGGACGCCCATGGCGGACGGGCGAGGCCGTCGTCGCCAAGAACGGTGCCGTTGCCGCCGGGGATCATGCTCCGCGGCTAGGAACGCCAGCGCGTGGTCATCAGGAAGCCAACGATGGCAATGCCGAAGCCGGCCACGATATTCCACGATTCCCAGGCCTGGACAGGAAGCCGGCCTTCGCTGATATAGAACGTGATAATCCACAGCAGGCCGATGATCATCAGGCCGAACATGACGGGTTTGAACCACACGGGGTTGGGCTTGTAGGCCTGCGTTGTCGAAGCCGGCTGGGCCGAGCTGGAAGTCTTCTTGCGTGGCTTGGACTCGGGCACGTGCTCTCCTTGGCGGCTGAGGCAAGCTCGGCGACCCGGGCTTGATATCCTGCAAGAAGGAAATTGCCAGCGGTCTGCGCGATCTTGGTCAAATCTGGATTCTTACTAGCAGCCAATTCTAGCCGTAGTTCAGGGCCAACCAGCGCCCATGGTGACCGCCCCGGAGGAGAACGCGTGGTATTGCAGGAGAAGGCGAGGACCGGCACTGTGCCGGGTCCCGGCGTCGTCATTCTGCGTGGAACTGTCCAGGTACTCGGCGAGCTTCTCATCACGGCGGGCATTATCCTGTTGCTTTTTGTGGGCTGGCAGCTCTGGTGGACCAACGTGGAATCGGACGCCAAGCAGAGCGCCATTATCAAGGAATTCGCCCAGGACCTCGGCACCCCGGCCCCTGCACCGGAGCCCACAGGCACGCCCGCGGCACCCGGAGCCGCCGTGGATTACGGCGCACCCGTGGTGGCCGCAGCGCCCGGACACGCCGGAACCATCGGCATCATGTACATTCCCCGGTTCGGCGCCAACTACACGCGTCCTATTGTCCAGGGAACCACAGGGGACGTGCTGGACACACTGGGGCTGGGCCACTACAGCAACACCGCCATGCCCGGCGCGGTGGGAAACTTCGCGGTGGCCGGCCACCGGCAGACCCACGGAGCCGTGCTGGACAATATCCACACCCTGGTCCCCGGCGACAAAATCTACGTCCAGACCAGGGACGGCTTCTACGTATACGTCTTCCGGAACAACCAGATTGTGCTGCCATCCCGGACTGACGTGCTGGAACCGGTGCCGACGCAGCCGGGTGTCACCCCCACGGAAAGCTACCTCACCATGACCAGCTGCAACCCGCGCTTCGGTTCCCAGGAGCGCATTATCGCCTATGCGCTGCTGGAGGGCTGGCAGCCTGCCTCCGCCGGTCCGCCGGCTGAAATAGCAGCCCAGGTGGCCGCCGCGATCGGGAAGGGCTGACATGTACGGCTGGATTTTCCGGCACCTGCCCGGCCCCCTGTGGCTGCGGATCCTCACCTCGGTGGTGCTGGTCTCCGCCGCCCTCGTACTGATGGTCCAGTTCCTGTTCCCCTGGATGTCCACGTTCACCCAATTCACCGACTCAACGATTGGTTCCGCAAACCAGCCATGACCACAACCAAGATCCTGGTCGTAGACAACTACGACAGCTTTGTTTACACCCTGGTGGGATACCTCCAGGAGCTCGGCGCCGAGACCACCGTGGTGCGCAATGATGATGTCACGCTCGCCGAGGCGATCGAGATGGCATCAACGCGCGACGGCGTGCTCATCTCGCCCGGCCCCGGGAACCCCGCGGAAGCCGGCGTCTGCATCGAACTGATCAAGTGGTGCGGGGACAACAATAAGCCCATGTTCGGCGTCTGCCTGGGGCACCAGGCACTGGCCGAAGCCTACGGCGGCAAAGTGACCCACGCACCCGAGCTGATGCACGGCAAGACCTCGTTGGTGGAGCACCACGGAACCAGCGTTTTCGAAGGGCTCCCCTCCCCCGTCACCGCCACGCGGTATCACTCTCTGGCCGCCGTCCGCGATACCATCCCGGATGTCCTGGAGATCACCGCGGAAACCTCTACCGGCGTGGTGATGGGCTTGCAGCACCGGACGGCACCGCTGTGCGGCGTGCAGTTCCACCCGGAGTCCGTCCTGACCGAAGGCGGCTACCAGATGCTTGGCAACTGGCTCGAATCACTGGGAATGGCCGGAGCCGCGTCGCGGGCTGCCAAACTGAGCCCGCTCATCCAGCACTGACCGGCCAAGGTTAAAGCAACGCGGGGTCACTTCCCGCCCTTCCCGGAGGGGATATTGGGCGGAATATGACCCCGCGTTGCGTCCAGGTGGCAAGAGTCAGTTCACTGCTTTGGGTCAGCCTCTTTTGGTGGCTGTGGGGGTGGGTGTCGGCGTTGGCGTGGGGGTCACCGGCGGTGGCGGCTCCTTGGCCACCACGATGTTGATGGTCTTGCCCTGTTCGACGGCGGCGTTGACGGGATCGCTCTGATCCGTCACCCGGCCCGCCTCCACCTGGGAGTTCTCCACTTCCTGGACATTGGGAACGAGGCCCAGCTCCTTCAGCGCCGCCTCGGCCTCGGCACGGGTGCGGCCGCGCAGTTCCGGCATGGCCACTTTCCCGGTGGACACCACGATCTCCACGGTGCTGCCGACTGCCACTGACTGTCCCGGGGCGGGGCTGGTTGTGATCACAATGCCGGCAGGCACGGTGGCGCTGTTGGCCATGGTGGTGGTCGGGGCACCCACGAGGCCGCTTTGGCGCAGCACATCGCGCGCCGCCGCCTCGGTCTTGCCGGGCAGGTTTTCCGGAATCCTGACTGCGCTGGGTCCGTCCGAGATGTTCAGGACCACTTCGGAATTGGGATCCAGCGACGTTCCGGCCGCAGGGTCGGTTCCGATGGCTGTCCCCTTGGGAACGGTATCGTGCTGACTTCGCTTGATCTGCGGGCGCAGGTTGGCTCCGTAGAGCTCCTGGAGGGCGGCAGACTCGGTCATGGCGGCCACCACGGGGATCTCCACCTTGGGAGCGGCCGGGGCCGGCCTGTTCACGGTGTTGTAAAGCCACAGTCCGCCGCCGGCAAGCACGAGCAGCGTGAAGATCACCAGCGTGGCGATCCACGCACGACGCCGGGACTTCTGCCGTGTGCTCCGCTCCCGTTCCGGCGGGAGGCCCAGGGGAAGCTCGTCTGCTTCCTGTGGCTCATAGACGGCTGCCGCCTCGGCGGGCAGTCCGTTGGCGTCGGAGTGGTTGTTGGACGTGGCCCGCAGCCGACCGGTGGGGGCATCGTCCAGGAAACTGGCCCCGCTGAAAGCGAACGCCTCGGTGGAGGCTCCGGGCGTCGGGACATGGTCGTTCGGATCCGTGGGCGCCTCGGTTGCCGGAACGTCGGGAACAGGCACCCCGGCGCGGGCGGCGCGGAGTGCACGGCGGAAGGCCGCCGCGTCCTGGAAACGGTCAGCCCGGTTTTTCTGCAAGGCCTTGGCCAGGACGCTGTCCAGGGCCGGCGAAACCTCCGGGTTCACACTGCTCGCTGGCTCCGGGATCTCCCGGACGTGCTGGTAAGCGACCGACACCGGGCTGTCTCCGATGAAGGGGGGCCGTCCCGTGAGCATTTCGTAGAGCAGGCACCCGGCAGAATAGAGGTCACTGCGGGCGTCCACCGTTTCACCCCGGGCCTGCTCCGGGGAAAGGTACTGGGCAGTGCCCACCACGGCCTGGGTCTGGGTCATGGTGGCCGACGAATCGGCGATGGCCCGGGCGATGCCAAAATCCATCACCTTGACCGAGTTGGTACCCTCGCAGCACATCACGTTCGCCGGTTTGATGTCCCGGTGGACAATGCCGGCCTTGTGGCTGTATTCAAGTGCCGCGAGCACACCGAGGCAGTACTCGATGGCCTGGTCAATACTGACTTCCCTGGCCCGGATGAGGTCCCGGATAGTCCTGCCCTCAACAAACTCCATCACGATGTACGGAACCCGGACGCTGTCATCCGTACCGTCCGGAACTGTGTGCTCGCCGGTGTCGTAGATGGCCACGATGGAAGGGTGATTCAGGGCAGCCACCGCCTGGGCTTCCCGCTTGAACCTCGCCTGGAACTGTGGGTCCCTGGCCATGTCAGGGCGGAGCAGCTTGATGGCCACGGTCCGGCCCAGCCGCTGGTCCACCCCGCGGTGGACATCCGCCATTCCACCGCGGCCGATGAGCGCGCCCAGCTCGTACCGGCCGCTCAGGACACGCTGGTTATCCACCGGGAGGCTGTCCTCACGGTGCGACGGGGTACGGGGCGTGTCAGTCACTCGGTGTCCTGGCGGCTACGGCTTGCAGGTGGCGGGAGTACCCGGCAGCTGCCCGGTGGTGCAGTCGGGCAGTGCGGTTCCGCTGGGGGTGGCCGACGGCGAGCTGGTAGTGGGAACGGGGGTGGCTGTTGGGAGCGGCACGGCATAGATGATGGTGACTGCCGTCCCCTTCGGAACGGTTCCGGTGGGATTGATTTCCAGCACCGTGCCAGCTGTCTCAGCGCTCTGCTGCGGAAGAACCGTGACCGAAAGGCCCATCGTTTCCAAGGCCGACTGGACCTGGCGGTAATCCTTGCCAAGGTAGGCCGCCGAGATGATGTTAACGGTTTCGAGGGTCGGCGTCGGCGTGGGGGTGGCACTCGTCCGGGTGGGCGAGGGAGTGGCGGACGTCGGGGAGGCTGACGGGCTGCTGCTGGTGGCCTTGGTGCTTGCCGAGGCCGGACCGGACGTCTTGTTGTCGCCGGACGGGAACAGAATTCCCTGCTGGGACAGGAAGAAACCGACGAGGGCGAACATCACCAGCAGGATCAGGGCGATAAGGGGCCAGGTCCAGGGGCTCCGGCCGCGGCGCTGGGGCTCATCGGCCGGTTCGTCGTCGTACGACTGCTCTTCCTGGACCCACGTGCGCTCCGCGGCAAGGGCATCTGCCCGCGACAGCGTACTCGCGGGTTCAGTTCCGGGGCCGCTTCCGTTGGCGGCCGCCGCGCCGGCAGCAACACCGGCCGCGGCACCCGCGGCACCTGCACCCAGGACCGGCAGCGCGGAGGTGGACGCGGCAGAGCTGTCCTTCTGCCCGCCGATGATACCCGTGGGCGCGGTGGCAACATTGACCGGTGCGGTGATGGGGCCGGTGGCGGCTTCGAACAAGAGCATTCCGGGGACGGCCGCGTGGGCAGCGCTGATGTCCCCGTTGCGGATGGCCTCCGCCGCCTCGGACAGCTTGATGGCATTGGCCGGACGGTTCTTCGGGTCCTTGGCCAGCATGGACATCAGGAGGGCGCGGACGGGCTTGGGCAGCGTTTCAGGTAGCGGCGGCGGGGCGTCGTTGACCTGTGCCAGCGCAATGGCGATCTGGGATTCGCCGGAGAACGGCCGGTGCCCGGTGAGGCACTCGTAACCGATGACTCCGAGGGAGTAGATGTCCGAGGCTCCGGTGGCGGTCTGGCCTGTTGCCTGCTCCGGGGCGAGGTACTGCGCCGTACCCATCACCTGCCCGGTCTGGGTCAGTGGCACCTGGTCCGCCAGCCGGGCGATGCCGAAGTCGGTGACCTTGACCCGGCCGTCCGGGGTAATCAGCAGGTTGCCCGGCTTGATGTCACGGTGGACGAGCCCCTGGGCGTGGGCGACGGACAGCGCCCGCGCGGTCTGCGCGATCATGGACAGGGTCCGGTCCGGGGACAGGACCTGCTCGTGTTCGATGATGCTGCTCAGCGGCTGGCCGGGAACGAGCTCCATCACCAGGTAGGCGGAGCCCTCCTCCTCGCCGTAGTCAAAGACGTTGGCGATGCCTACGTGGTTCAGGAGCGCGGTGTGGCGTGCCTCGGCGCGGAACCTCTGGAGGAAACCGGGGTCGCCGGTGTATTCCTCCTTGAGTACCTTGATGGCGACGATACGGCCCAGGACCTGGTCCTTGGCCTTCCAGACCTCTCCCATGCCGCCGATCGCAATCCGCGTGGTCAGCTGGAATCTGCCGCCGAGGGTGATTCCTGTTGTAGGCCTCACTTATTCAACACCGCCTCAAAAATCTTCTTCGCGTTCGGACTGGTTAGCTGTGCGCCGGTGGTGATGTCTACGCCTTCCATGACGATGGTGACACCCACCTGCGGGTTGTTCGCGGGAGCAAAACCCGTGAACCAGGAGTTGTTCAGGCCGTTGCCCAGTTCTGCGGTACCGGTCTTGCCGGCCACCTGGACGCCGGGGACGGCCGCGCCCCGGGCAATGCCCTCGCTCACCGCACTGGTCATCCATTCGGTGATCTGGTTGGCGATCTCCGGTGTGGTGGACGTGCGCAGGGCCGTTGGCTGGGGTTCATCCAGAACGCGGAGGTCAGGTGAGCGGAGCGTCTTAACCAGGCTGGGGCTCATCTGGACGCCGTCATTGGCTATGGCTGCCGTCATCAGGGCAATCTGAAGCGGTGTGGCCCGGACATCCTTTTGGCCGATCGCGGACTGGGCCAGTCCCGGCTGGTCCAAGTCATCCGGGAAGCCCTGCATGGCGTATTCGAGTTTCAGCTGGTCTCCCAGGCTCTCACCAAAACCAAACTTCTTCGCCTGTTCGGCGATGGCGTCACGTCCCAGGTCGAGGGCGATGCTGGCGAAAGGCGTGTTGCAGGACTGCTGCAGCGCAAAAGCGAAGCTGGCCGTGTCCCTCGTATAGCAATTGCCGCCGGCGTAGTTGGGGAGCTTGTACGAGATGCCAGGGAACGGGAGCTCCGCGGGGTTGGGGAGCTGGCTGTCCTTGTTGTACTTGCCCGAGCTCAGGGCGGCCGCGACGTCAACGAGCTTGAAAACGGAGCCTGGGGCGAGTAGCTCACCGGTGGGGCCGCTGACGGACTGGTTCAGGTTGATGCCGGGGACTTTAACCAGCTCGTTGATATTGGTGCTCTCCGCCGTGGGATCCTGCGTGGCGATGAGGTTGGGGTCGTAGGAAGGCTTCGACACCATGGCCAGGATGGCGCCCGTCTTGGGGTTGGTCACTACGATGGAACCCCGCTGCCCGTCCGGAATGAGATCGTAGGCAAGCCGCTGGATCCGGGGATCGATGGTGAGTTCCACCGAGGCGCCCTTGGGCTGGTTTCCCAGGAAAAGCTGCCCGATCCGGTCCAGGAACTGCTGGTCGGAGCTGCCGGCCAGCTGATCATTCATGGCAACTTCCAGGCCGGTGGCCCCGTAGTTCTGCGAGAAGTAACCGGTGATGCCGGCGTACAGTTCGGGCTGGGAGTACGTGCGCTGGAACTTGCACGTCTCCGAGCCTGCGACGGATTCGGCAATAGGGGTGCCGCCCACAATGATGGCGCCCCTGTCGTTGCAGTAGTCCTGCAGGATCGCACGCTTGTTCCACGCGTTGGCCTTGAGGTCGTCCGCCCCAATCACCTGCACGTAGCTCAGGGCGCCGAAGATCAGGGCGAACATCGCGATCGCGGCGACCCATGAATTGCGTATTGCCTGGTTCACGGGTGCCCCACCGCCTCGGTTGGTGTGTCGATGCCTTTGGATTCTGTGCCCTTGGCAGGCGGCAGCGGCGTGGTGTCCACCGGGCCGCGGGCCGTGTGCGAAATCATCAGCAACAGGCCCACGATGATCCAGTTGGCCAGTAGCGAGGAACCGCCGGCCGCCATGAAGGGAGTGGTGAGGCCGGTCAGTGGAATGAGCCGCGTGACGCCGCCGATCACCACAAAGCACTGCAGTGCGATGGCGAAGGAAAGCCCGCAGGCCAGGAGCTTGCCGAAGGCGTCCCGGGTGCCCAGGGCTGCCCGGAAGCCGCGTGTGAAGAGCAGCAGGAACATCATGACGATGGCGAACAGGCCTATCAGTCCCAGCTCTTCGCCGAACGAGGCGATGATCATGTCGCTGTTGGAAAAGGGCACCAGGTTGGGCCGTCCCTGTCCGAGTCCAGTGCCCACGAGACCGCCGTTGGCCATGCCGAACAGGCCTTCCACAATCTGGAAGCTGCCCCCGAACTGGCGGCCGTAGACCTCGTCGGTGAAGGCGTTGAGCCAGCCGTCGATGCGCAGGCCAACGTGGGAGAAGACCTTGGAGGCCACAAACCCGCCGCCCAGGATCAGGGCTACGCCGATGACCACCCAGCTGATCCGGCTGGTGGCCACGTAGATCATGACGATGAACAGCCCGAAGAACAGGACAGAGGAACCCAGGTCCCGCTGGAAGATAAGGACGCCGATGCTCACCAGCCAGGCAGTGATCATGGGGCCCATGTCCTTGAATCGGGGAAACTGCAGCGGCCCGATTTTCCGGCCAGCGAGCAGGATCAGATCCCGGTTGGAGGACAGGTAACCGGCGAAGAATATGGCAAGCGTAATCTTGGCGACTTCTCCGGGCTGGAAGGTCATGGGGCCGAGTTTGATCCAGACACGGGCGCCAAGGATTTCGCCGGCTGAAATCCCGGGAATCAGCGGGAGGACCAGCAGGATTGCACTGGCGGCCAGGGAGATAAAGGTAAAGCGGCGGAGGATCCGGTGGTCCTTAAGGAACCAGATGACGGCGATGGCCACGGCCATGGCGATCAGGGTCCAGCGGAGCTGGTTGTTGCCGGTATCGTCCCCCGGTGCGTCCAGCCGGTGGATCATGGCAAGCCCCAGGCCATTGAGTGCGACGACCAAAGGAAGTATTACCGGATCGGCATACTTCGCCCGGATCCGCAGGACCACATGGAACGCGAGGGCGGCGACCGCGAGCAGGCTTGACTGGAACCAGAAGTCCGTGTCAAAGGCCTTCTCCTGGTCCACGCCCACCAGCATGTTGGCGCCGATGCCTACAGCCAATGCAAGCAGCAGCAGCAGCAGTTCAACGTTCCGCCGGGGTTTGGGAGTAGTGCTCAGCTGGCTCATGGTGCCCCCTCGCAGGTGACGGTGGGACTTGGTGAGGGCGACGTCGGAGTGGGCGTTGCCGCCGGATCCGACGGAGCGGGTACAGGCGCAGCCGAATCAGTTGGTGCCGGCGTGGCCGGTGTTGTTGCTGCGGGAGTCGGCGATGGCGTCAGGCACTCGTCAGACGGGGAGGTGGTGCCCGTCCGCTCCAGGTTCTTGACAATCCGCTGGGCATCGTAGAGGTCACGTGCCGGCACGGTCTGCCGGACGCGCTGCTGCGAAAACGGCGGGAGCGAGTCCATCCGGATCTCCGTCACCGCCTCCAGGCTGGACAACTGGATGGGGCCGAGGCGCTGGGAAACGCCGTTGTAGATGGCAACCCGGGAATCGTATTCTCCGATGTAGTAGCGCGTCTGCGTCCACGCGTAGCCGAGCCACAGCCCGACGGTGAGGACTACCAGGACTGAGGCCGCAATGGACCAGGTGACCCACCGGCGCGGCTTAGGCGGGAGGAAGGACTCATCCGCTTCCGTGGCCGGCTGGTCGGCCTTGTGCGTGAGCACCGTGGCGGCCCGCCGGGCGACTGTGCGGCCGGCAATGGTGGGGATGGAACCGGATTCGGCAGCGGAGGCTGCGGCGCCCACGAGTTCGTGCGGGCGGGAGGCCAGTTCCTCCTTCAGGACTTCGGCGGAGAGGTGTTCGCCGAGGTGGGGGTCCGTGGAGTCGGAGGCTTCGTCCTTGGTGGGCTGCCCAGCATCGGATTTGCCGCTGCCGGATTCTGCGGCGGCCGACTTTCTGAGGCCTGATTTTTCTGCG
>DATFAE010000190.1:0-7713 GCA_035254945.1 Arthrobacter sp. | reverse complement strand
CATCCAGCACCAGGCCTGCCCGTTCGTCGTACAGGCCTTCCCTGATGGCGTAGATGAAGTCGGCCTCGTTCTCGAAGCGGACGTCGGTGAAGACGACGCGCTCGGCGGTGGTCTCCTGCAGCGCCTTCTGGGCGATCTTCACCCAGTAGTCCTCGTCCTCCTCACGGAAGACCTCGGTGCCGAAGCGCTGCCACAGGTCGCGGACCTCCTCCGCCCAGGGGGAATACTTCAGCGACTGGTCATCGAAGCCGAACTTCAGGGCGTCGGAGAGGCGGACTTCCGTCACCTCGGGGCTGTCGCTGCACTCGGCACAGCAGCCGGCGTACAGCTCGTGGCCGATGATGGGATCGAGCCGGCGCAGCATCTCCTTGATCGGAGTGGCGAAGGCCATCTTGGTGAAGCCGTACTCACTGACCAGGATGTCCGCGACGGCATCCTTGCCGGCGCCCTTGTAACCGCTCAGTCCTACAACAATCATTCGTCCCACTTCCCGTTCTCTCCGTGCTTTTCACATTTGGGGTCCGTCGGCCTGGGGTGCCGAGGGTTGTAGCGCCAGGGCGGGCAGGTGCAGCCCGGCCGGGGGTTGTCTCGCTGCATCAGGACTTGGGCTCCCACTTCGCACCCACGCCGTCATCATCGAAGTAGACGGTGACGGTGCCCTTGCGGGGGTTGTGGCCGTCCCTGCGGGCCCTGTCCAGGGCCAGGCGGGTGGCGTAGCGGACCCCGTCATTCAGGTCCCTGGTCTGCATGTAGGCGTGGTAGGCCTTGGCCGGCGGGGCATCATAGTTGTGGAAGGAATCGCCGGGAGGCAGGTCGGTCATGAATACTCCCTGTAGTCACTGATGTGGAGGACCTTGCCGTGCAAGATCATGGCGGCGCGGTAGAGGATGCTGAAGAGGGTGGCGCTGCCGGTCTCGATCGCGTTGTTGCTGAGGTAGCAGTTGCGGAACCGGATGCCCTCGAAGACGACCAGGTTCTTGTTGTCCCGGACGTAGTCGACGGGGAACCAGGCGTAGTCCTTGGGGTCCTCGCCTGCGCCGATGACCAGGATGTCCCAGTCGGGCTTACTCATCGCCGTACCACCGCAGGAAGAGCCGCGTGAGGCGGGGGAAGGCCTGCTCGTCGGCCTCGTCGTCCTCGTAGTCGAGATCCTTATACAGGTCGTAGTCAATGTCCTTGATGATGCTGCGGAGCGCCTTCTCTACGCGCTGGGGATCAATGCTCATTCGTCAATCTCCTCGTTGAGGGGGCCGAACTCTCCGCGTGCCAGGGGCAGCGCTTCCTTCGGACCCAGGGTGAGCTTGTCGCTGGCCACCGAGACCGGGAGGACCATGATGGGGTACTTCTCCTCGTCCCAGGCCCGGCCGCCACGGCCCCGGTAGAGAGTGGGCTCGGTGATCTCCACCACCCTGCAGACCCGGCCCTTCTTGAACTGGCCGATGTCCACCAGCAGCTTCACGCTGTCGCCAACCTTCACCTTTGCCATCGCTTCCTCGCGCTGCTGCGCGTAGATCTCGGCGGCAATGTGGGCCGCCACTCCGTACTCGTTCAGCAGGTCGTTGCCGTGGCTGACCATGTGCTCCATGACGCCGTTGGCCCGCTTGCGGCCCCAGACCTTGGACATGATGCCGGTGGGGATGTTGTTCACATACAGGTGCACGATGTACCGCTTGGGGATCCTGGTGGCGTACATGTACGCCTCGTAGGTGACCTGGATCGGTTCCTGGTTCACAGCGTCTCCACCCCCATGTATTCCCGCAGGGCCGTGCGGCCGAACTCTGCGTAGTAGCTGTTCACGTCATGCCCTTCCGGCATGAGGACGACCCTTGGCCCGGGGACCTTCTGCGCGACCTTGGCGGCGAACTTGCGGCCGGCCCCCTGATCGTCGTTGTCCGCACAGATGACCACCGAGGCGTAGCCCTCGAACAGCAGCTCGTAGTGGTTCTTCCAGGAGGACGCCCCCGGCAGGCCCACCGCCGGGATGCCGGCCTGGTTCAGCGTGATGCAGTCCATCTCGCCCTCGGTGATGGCGATGGTGTCCTCTGACTCGAAGAACGCCGGGGTGTTGTAGATGGTCAGGTCGGTGTGCGGGAGCTGCCAGTACTTGGGTCCGGTGTCCTTGTGCGGGGGCCGGCGGAACCGCAGCGCCACCGGGCCGGCGGGGGTGTTGTAGGGAATGGCGAGCATTCCCCTGGCATCCTCATCCAAGACGTCGGGGCTGACGACGGCTCCCAGGAGGAACCGATCGACGGTTGCCTGGCTGAACTTCCGTTCCTCCGTCAGATATGCGAGCAGCGGGGCGCCTTCCGGGCTTTTCAGCTGCTCGTGGTACTTCAGTGTGCGATCCACCAAAGACTTTCTCTCCGAACTCGACGGCACCGACAAAATCCAAGCCTTCCTTGTACTGAATGAGGTCCACCGCATCGCCGCTGAAGTCGCAGCTGAAGCACTTCAGCCGGCCGGTGGTGCGGTTGACGGTGGCGGAAGGGGTGCGGTCCTCGTGCTCCCCGGTGGGGCAGTTGACCTTCACCCAGCCGTCGCGCTCGGGCACCGTCCGGTCGCCGTAGTACTCGACGACCTGGACGATGTCGAAGTGCTTACTGCTCTGGGGAGAACTCGCCAAGGTAACCGTCCTGCAGGTTCTTCATGAGGTCGAAGTACAGTCCGGAGATGACCCCGACCTCCTCGGGAACCTCGTGGTCATCCTCGAACTGCTCGGCCGCCAGGTTGAGCAGGGCCACCAGGTTGCGCAGCTCCTTGATGGAGAGGGTGATCTGGATGTTCAGCTCGGATGCGTCGATCACTTGGCCTCCTCCGGCTCGGCGTCGAAGGAGTTCAGGGCCCTGAGGTTGGCCACGATCTGCTCCACCCAGGAGCGGTAGACGTAGGCGTCGGCGAAGATCTTGGGGATGAACCAGCCCGCCAGGACTACGCCCACCAGGTGGCCGCCGGCGATCCACGGCCACGCATCGGGCATGGCGTTGTAGCACAGGTGTGCCACAAGGGTGACGGCCACGATGCCGGCGAGGGTGGTGACCACCCCGAGGATGATGATCTGCCAGCTGGTAAATCGGTGGGCGAGGAACTCAATGATGGAATCCATGGCTATGCCTTCTTCGGGGTAGGGTGGCCGGTGAGGTGGGCGCCGGTGACGCCGTTGCGGATGCTGTAGACCGCCGTGACGGACACGCCGTACTCGACGGCGATCTCATGCACCTGGCGCTTGTGCTCCCAGTAGGCGTTGTAGATGTCCACGGTGCGCTGCTGCAGCGGGGTAAGCGGCCGGCGGCGGGGCATGCCGGTGATCCTGTTCCAGTACTGGCCGCGCTTGATGCCGCTGACCGTGGCCTGGGATACGGAGAAGTCAGCGGCGATCTTGCCCTGGAGTTCCTTCTTCTCCTGGCAACGCCGGAAGATCTCCAGAACGTCGTCGTGGGTAAGCTGCTTGGCGTTGCTCATTCCTTGCCTTCCATATGCTTGCGGTCGCCCCTGATAAGGGCGACAAGGTCACCGACTGTCATCACCACGTACTGCTGCAAAGGGTCGGTGACGCCCTTGCGCTTGGCGATCACGATGCCCGCCAGGGCGTGGTCATCGTTGACGCGTTCGGCCTCGGCTTCGGCCACCCATTCGGCGGCGAAGAACTGGCCACCCCGGTCCTTGCACTCGATGACGATCTTGTGCTCGCCGAGACGGACGTTGGCGATGTCGCCCTTGTCCTTGGATCCCGTCTTGACCTTGCGGTCTATGCGGGTGTCCTCCAGTGCTTCGGCCAGGCCGTCGGCGATCATCCGCTCGAAGCGGGCGCCGGCTGCCTTGGCCGTGGCCCTATTCCTTGTCATCTGTGACGACGGGGCTCAGCGCCGCCAGGGCCTCGGCGGCCCGCATCGCCCAGCGCAGGATCTCCTGGGCGTTGATGGCGGTCTCGTTGTCGACATGGTCCGCCGCCAGGACGCTGGCGTCGATGGCCGCGCCGGCCACCAGTGCGAGGGCCTGGACCTCCTCGATGTCCATGGTCAGCGTGACCCGCGTGACGGGGGTGCCGGGGCGGATCTCATGGACAAAGGTTGTGTCGCTCAAGGGTTCTCCTGTCAGCCCTGGAAGTGCATCCGGGCAAGGTCTGAATAAAGGGGAAGGTGCCACTCGGCGCGGGGGTCCGCCTTGCCGGTTCTGTTCTTGACCGGGCAGAGGAACGTCTGCTCGCCACGGCGGTGCATCGTAATGATCGTTTCGGGCGTCTTGTCGATCTTTCCCCGGATACCTGAACGGGGAATCGGCCGGTCACCGTTCGTATATTCGCCAGTCGTGTGATGGAGCGTAATTATTGCCGCCTTGGTATCGCGGCAAAGACCGTGCAAAAAGTCGCAGTTCCCCTGCAGTGCTGCGAACTCGTCACCCTCGCCGGCGTAGAGATTGGCCAGGTTGTCCATCACAAAAACTTCTGGGTAGATTCCGTGCTTCGTGGCGTATGCCTCGAACTCCCGGTGGATGTCCTCCCCCGAGGGGGAGGTGTCGTAGGAGAACTCCATGTGGGCGGCGGCGGCCCTGACTTCGGCCTCGTAACCGGAGACGGTGCCCAGCCGGACGTCCCGCTCGATGTCTGAGGTTTCGTAGCCGGTGGCGATGGCCGCCGCACGGACCCACATGGTTGACTCGTCCGTGTCGGCCGAGTGGTAGAGCACCTTGTTCAGCTGCCCCTGGTCATCGCCCCGCTGGAGCATGGCCTGGATGACGGCTGACTTGCCGGTGCCCGGTGCCGCCGTGATCAGCGTGAGCTGGCCCTTGCGGATAAAGACTTCGTTCTTGTTGAGGACCTGGAACGGGCTGTACAGCGGGGTCCCGCTCCCGGTGTTCTTCCTGCGCCCTTGGTTCAGGCTGAGGATGGGGCATCACCCCTTCGGGGGGATCAGAGTGCGTCGAGGATTTTCACAAACTCCGTCCACTTCCCCGTTGCGCCGCAGCGCGAGCACATCATGATCCGGTCAAGCTGGCCGGAGACCGTGACGTACGCCGCCCAGACGGCGCAACAGGGGTAGTAGTACGGGGGCGGACTCTCCGGCCGGGCCGGGCAGTCGTGGTACGACACCGCGATGAACTCTGCCGGGCCGTCATGCGTGAAGTCTCCCGACTCGTGCTGGCTGTGGCCGCACGGGACCGGGAAGTCCAGAACTTCCAGGACCGACAGGTCCACCGAGATGTCGAGGTTGTCCATGACTAGCGGATGAACTTCCAGAGCTTGTGGGTACCGGCGACGAGCCCCGGGTGGTTGACGTCGTCCGTCTTGGCCATGTGGTCGGTGGCCTCCTTCGGGCGGGGATCCGCCCACGCCTGCCACGGGCCACGGGCCGAGGAGCCGGAGACCAGCTTGGCCGGCATGCCTGCCACCATCGGGGCCCCGGGGGTAGCGGCGGCGGTTCCGCCGCTGTAGGCCGGCGGGGCAGCGGCGGCTGCCTGCTGGGCCTGGAGGGCCGCGATCTGCTGCTGCAGGGCAGCGGCTGCCGCGTCCGGCTGCGGGACTGCCGCCGGCGGAGTGAAGGCGCCGGTGTCCACCGGGGCGTCCACACCACGGGCACCGAGGATGGAGCCCATCGTGAAGTGCGCCTGGAATGCCTCGTTGGCCCGCGCCAGGTCGGCGAACGTGGTGTTCGCCTGCAGCTCGGCGAGCTGCTGGGAGAGCTGCACCGTGTTCTCTGAGCGGAGGACCACCCACGGGGAGTTGGCGCCAGGGGCCTTGAGCGTGGTGGTGATGGGAGCTTCAGTCATAAGTGTTGACATTCCTTCGCTTTATTTATCTAAGACAAGACAATCAGGTGAAAAAAATAGGACCGATCAGCCGGTCACTAGATAAGGCTTCCCACCCTTTTTCGATTGTCGCCTCGCGACGATAATCGGTTTCTTTGGATCGGCCGTCGGGACTACTGCCCTCCGGCCCTTCCCCATGATCTCCAGGACCAGGTTCTTCATCCGCTGTGCCTCGGCGGCGGCTGCCTTCTCGTCAGCCAGTGCCTGCCGGAACTCCAGTGCCAGCTCCGTGGTGACCTCGACGTCCACATTGTTGATGTCGGGGTGCCGCTCACGGATCAGTTCGTAGGTGTCGGTACCGCCGTCGATATCGGGCGGGGTTCCCTCCGGGGTGAGCTGTCCCGGGAGGGACATGTAGAACTCCGCAGCGGCGTCCAGCATTTCAATGCCGCCGATGGAGTACCACTCCTGGTTGCCGGTCTGCATCGAGATCACCGGCTGTGCCGGGTCCCGGGGGACCATGAACTCCCGGTAGTCACCGAGGGAGATCAGCACCGCCAGGTAGCCGTAGGAGAAACCGAAGCACTCCATGTACCACCTGAGCTGGGCCACGTACTTGATGGGGCACATGTCGTTCTCCCAGCCGTAGCCGGCCATGGAAGTCTTGATCTCCAGGATGGCTTCGGGATCCCCGATGTACTCTTCGCCCTCGAAGTCATAGATGGGGGCGAGCAGCCGGTCGGGGTTTGCTCCATGCCACGGCCGGTCCTGGTGGACCCAGGAGCCGGAGGCCTGGACGGCGAACTCGGGGTGGTTGTCGGCGAACTTCTCGGCGACCGGGACTTCCAGCCTGTGGCCCCACTCGAAGATGGGATTCTCGGCCTCTTCCCGTTCGATGAATCCAGCCTTGCGGTACCAAAGAACGTACCTGCTTTCAAAGCTGTTCACCTGCATGATGGACCCTACTTCGGATCCACCGATCACCTTGGCCCGCTGTGCGTGCCATTCGGGTGATCCGTCTTCATACCTTCCGATCAGGGTGGCGGTCCCCAACTGCCTGATTACCGCCAACCCCTCGGGCCCTGCGTTTGTTTGATTCACCTAAGCAGCAGGTCGCTCGGGCCGTAGATGGCGCCCGTCGCCGGCGAGTCGGAGAAGAGAATCAATACGTTGCGGTAGGTGCCGAACACCCGGGCGTAGGCCCGGTAGCCATGCTCGGCCCCCACCGACAGCGCGGTCCTGATGCGGTCCAGGTCAACCACTTCGTTGCCGGAGAAGATAACCTCCGCCTGGATCTCACCGTCGATCTTGTTGACCGTGACGTACGGCACGTCGTAGAGGCACTCAAACTCTTCCTCAACGGCGGTGAGGATGTCGGTATCCTCGATGGTTCCCACGGACGGGATGAGACCGTCGCTTGGGCTTGCTGTGTCCATTTGTCCCCCTCAGGCAAACGTCAATCTGATGCGAACATCGATCAGGGACCCGGCCGGAGAAACCGGGCCCCTGAAGCTGTGAAACAATCTTGCGCTCCAAAGATTGGATAAAACAGTGACCTGCGGTAAAGCTTCGTGAATCTTGAGGTTAGTCTGGCCTAACCCACTGACAATCAGCTGGTCGGACGCCTGATGATCCCGTCGTCCTGCTTGGACTTGGGTACGTAGTAGAATCCGCCCTTGGAGCTGGCAGAGTTCGGTGGTGCATCGGGGTGGTAGTTCACGACCAGGTCGTTCACTTCCAGCTCGTGCAGCCAGCGGCGCAGACGCACTTCCTCGTCCTGCCGTAAGACTCCACCGTTGTCCCTTTTTACAATGGAGCGGAACCGCTCCATGATCGCGGTCGCCTTATGCTCGTCCGAGATCTCCCACGGGAGGATGTCCTTGTAGGTGGCGACCGGCTCGTTGTAGCCCGCTCGCTGCAGCGCCTTCCAGACAGCGGACTCGCCGACCTCATAGGTCTCCGCGATCTGCC
>DATFAE010000189.1:0-2222 GCA_035254945.1 Arthrobacter sp. | reverse complement strand
GCCCGTGGGCCCGGTAATGACAGTGATTGACCCGCTCGGCGGCGTGAACCCGGCGACGTGAACCTGGGCTTCACCGACGCGGAACTGGGCGTCGCGCACCAGAAGCGGGCCGCCGTCGTCGTGCCCGGGTTGGTGGGCTGCGCGGCTCCCGAAGCCGCGCAATTCCAGGGCCGCGGCAACCCGGCTGGCGTGCTCCAGGGTGCGCTCGAGCACGGGCACCAGGGCGCGGGCTCCGAAGCGTTCGCCCCGCAACCGGAACGCCAGGCGTACGGAGGTCACGGCGTCGGCCAGCGCCGGAAGCGCCGCCCACGCCACCACCAGCGTCCGGGCCAAGCCCTGCATGGGGCCGCCGCGGGCCAGGTGGACGAAGCCGCGCGCCACGTCCACAAACGCATTGAGCAGCCCGAAACCTAGGATCATCCCGGCAATCGGCAGGGCGGACAGGACCGCCTGCCACAGCCCAGATCCGGTGACCGGGCCGAGGAGGACCACATGCGCGTACGGGGCAGCCAGCCGAACCGCCGGCAGGTCGAGCAGGACCGGCGCACCAATACCCGCACCGTTGAAAAGGACGCGGTAGATGACCCGCGCCGCGATGAAGACGACGGCGAGAGCCGCCCCTGCACGTAACGGCGCGGGTCGAAAGGTCATGCCGTGGGTGCGGCCGGTGCGCCGTCGACGGTGTAGAGCAGTTCGAGGCTTTCGCCCGGGCTGACCTGCAGGGTGGCGAGGCCTTCCTGGGCGTAGGCCCAGTCACCGGTGGCCGGCTTCACCCAGAGGGACCAGTAGGCAAACGCGGCGGGCATGCCGCTGCATTCTTCCTTGTACGTGCCGCCCTTGTGGACGATGTCGAGGTCTGCGGCGGGCACACCGTTCACACGGCATACGAGTTCGGTGGGGTACTGGGTGGTGCCCTCGGTTTTCACCTTGGCTTCTTCGAGCACCTTGGAAGCGGCGGTCTTCGAGTCGACAGCGACACAGACCGAGGTGTCGGCGGCGTCCTGCTTCAGGGCACCCGAATCGACGATGACCTTCACGCCCTCGCACGGGCCGGAGGCGGCGCTGGAGGACGCCGTGGCGGACGACGCCGGTGCTGAGGTGTTTGGCTGGCTGGCGGCCGGGGTGGAACAGGCGGCAAGGGTAAACAGGAGACCTGCGGCGGCGAGGGAACTCGCGGCGGCGGTGCGGATCTTAGTCAGAGTCACCTGTCAAGGGTAGATCGTTGCTTGTCCGGATCCGGATGCCGTCGCGTTGTGTGACGTTGGGCTTCTGGGCTGCTGGAGTGCGTAACGCTTCAGGCAAGCGGACGACGGCGGGGGACCGCCGTCGTGCCCTTGGTTCGCCGCCGGCCCTGCTTACCAGGGGGCGTGCAGGCTATACTCTTTCCATAACTCGGAAAGAGGCCATCGGTGACTACTGCGCGAGCGGGCAAAGGCACGCTGGACAAAAAAACCCACCCGATTGAGAAGATTCTGCTGCTGCATCCTGTGATCGCCAGCATCAAGGACGATGACGGACTGCAGGCGGTATTGCGGACGCGGTGCCCTGTCGTGTTCGTGCTTTTCGGCTCGGTGCTGACCATCGCGGACATCGTCAAGACCTTGAAAGATGACGGGCGCATTGTGTTCGTCGACGTGGATCTGGTTGACGGGTTCTCGGCCAAGCCGGTTGCCATCGACTTTTTGACGCAGCATACGCAGGCTGATGGCGTGCTCAGCTCGAAGTCGATCATGGTCAAGCGTGCAAAGGCGGTGGGACTTTTCGCCATCCACCGACTGTTCCTCGTGGACTCGTTCAGCTATAACAACGTGCCGAAGCAAGTCGCGATCTCTGGGGCGGACGCCATCGAGATACTGCCGGGCTGCATGCCGCGGGTCATTTCGTGGGTGCGCGAGGACACCGATCTGCCGCTTATTGCGGGAGGTTTGGTGTGTGACAAACAGGATGTCATCGCTGCTCTGGGGGCCGGCGCAATGGCCATCGCGTCGTCGAACCGCGACGTGTGGCAGATGTAACCTGTTTCACCAAAATGTAGCCGCATGCGCCTGCCGGATCAGGGACGCTGCCGGCTACGCGGTGCTTTTCCAGGCTTGCGACCTAGGTCACCCTGTTGCCTCACGTCAATAGGTCCGGGAACGATGAGTCGTTGCCTCATGTGAAAAGGTCCGGTTCAGGGACGGGTTGAACCCGGTGTTGATCTTGTAGTTCCGGGGTGCGGCTTT
>DATFAE010000188.1:0-7037 GCA_035254945.1 Arthrobacter sp. | reverse complement strand
TTGCTGTGAACGCTGCATTGATAGAGGATTGGGACCATGCGTGGAATAATCTTGGCCGGCGGGACCGGATCCCGGCTACACCCGATCACTCTCGGCATCAGCAAGCAGCTGGTTCCCGTTTACGACAAGCCGATGATCTACTACCCGTTGTCCACCCTTATCCTCGCGGGCATACGGGACATCCTGATCATCACCACCCCGCACGACGCCGAACAGTTCCAGCGGCTCCTGGGCGACGGCAGCCAGTTTGGCGTTAGCCTCACCTACGTCCAGCAGCCCTCCCCCGATGGGCTGGCACAGGCGTTCATCCTCGGCGCCGAACACATCGGCAACGAGACGGTGGCGCTTGTCCTGGGTGACAACATCTTCTACGGCCAGGGCATGGGCACCCAGTTGCGCAAGCACGCGGACATCGACGGCGGCGCCGTGTTCGGCTACTGGGTCAAAGACCCGAAAGCCTACGGCGTCGTGGAATTCGACGACGACGGCAAAGCCCTCTCGCTGGAGGAAAAACCGGAGAAGCCCCGAAGCCACTACGCAGTCCCCGGCCTCTACTTCTATGACAACGACGTCATCGACATCGCCCAAAACCT
Source organism: Arthrobacter sp. (assembly GCA_035254945.1). Classification (GTDB taxonomy): domain Bacteria; phylum Actinomycetota; class Actinomycetes; order Actinomycetales; family Micrococcaceae; genus Arthrobacter. The sequence continues at coordinate 6,444 of DATFAE010000188.1, read as the reverse complement.
CAAGCCCTCGCCCCGCGGCGAACTGGAGATCACGGACGTCAACCGCGCGTACCTGGAGAAGGGAAAGCTCCAGGTCGAGATCCTCCCCCGTGGAACTGCCTGGCTGGACACCGGAACCTTCAACGACCTCAGCGACGCATCGAACTTCATCCGCACCGTTGAAAACCGGCAAGGACTCAAGATCGGCGCGCCGGAGGAAATCTCCTGGCGGCTCGGATTCCTCAGCGACGACGAACTTCGTCAGCGGGCCGAGCCTCTGGTGAAGAGCGGCTACGGAGCTTACCTGCTCGGCCTGCTCGAGCCGTAGCAAGCCAGATGTGGTTGCCAGTCCTTCCGCAAATACTTCTCTCCGCACTCCTGCTCCTGGCCCCCGGCCTTGCTGTCTCCCTTGCCCTGCGTTTCAGGTCTTTTGACGCACTGTCGTTGTCTCCTGCCCTCTCAGTCGGCATCCTTGTGCTCACTTCAACGCTGACCCCCTTCCTCGGCGTGGGTTTCGGGCCGGTGCCGGTAGCACTCGTCACCGTGATCCTGGCAGCGGTGGGCTTCTGGGCAGGCCGCAAACGCCCTGCGCGGGAAACCGCAACCGGCGGCGGCCCATCCGGAGCCTGGACGCGGGCCACGCCCTTCGCGGCCTTCGCAGTGGCTTCGGCATTGATCGCCTGGCGGACCATTCAGGTCATCGGTTCGCCGGAATCCTTTTCCCAGACCTATGACGCCGTATTCCATCTAAATGCGGTCCGTTTTGCGCTGGACACGGGACAGGCGTCCTCGCTGACGATCGGCGCAATGACCGGCGGCGGGTTTTATCCGGCGGGCTGGAACGCCGTGGCGATGTTCGTGGCTTCAGTCACTGGGGCGGGCGTCCCGGTGGCTGTGAACATCACCAGCATCGTCCTTGCGTCGGTTTTTTGGCCCCTGAGTTGCCTCCTGATGACAACGTGGGTCGCTGGGCGCCGCAGCGCTGCAACGCTTGCCGCCGGCGTCGCCTGCGCTTCCCTGGGAGCCTTCCCGCTGCTGATGATGGATTTCGGTGTCCTGTATCCGAACCTGCTCGCGATCAGCGTCCTTCCGGCCAGCATCGCCCTCGCCGCCCGAATTACGGGAGCAGCGGCCACCACGCAACGGCCCGGCCTGCCAACAGTTCTGGCACTCCTCCTGAGTCTCACGGGCCTGGTTGTGTCCCACCCAACGACGTTTATGGCCTGGCTGGTGTGGACGCTTCCGATGGTCGGCCTTTGCACTTACAGGTTGGCTCCGGAGCTGTGGAAGGACCGGGCCGCCAACCGGCGCCGGTTCAACCTGCAGGTGACCGGGGCCGCCGGATACTGCATCGGCTTCCTTGCTCTGTGGATCTTCCTGAGGCCGCCTGAAGAGGCGTCATTCTGGGGCCCTTACCATACCGTTCCCCAGGCTGTCGGTGAAGCGCTGCTGGTTTCGCCGATGGGCCTTGCGCCAGCCTGGCTGGTGGCACCGCTGGTCCTGTTGGGGCTGTGGGCGTGCTTCCGGAGCCCCGGACGGCATGGGTGGGTTGCCGCTGCATTCTTTATCTTCGCCGGACTGTACGTCGTCGTTTCGGGATTTCCGATTTCTCCGCTCCGCAACTTCCTGGCAGGGGTCTGGTACAACGACAGCTACCGCCTCGCAGCCTTGCTGCCCGTTGGTGCGGTGCTGCTCGTAGCTGTAGGAGTGTCCTGGGCGGGCGGATGGGCAGATGCCGGACGCTGGCGGGAGCCTGTGCAGAAGTTCCTCGGAAGGGCCCCGGCTGCCGCGCCCAAACGGAGTCCGCGGCTGGCCGCAGTCTCCGGGATCGCAGTCATGTCGGCAATCGCCCTCGGACAGCAGGGCGGGCTTCAGCAGGAGGTGGCCCAGGCGTCCAGGCAGTACTCGATCAGCGACGACTCACCGCTGGTCTCCGCAGATGAGCTGGCGGTCATCCGGCGGCTGGAGCGGACAGTGCCTGCCGGTTCCACCCTGCTTGGAAATCCGTATACGGGGGCGGCCCTCTCCTACGCCCTGGGTGACCGGAAGGCCGCCCAGCTGCACATCCTGAGCTACGTCTCTCCCGAGCTCCAGGAAATCTACGATGACCTCGGTGTGGTGGCCTCAGACCCTGAGGTGTGCGCCGCAGTGAAGGACGAAAACGCCTACTACGCCCTCGACTTCGGGTCCAAGGAAGTTCATGGCGGGGACCACACCCCGCCCGGACTGAAGCACCTGGACCGCAATCCGGGCGTAGAACTCATTGACAGCCAAGGCGAAGCCAAGCTCTACAGGATTACCGCCTGCAATTGACCTGAGTTTTCCCGTCAGCGGCGGGAATCAGGCAGCAGTGCGGCTCCGAAGCTCAGCCACAACTTCATGCACTTCCCCGTCCATGATGACTTCACCGTGTTCGAGGAGGATCCCGCGTTCGCAGACGGTGGAGACCAGGTCCAGGTCATGGCTGACCACAAAGAGGGTCTTGCCCTTGTCCGACAGTTCCTTGATCTTGGCGATGCATTTGCGCTGGAACGGCTCGTCCCCCACCGCCAGGATCTCGTCGATGAGGAAAACCTCAGGATCTGTATGCACGGCGATGGAGAAGGCCAGCCGCAGGTACATTCCGGACGAGTAGAACTTGACCTCGGTATCGATGAACTCGCCGATCTCCGAGAATTCAACGATGGAGTCGAACATATCGTCGATCTGCTTTTCGGTCATGCCGAGGATCGCGCCGTTGAGGTAGACGTTGTCGCGTCCGCTGAGGTCGTGGTGGAATCCCGCGCCGACTTCGATCAGGCCGGCCACGCGGCCGCGGGTGTGGACCGTGCCGCCGTCGGGCTGCAGGACACCTGAGATCAGTTTCAGGAGCGTTGACTTTCCTGAGCCGTTAAGCCCCAGCAGTGCCACCGTCTCGCCCTGCTGGACTTCGAGGGACACGTCAGTCAGTGCCATGAATTTCTTGGACAGATCGCCTTTCCGTCCCTTGACCAGCCACACCACTGCCTCTTTCATGGACCGGGTATGGCGCAGGACGAACTGCTTGCGCAGCTTCTTGCAGCTGATGGCTACATCGCCTCGTGCGGTCACGTTAGAGCTCCTGTGCAAAGTGGACGGCCGAGCGCCGGAAGGCCAGCTGGCCTACAAACAGCACAGCGATGGAAATAAGGAAGGCGACGGGAAGCCAGACGGTCATAAGATCCGGTGGCATGGACGCGAGCTCCAGCTGGTCCTCCTTCAGGGTGGGGAACCAGAATGCCCAGTGAAAGATTTCCACGGCGACAGTCATGGGGTTGAGCTGGTACACCCAGAACCATGAGCCCATTACGTCCTTCACCATCGTCCATACGTAGAGCACCGGCGAAGCCCAGGTGACTACCATGAGGATCATGTCGACGATGTTTTCAGAGTCACGGAAGTAGACGTTCGCGGCACTGAACAGCAGACCCAGTCCGGTCGCCAGGACGGAGACCAGCACAAAAGCCAGGATTGCGGCGGCCAACTGAAGGACCGTCGGCGTCCACCCGGCGATGAGGCACGCGCCTATGAGCACCACGAGCTGAGGCAGGAAATGGGCAGCCGAAACCCACACTGTGGCCACTGGAAACAACTCCCGCGGCAGGTAGATCTTGCGGATCAGGTCGCGGTTGTCCACGATGGACCGGGTGGCGTTGCCCAGCGACTCCGTAAAGAAGTTCACCAGCACTATGCCCGCGAACAGGTAGATGGCGTAGTTGGGGGTGCCCCGCTGGAGGTTAAGGAAGATCCCCAACGCCACGAAGTAGATGAGGAACTGCATCAGTGGCTTGACGTAGGACCACAGGAGGCCAAGAACCGACCCCCGGTAACGGACCTTAATCTCCTTCCGCACCAGGAGCTTGAGCAGGAACCGATGGTCATACACGTCAAGCAGGCCGCGCCCCTGGCCCGGGCGGATCATTTCGTCAGTGGTGCTGGACATCTACTTCGAATCCTCCGAAGCAGCGTCAAAGGTCTTCTTCCATGACTCCATCGAGCTGACTTCGGCGACGGCATTGCGGTACTGCTCGGCCAGCCTGTCCCACTCACGGAAGAGCCGGACATGCAGGCGGGTTGCCTCCGTCAGCATCGATTTGAGCTTCTTGGGGTCGCGCTGATACCAGGATGCGCCTGTTCCTTCGGCGTTGGAGACCACCACGCTGTCGTAGTGGGCGACACGGAACCATCGGTTGTCCCGGTGGGCAAGATAGCCTTGGGGCCGCTCGGCGCTTTCCGGTCCCGGCGCCTTGATCAGCTGCCGGGCCACCGTCTTGATGCCCCAGGGAATGAGTTCCTTCTTGCTGGGCATTCCGACGACGGTGCCGCCCATCGGGCCGCGGCCCAGTTTCGGAGCGGGGAAGTCATCGACGTCGTCTTTGAGCTGTGCGTCCGGGTAAGAGGACTTCAGGGCATTAATCTCAGGCAGCTTGGTGCCGAGCACCCGGTGGAGTTCCCCGGGACCCTTGAAGAGATCCTTCAGCGCCTCGATGCGACCATGTTCGGTGAAGTACTGCATGGAGACCAGGTGCTTGACGTCCGATTGCACGGATTCGCGAAGGACTCTCCCGCCCTTCGGGTACGGGCTGTGGATCAAGGTGGTAATCAAGCGGTTGCGTTCGTGGAAGTACGCCTGCCATCCCACGAGGTCGTCCTTGTCGATCCACGAAACATGCCACACCGCGGCGCCTGGAAGGGACACCGTCGCGAACCCGGCTTCCCGCGCGCGAAGCCCGTATTCGGCGTCGTCCCACTTAATAAAGAGCGGCAGCGAGAGGCCGATTTCCCGGATGACCTCCGTGGGGATCAGGCACATCCACCAGCCGTTGTAGTCCACGTCCACGCGCCTGTGCAGCCACGCCGTCTGGCGGAGGTTTGCGATGCTGAAGTCATGCCGTACTTCCATGTCCGCGTGCGGCAGTGCCGGGACGATCCTGAACGGGTCAACAACCTCGCCGAAGGTGTGGAGCACACTGCGGTTGTAAAGGTCGAACATGTGGCCGCCAACGATGGTCGGCTTCTTGCAGTGGTCAGCGAATGTCACCAGCCGGACGATGCTTTCGGGCTCGACGACGATGTCGTCGTCAAGGAGCAGCACGTAGTCGCTGCCGTTCTCCACTGACTCGTACATCCCTCGGGCGAAACCGCCGGACCCGCCCAGGTTCGCCTGGTTGATGACCCGGAGCTTTCCGCCCAACGATTCCTTGACGGCTGCGAAGCCATCCTCTGCCTCGACCTTTTGTGTCCCCTGGTCCACGATCAGGATCTCTTTCACATTCTCAAGGACGTCCGAATTCTCTGCCAGGATGCGGGCGTTGTTCAAGCAGAAGTCGGGCTTGTTCATCGTGGTGATCTGAAGCGTAACCTGCCCCTTGGAGCCATGGCTGCCCTCGGCCTGCCACTCTCCATTCTCCAACAGGAGTTCCCCCGAACTCGCGGCCAGGTCAAACCAGTACCAGCCGCCGTCGCCAAACGGCTTTAACGTGAGCTCAAAGACCGACGTGGCGGCGCCGTCGACGTGTTTGCCGTCAACGCGCTGCACCGACCCGCGCGCGTTCGACTTGTAGACGGTGACCGTTCCGGTGCCGCTTGTGCTGACCACCAGGCGTACGTCACGGACCGAGGTCCAGCGTTTCCAGTAGCTGGCAGGAAACGCGTTGAAGTAGGTGCCAAATGACATCTGCTCACCTGAACGGACGCGCATCGACTGCCTCGTCAGCAGGTCCTCGAAGTGCGCCTCACGGCTGCCGGAGCTGAACATCTGCAGCTTCTGTTCCGGCAGCTTGGGTGTGCGCGCCAGCTCGTCGTTCTCCCGAAGCCGAATACCGCTGGCCGTTCCGGCGTCAACGTAAAGTGACACAGTGTCCATCTGGTCTGCGGATGGAAGGATCACCCTCTGCAAGGTTGACCACGCCCTTGACGCTGTCGTCTCGCTCATGCGTCCACTCCTCCGCTTTCAAGCTTGGCGCCGCCTTCGAAATGCGGCCGGATCTTGTTGTCAAACATCGTCAGGGCCGACCCAATGGCCATATGCATGTCGAGGTACTTGTACGTGCCCAGACGCCCGCCAAACAGCACGTTCTGCTCAGCGGCAGCGAGGTCGCGGTACTTGAGCAGCCTCTCCCGGTCCGCGGCAGTGTTGATCGGGTAGTACGGCTCATCGCCTTTTTCGGCAGCGCGGGAAAACTCACGCATGATGACCGTCTTATCGGTCTGGTAATCCCGCTCCGGGTGGAAATGCCGGGGTTCAATGATCCGCGTAAAGGCCACATCGGCGTCGTTGTAGTTCATCACGGACGTACCCTGGAAGTCCCCGACGTCCAGCACTTCTTCCTCGAAGTCGATGGTGCGCCAGGAGAGGTCGCCTTCGGCGTAGTCGAAGTAGCGGTCCACCGGGCCGGTGTAGATCACCGGGATCCTGCCGACAACCTTGCCCTTGCTGTACTCGTG
>DATFAE010000187.1:0-10055 GCA_035254945.1 Arthrobacter sp. | reverse complement strand
ATTGGCTATGCCGTCATCCGCGCGCTGTCCCAGTTCCCCTCCATGAACGTCTACTACGACGAAGTGGACGGCAAACCCGTTGCGGTCCAGCCTGCCCACGTGAACTTCGGCATTGCCATCGACATGCCCAAGCCGGACGGCACGCGCCTGCTGATGGTGCCGAACATCAAGAAGGCGGAGACCCTCAACTTCTCCGAGTTCTGGCACACCTACGAGGACCTGATCAAGCGGGCCCGCAACGGCAAGCTGACCGCCGATGACCACTCCGGCACCACGGTCTCCCTCACCAACCCGGGCGGCATCGGCACCGTGCACTCCGTGCCCCGCCTCTCCAAGGGCCAGGCCGCCATCATCGGCGTCGGCGCGCTGGATTACCCGGCCGAGTTCCAGGGCGCCAGCGAGAAGATCATCGCGCACAACGCCATCAGCAAGGTCCTCACGCTGACATCCACCTATGACCACCGCGTCATCCAGGGAGCCGGCAGCGGTGAGTTCCTGAAGCTCGTCCACCAGCTCCTGCTCGGTGCCCAGAACTTCTACGACGAAATCTTCGAGTCCCTGCGCATCCCGTACGAGCCCGTACGCTGGAGCCCGGACCTTCAGGTTGACCCCGCGGACCAGATCAACAAGGTCGCCCGGATCCAGCAGCTGATCCACTCCTACCGCGTGCGTGGCCACCTGATGGCGGACACCGATCCGCTGGAGTACGTCCAGCGCAAGCACCCTGATCTGGACGTCCTCACGTACGGCCTGACCCTGTGGGACCTGGACCGTGAGTGGCCCACCGGCGGATTCGGCGGCAAGCCGATGCTCAAGTTCCGCGACATCCTCGGCGTCCTGCGCGACGCCTACTGCCGCACCACCGGCATCGAGTACATGCACATCCAGGAGCCGGAGGAACGCAAGTGGTTCCAGGACCAGCTGGAACACGCGTACTCGAAGCCGAGCCGTGAAGAGCAGCTGCGCATTGTGTCCAAGCTCAACGCTGCGGAGGCCTTCGAGACCTTCCTGCAAACCAAGTTCGTGGGCCAGAAGCGCTTCTCGCTCGAAGGCGGCGAGTCCCTGATCCCGCTCCTTGACGCGATCATTTCCGATGCCGCTGATGACGGCCTGGACGAGGTCGCCATCGGCATGGCCCACCGTGGCCGCCTGAACGTTCTGACGAACATCGCCGGGAAGACCTACGCACAGGTCTTCCGGGAATTCGAAGGTACCCAGGACCCCCGCTCCGTGCAGGGTTCCGGCGACGTGAAGTACCACCTCGGCACCGAGGGCACCTTCACTTCGGACAACGGCAAGGAGACCAAGGTCTACCTCGCCGCCAACCCCTCGCACCTTGAGGCTGTGGACTCCGTGCTCGAGGGCATCGTCCGTGCCAAGCAGGACCGCCTGGACCAGGGCGAGGCCTTCCCGGTCCTGCCCATCATGGTCCACGGTGACGCTGCTTTCGCCGGCCAGGGCGTGGTCGCGGAAACCCTGAACCTGTCCCAGCTGCGTGGTTACCGGACCGGTGGCACCATCCATGTGGTGGTCAACAACCAGGTCGGCTTCACCACCGCCCCGTCGTCGTCGCGCTCATCCACGTACTCCACGGATGTTGCCAAGATGATCCAGGCCCCCGTGTTCCACGTGAACGGTGACGATCCGGAGGCCGTGGTCCGCATCGGGCAGCTCGCCTACGAGTTCCGCCAGCGCTTCCACAAGGACGTTGTGATCGACATGGTGTGCTACCGCCGCCGTGGCCACAACGAGGGTGACGACCCCTCGATGACGCAGCCGCTGATGTACAACCTCATCGAAGCCAAGCGCTCCGTCCGCAAGCTGTACACCGAGTCACTGATCGGCCGCGGAGACATCACCGAGGAAGAAGCGGAGCAGCTGCTCCGCGACTACCAGGAGCGCCTGGAGCGGGTCTTCGCCGAGACCCACGCCGCCCAGACCTCCCCGATCCCGATCATCACGGCGGACTCCGCCGCGGTGTCGGACATCGAGCGTCCCATCGCCCAGCAGTCCGACTTCGGCACCAACGCCCCGGCGTCCACGGCCATCTCCCCGGAGACCCTGGCCCGGATCGGCAAGGCGCACCTTGAAATTCCTGAGGGCTTCACCGTCCACTCCAAGCTCAAGCAGCTTCTGGAGAAACGTGAGCAGATGTCCCGTGAAGGCGGCATCGACTGGGGCTTTGGCGAGATCGCTGCCTTCGGCTCGCTCATCATGGAAGGCGTTCCGGTCCGCCTCGCCGGCCAGGATTCGCGCCGTGGAACCTTCGTGCAGCGTCACGCCGTGTTCCACGACCGCTCCAACGGTAACGAGTGGCTGCCCCTGGGCAACCTCTCGGACAACCAGGCCAAGCTGTGGATCTACGACTCCCTGCTGTCCGAATACGCGGCCATGGGCTTCGAATACGGCTACTCCGTGGAGCGTCCGGATGCGCTCGTGCTGTGGGAAGCGCAGTTCGGCGACTTCGTCAACGGCGCGCAGACCATCATCGACGAGTTCATTTCCTCGGCCGAGCAGAAGTGGGGCCAGCGCTCCTCCCTCGTGCTGATGCTGCCGCACGGCTACGAAGGCCAGGGCCCGGACCACTCTTCCGCCCGCATCGAGCGTTTCCTGCAGATGTGTGCCGAAGAAAACATGATTGTTGCCAACCCCACGACGGCGGCGTCGCACTTCCACCTGCTGCGCCGGCAGGCCTACAGCAGGCCGCGCAAGCCGCTGATCATCTTCACGCCGAAGCAGCTGCTCCGCCTCAAGGGAGCCGCTTCCTCGGTCGAGGACTTCACCACCGGCAGCTTCCGTCCGGTCATTGCGGACCACGAGCAGCTGGATGCCAACTCTGTGGAACGCGTGCTGCTGGTCTCCGGCCGCCTGTACTACGACCTCCTGTCCACCCGGCAGAAGACCGAGGACAAGACGACGGCGATCGTCCGGGTCGAGCAGCTCTACCCGCTGCCAGAGGCGGAAATTGCCGCGGAGCTCGCCAAGTACCCGCACGCCGAGGTTGTCTGGGCGCAGGATGAGCCTGCCAACCAGGGACCGTGGCCGTTTATGGGCCTTCACCTTCCGGGCGCGCTTGATCGCAAGGTCCGGCTCGTGTCCCGTCCGGCGTCGGCATCCACGGCCGCCGGCTCCATGAAGCGGCACGCAGCCGAGCAGGACTCACTCCTGAAGCAGGCTTTTGCACGTAAGTAACCACGGTGGCTGCCCGGCCGGACGTCGAAATACCAGACTCCGGCCGGGCAGTTCTGTTTAATGGGGTGCGAAGGTATCAACGGACAGAGCCTGCCCGTCCCGTCCCGCGCTGTTGGCTTTTCGCCGGAGCAGTCGCACCATTCAGTACGGAAGTAAAGAGGAACTTGTGGAAGACAGGAAGCTGCGCATCGCAGCTGTTGGAGATGAACTGCTGGCCGGACTGGGCGACCCCAGGGCCCTCGGCTGGCTGGGCCGCGTCCTGGCCCGCACTCCGCAGGACGGCATGGTGCTGGAAAGCTATGCCCTCCCCTGCCCGCAGGAAGGAACCGAAGGCCTGGCCGCACGCTGGCTGGAGGAAGCCGGCCGTCGGTTCAGCGACCTCCACGAAAACCGGCTGGTCATCGGGCTCTCCGGCCGCGACATCGAGTTTGGCCTTTCCACCGCCCGGAGCCGGCTGAACCTGGCCAACATCCTTGATTCAGCGTCGCAGAACCGGATCGAAGTTTTCGTGGTCGGCCCGCCGCCGACGCTGGATCCCACCCAGAACCGCCGGCTGGGGGAACTCAACACCGCTTTTGCCGACGTCACCACCCGGCGCAAGCACCTCTATGTGGACACATTCTCACCCTTGCTGAACCACGAGCAGTGGCGCCAGGACCTGGCCGCAAACGGCGGGACCCCCGGTCAGTCGGGTTACGGCCTGATGGCATGGCTGGTCCTGCACCGGGGCTGGTTCCAGTGGTTGGGAATGGACACCCCCGAATAAGCTGCTGCGGCGAGTTCGCGATATATCTTGACCCTGCCACCGAGGCGTTATACCGTGAACTATCAATCACGATATATCGCGATCTTGGAGGATTCATGGCAGAGACCAGCTGGACGGTCACCGGCCCCCAGGTTATCGACGTCGACGGCGTGGCGTCGCTGAAGCTGGGTATGGTCCGCGGACGGTTCGACATCGTGACCCACACCGATGCTGTGGCCCGCATTGAGGTTTCCGGGGTGGAGGGCGACCCCGTCGCCATCAGCCTGGTGGACGGCCGGCTGGAAGTCCGGCACCAGCTCCACGGGCCGCAGGGGTGGTTCAAGAACCTTATGGGAACGGTCAACCACAACAGCAACAATTCCGCCGTCATCAGCATCGCCCTGCCGGAAGGCGTCGACGTGGAGGCGGGGACGGTCAGCGGCGACGGGCTGGTCTCCGGAATCAGCGGGCATATCCGGCTCAACACCGTATCCGGCTCAGTCATGGCGGACGGAACCACCGGTGAACTCCACGTCAATACCGTCAGCGGCGAGGTGATAGCGCGCAATCACGACGGCGTCCTGACCGCCAAAAGCGTCTCCGGCGAAGTCACGGCATCGGGCAGCTTCACCCACATCCGGGCCAACACTGTCAGCGGCGAGCTGAACTTCGATCTTTTCGGATTTACGCAGGATTTTGGCGCCAACTCGGTGTCCGGAGACCTGACCATCCGCCTTCCGCACGACGTCGGCGTGGACATCGTCGCCAAGTCGGCCAGCGGCACCCTCGTCATTGACAACCAGCACTACTCCCAGCCGGGCGGCAAGGTGGAAACAATCGCAGGCCCGGACGGAAAGCTCATGATTGTCCGGACCAACTCCGTCTCCGGGAAAACGTCCATCTTCCATCGCCAGCCAGCCGGGACCCCGGAAACAGGGCACTGATGCCTCCTGTCTTCGCCCACGGCGCGCTTCGGCTCTACCTCCTTGCCCTGCTGGAGTCCGGCCCGAAGCATGGCTACGAGCTCATCAAGGCGCTCAATGAACGGTTCGGCGGCACGTACTCCCCCAGCGCGGGCACGATTTACCCGCGGCTGGGCAAGCTGGAGGAGGAGGGACTCGTCGCCACGGAATCGGCCGGCCGCCGCACCAATTACCACATCACGCCCGCGGGCCTTGCTGAACTGAACACCCGCCGGGACGAGCTCGCCGGCGTCGAAAACGACATCTCCGCCTCTGTCCGGAGGCTGGCGGACAACCTCCGTGACGACATCCGGACCAACATGCGGGGGCTTCGGGCAGACCTCGCCGCTACGGCCGAGGCGGCAAGGGCTTCGGTCCGCAACGGCGACTTCAGCGCCGCATTAACACGGCAGTCCCCCGAAGGCCAACGCACGCTCAAGGAAGCCGAGATGCTGCTCCAGGCGTTCCGCGACGACCTCCGCATCGAGCTGCGGCTACAGGCAGGCAGGCAGCCGCTGAGCCCCGTGGCGCTCGAAACGGTCCGGACGGTGCTGGACCAGGCCCGGATTTCCATCCGGAATTCCCTGCCCGGCTGAGGGGCTGCCAGGCGGTTCCGGTTCGCGGCCCGTGCCATCATGTGGGAGACTTGAGGGCAGCTCTTTTGAGTACCAACATTTAAGGAGGCCAGCTATGAGCAAGCGTGCACGTAAACGTCGTGACCGTAAGCGTGGCGGCGCGAACCACGGCAAGCGCCCCAACACCTAAGCAAAAGCTTGGTAAGACGGTTCAAGCGAAGAACCCCGGAAGTCAAATGGCTTCCGGGGTTCTTCGTCTCTTACGGCGAGTCGCCTCTGCGGCAGCCGTCAGGCCTCGACCGGACGGATCGAGTGGATCCGGTCCAGGATGGCATTTTTCAGGTTCTCCGGAGCGGCTTCGGTACAGGAACGCTTGACCATGTTGCGGATGACGCATTCGAGGTCGTACTGCTGCGTGCACTCCGGGCAGTCGTCAAGGTGGTGCTTGATGTCCGTGATGTCCTCGCGGGTCAGCGCCCCGTCCAGATATTCGTAGATGCGTTGCATCCGGGCGTCGTCGCAGTCGCCCAATCCCTGGCAGTCGCTCATTTCCTGTTCTCCTGTTGTGTGCTTCCGGCCGTGTCCTGAGGATCGACGGCGGTTTTGAATCCCCGCTCGGCGGCATACTCCGCCAGCATGTCCCGCAACATTTTCCGGCCGCGGTGGAGCCGGGACATCACGGTGCCGATGGGCGTGTTCATGATGTCTGAAATCTCCTTGTACGCGAAGCCTTCCACGTCAGCGAAATACACAGCGAGCCGGAACTCTTCGGGGATGGCCTGCAGTGCCCTCTTCACATCGGTGTCCGGCAGGTGGTCCAAAGCCTCCGCTTCGGCCGAGCGCAGCCCGCTGGAGGTGTGGGACTCTGCCCTGGCGAGCTGCCAATCCTCGATGGTGTCCGAATTGGACTGCAGCGGCTCGCGCTGCCGCTTGCGGTACAGGTTGATGTAGGTATTGGTCAGGATGCGGTATAGCCACGCCTTGAGGTTGGTCCCGGGCTTGTACTGGTGAAACGCTGAGAATGCCTTGGTGTAAGCCTCCTGCACGAGGTCCTCAGCATCAGCGGGGTTCCGCGCCATCCGCATGGCCGCCGAGTACAGCTGGTCCACATACTGCATGGCATCGCGTTCAAAGCGGATCCGGCGTTCTTCCGTGCTTTCCGTCGCAACGTCCACCGCCGGCCCTGCGGCCTCGGGTTCCGCGCCTGCCGGCCTGGTCTCGTCCGCGGCGTCGGACGGCCCGACTGACCCCGCTGCGCCAGGCGCAACGTCGGCGGTCTTGGCTTCGCTTCCGGAGGCCTCATACATGGCCTCGAGGGCCGGATCCAGGGTGCTCATTGCCTTCAAGTCTACTGTGACGCTCCGGGCACGCGGTGAGCCATACTCCGGGGCGCCGGATTCCAGAGCCGAGATCGCCACGGGGCCTGCCACATCCATACCGTCCTTCACCAACCCCAAAGGCCAACTCCGTTTCCCTCTGCTGTTCAGCACGCCCGGACCTGCTGTCCGCGGCGCGTGGCGGCGCGCTGTGCGCCCGCATTCGTCCGGCACTCCCGGACCCGCAATCCATAACCGTTGGCGGCGGGCAAATATTCCCCAAAAGTGCAAGACTAGAACCGACTCCGCCGCATTCGACGCGGTTCGTCCACCCAGGAGGAAATCCATGTCCTTTGTCCGTACCCTCGCCCGGCCCATGCTTGCATCCAGCTTCGTACTTGCCGGACTGGATAAGCTCAAGAACGCTGATGACACTGCCCAGCAGCTGTCTCCGCTCCTGCGCAAAGCCACGGCCTCACTGCCTTTCCGTACGGAGGAGAAGACGCTGGCGCGGGTCATCGGCGGAGTGCAGGTGGGCGCCGGAGTGCTGTTCGGCCTGGGTAAGTTCTCCCGGCTCTCGGCAACGCTGCTCACCGTCATCTCGGCCCTCAACACCTTCGTCGAGTGGCGCAGCGCCGACATCAGCACCAAGGAAGCCCGCGTAGAGCGGCGCAACCAGCTCCTGAAGAACCTCTCCCTGAGCGGTGGGGCATTGCTGGCTTCGGTGGACACCGCCGGCAAGCCCGGATTGGCCTGGCGGGCGGAGCACCTTGCCGCCGACGCCCGGAAGAGTGCATCGCACCTCGCAGCGGACGCCCGCAAAACCACCGGCAAAAACCTCCACAAGGCCGACAAAGCCGTGCGGCGCGCGGTGGACCAGGCAACGGGGGCATAAGGACGCATGACCGGATCCACCACAGCCGTTTCGCAGCCGGACGCTGCCGAAGCGGTCCCGCACTGGCCCGCTCCGTTCGCCAGCAGGCCCATCGATGCCACTGTTACCGTGCCGGGTTCAAAATCACTGACCAACCGGTTCCTGGTACTGGCAGCGCTGGCTGACGGACCGTCCCGGCTCCGCGCTCCCCTGCACTCCAGGGACTCCGCCCTGATGATCGAGGCCCTGCGGCAGCTGGGTGCGTCCATCACGGAAGTTCCAGGCGACGGAGCCTTCGGCCCGGACCTTGAAGTGGTTCCCTTCAGCCAGGACGCGGCGTCGTCATTGGCCAGCATCGACTGCGGCCTTGCCGGTACCGTCATGCGCTTCGTTCCCCCGCTCGCAGCACTGCGCAACGGACTCAGCGTCTTCGACGGCGATCCGCACGCCAGGAAGCGTCCCATGGGGACCATCATCGAGGCACTGAAGGCGCTCGGCGTGGCCGTGGCGGCAGAGAACGGCGGCACACCGGCGTCGCTGCCCTTTGAGGTCACAGGTACCGGGGAGGTCCGGGGCGGCCACCTGGTCATCGACGCCAGCGCGTCGTCGCAGTTTGTCTCCGCGCTGCTGCTGGTGGGTGCCCGGTTCACTGAGGGGCTCCATCTGGAGCATGTGGGAAAGCCGGTGCCGAGCCTGGACCACATCAACATGACGGTGGCCGTCCTTCGCGGTGTGGGCGTCTCCGTGGACGATTCCGTCCCGAACCACTGGGTCGTGGCGCCGGGAACCATCCGGGCGTTCGACCAGCGGATAGAACAGGACCTGTCCAACGCAGGGCCGTTCCTGGCCGCCGCCCTGGCGTCCGGTGGCACGGTCCGGATACCGGACTGGCCAGCGCAAACCACGCAGGTGGGCGACCTCTGGCGCAGCATCCTTGCTGACATGGGTGCCACGGTCAGCCTGGCCGACGGCGTCCTCACGGTCACTGGCGGAGCCGAGATCAAGGGCGCAGACTTTGCTGAAACCAGTGAGCTAGCCCCCACCGTCGCGGCACTTTGTGCCCTCGCCAGCGGGCCCTCCCGGCTCAGCGGAATCGCACACCTTCGCGGCCACGAGACGGACCGGCTCGCCGCCCTGGTCACCGAGATCAACCGGCTGGGCGGCGATGCCGAGGAGACCAGCGACGGGTTGGTGATCCGGCCTGCCAAGCTGCACGCCGGCGTCGTGCACAGCTACGCGGACCACCGGATGGCAACTGCCGGCGCCATCCTGGGCCTGGCAGTGGAAGGCATCGAGGTGGAGGACATCGCCACCACAGCCAAGACGATGCCCGATTTTCCGCGGCTGTGGGCAGACATGATCGCGCAGGGCCAGGAGCCCAGTGCCACGGGACCCGCTGGTAACGCATAGTGGCACGCAGCACTGATTCGTGGGACGAATCCGACGTCCGGATCCGCCCCAGCAAGAAGGGCTCCCGCCCCCGCACCAAGGACCGTCCCAGCCACGACGACGCCGTGACCGGGCGGATCATCACAGTGGACAGGGGCAGGTACACGGCGGTGGTCGGCGAGGATTCAGGTGAGGAACGCACCATCATCGCCGCAAGGGCACGCGAGCTCCGCCGTTCCCCCGTTGTCGCCGGCGATTTCGTCTCCCTGGTGGGCGATGTCTCCGGGGAACCGGACACGCTGGCCCGGCTGGTCCGGATCCAGGACCGCCGGACTCTCCTGCGGCGCAGCGCGGACGATACCGACCCCATTGAGCGGGCCGTCGTGGCCAACGCTGACCAGCTGGTGGTGGTGGTGGCTGCCGCCAATCCCGAGCCACGCACCGGTTTCATTGACCGGGCGCTGGTGGCAGCGTACGACGCCGGTATTGAGCCGATCCTCCTGGTCACCAAGGCGGACGTCAAAGACCCCGCCGAACTTCTCTCCAACTACGAGCACCTGGACTTTCCGGTCATCATCAGCCGGACGGCCGACTCCGCGGCTTCCGGCATCGACGCCCGCTCCGACGACGGACTCTCGGCCCGCCTCGACAGCCATGCGGTGGCCCAGCTCCGCGCCCACCTCGACGGCAAAGTCACGGTGATGCTGGGGCACTCGGGCGTCGGCAAATCCACCATGGTAAACGCCCTGACCGGTGCCGAGCGCGCCACAGGCGGAGTCAACGCCGTGACCGGCCGGGGCCGCCACACCTCTTCCTCCGCCTTGGCCCTCAAGCTGGCCGACGCCCCGGCCGGAAGCTGGATCATCGATACCCCCGGCATCCGGTCCTTCGGCCTTGCACATGTGGACCCCGACCGCATCCTGCGCTCCTTCCCGGATCTGGAGCCTGGCACCGACACCTGCGAGCGTGGCTGCAAACACACCGCAACCGCAGTCAACTGCG
>DATFAE010000186.1:0-3979 GCA_035254945.1 Arthrobacter sp. | reverse complement strand
ACACCCCGCCCACCCCGCAGTACGGCCAGAACGCTCCCCAGTACGGCCAGAACGCTCCCCAGTACGGCCAGAACGCTCCCCAGTACGGCCAGAACGCACCGGCCTACGGCCAGCAGCCGTTTGGCCAGCAGTACGGGCAGTCGCCATACGGGCAGTACCCATCGGAACAGCCGGTGGCCACTGGCAGTAATGGAATACCCCAGCTGGTCAACATTTCGTTCTGGCTGCTGATCGCCTCCGGCATTATTTATGTCATCTCCATGCTGATGGGCATTGGCCAGCTGGATGATCCGCTGATGCGGAGCACCTTCGACGACGCCATGGAGAGTGGCGGCGCAGGCGGCCAGGTCGCCTTCGAGGACCTCAAGGGCTTCATTGCGGGCACGCTGGTTGTCATGGCCATCGTCGGTGCGGCACTCTACGCCCTGGTCGCTTTCTTCGTCCGCAAGGGCAAGAACTGGGCCCGGATCCTCGGAACCGTATTTGCGGCGCTGTCCATCTTCGGCCTCTTCCAGGTGCCGAACATCGGAACGCTTGGCACGCTGATGGGCATAGCAGCCATCGTGCTGCTCTACCTGCCGGCCACGGCACCGTACTTCCGCAAGCAGCAGCCGTTTGCGAACCCTTACGGCCAGCCTGGAAACCCTTACGGCCGCTAGCGCCGTGGGCGGGCAACCCTTCAGGCCCTGATCAACAACAGAAGAACCACACCCAGCGGGCGTGGATCCCGGAACCGCCGGATTGCTAGGCGGTCTGTCCCGGGGTCTGCGCCCGCTGGGCGTGGTAGGCCAGGATCTGTAGTTCGGTGGCCATGTCCACCTTCCGGAGGTTGACGCCGTCGGGCACCTGGAGCATCACAGGCGCGAAGCTCAGGATGCTGTGGACTCCGGCAGCGACCACGCGGTCGCACACGCCCTGCGCCACCGCGGCGGGCAGGGCCAGGACCACCATATTGGCGCCCGTACGCTGCAGCACGGTTTCGAGGTCTGCCACGTCGCTGACCCGCAGCCAGCCCACCTCGTTGCCCACCACCATCTGGTCGGCATCAAAAATGGCCACGACGTCGAAGCCCCGGGACTCGAACCCGCCGTACCGCGCGAGCGCCTTGCCCAGGTTACCGGCGCCGACGATGGCCACTTTCCAGTCGTGGGTCAGCCCCAGCGCGGCGGCGATGTGGCGGCTCAGGTACTGGACCTCGTAGCCCACGCCGCGCGTGCCGTAGGAGCCCACATGCGAGAGGTCCTTACGGAGCGTGGCTGAACTGACGCCGGACGCTTCCGCCAGGGACTCCGACGACACCCGTTCCACGCCCTCGGCCAGCAAAGTGTTAAGCGCGCGCAGGTACAGCGTGAGACGGGCCACGGCCGCCGGCGGGATCTGCTTGGCGGTTACGGCGGTGACGTCCTGCACGTCCGGCTCATGCGGAGCCGCCGGCGCGTCCTGGGCCGATTGGGGAGACGAATCCAGTGAAGTCACTATCCCCTCCCTAGCGTCGCGTTGTGAGTCCACTCTAGAGCCCCGTGCCTGATGCCAACAAAGCCTGTGCCATTGCCCGGAACCGCCGCCCTACTTCGCCATGGCGCGTTGCAGGACACGCTCCAGCCTGGCTTCGTCGATCTTCCAAAAGTCCCGCTGGACGCCGTCCACCAGGACTACCGGGATCTCCTCGGCATAGCGGTCACGCAACTCAGGCAGCTGGTCCACCAGCTGTTCCGTCCATTCAAGGCCCAACGAGGCAGTGACCCGTCCGACGGCGTCGCGCGCGTCCGCGCACAGATGACAGTCGGCTTTGGTGATGAGGACAACCTGCGGTTTTGCCATGCTTTAACCGTATCCCCCTTTGGGGGCGCACAGCGCGGCGCATGGCGGCGCGACGATGGGGCCCGGCGCATTGGCTAGACTCGGGGACATGCCCGAGGAGAAGTACGTCGCTGTTGTCACCCAGCCGGCTGCGGTGCCGCAGACCGGCGAGGCGGCGTTCTTCGATGTGGACAACACGCTGATGAAAGGTGCCAGCCTTTTCCACGTGGCGCGCAAGATGCACCAGCGCGGCGCGTTCACCCTGCTGCAGGCCGCCGGGTTCGCCTGGAAGCAGTTCAAGTTTGTGACACGCGGCGAGAACATGGACGACGTCCATGCGGTGCGCGACTCGGCCCTGAATCTGGCGGCCGGAATTACCGTGGAGGACGTCAAGGCCCTCGGCGAGGAAGTCTATGACGAGATGATCGCCTCCAGGATCTGGCCGGGAGCCAAGGCCCTGGCGCAGCAGCACCTGCGGGTGGGCCGGAGGGTCTGGCTGGTCACGGCCACCCCCATCGAGGTGGCAACCGTCATCGCCACGCGGCTGGGGCTGACCGGCGCCCTCGGCACCGTGGGCGAGGTGGCGGACGGCATGTACACCGGGCGTCTGGTGGGCGATATCCTGCACGGCTCGGCGAAGGCCGTGGCCGTCCAGGGCATCGCCGACGCCGAAGGGCTGGACCTCAGGCGGTGCTGGGCCTACAGCGACTCCTACAACGACATCCCGCTGCTGACCCTTGTGGGACACCCGGTAGCCATCAACCCGGATGCGAGGCTCCGCCGCCACGCCCGCGACAACAACTGGCCGGTCTATGACTTCCGCTCCGGCCGGCGCGCAGCAACCCTGGGCCTGAAGTTCGCCACGGCCGGAGGCGCGGTGTACGGTCTCTGGCGCGGCTTCTCCCGCATCCGCGGCCCCCGCATCTAGGCAGCGCTACGTGTCGTTATGAGCGCTCATAACGGCCCCGGGCGCCGCCTGGTTGGGTTTGAGAACTGGTAGGGCTGGGGAAAGCAAAATGCCCGCCGCCGGGAAGGCAACGGGCATTTCACGCAGATTGAAGTATCCCTACTTCTTGTTGCGACGCTGGTGGCGCGTCTTGCGAAGCAGCTTGCGGTGCTTCTTCTTGGCCATACGCTTGCGACGCTTCTTAATAACTGAACCCACGAAAGTTCCTCACAAACTAGATGCAGTACCTGTCTGATGGAAAAGGTCCGTGGACAGAGCTACAGACTGAAACAACTGACAGATTCTTACAATGACGTAAAACGTTCCTTAACAGGGTACCGCTTATCCGGGGCACCCACTGACAGGGCCGCTCAGGCGGTCTCGGAGTGGCCGTCCACAACAGCGCCTTTGAGGTACTGTTCAACGGCACTTTCCGGTACCCGGTACGAGCGGCCGAACCGCACTGCGGGCATATCACCTGAATGGACCAGCCGGTACACGGTCATTTTAGAGACGCGCATGACCTCGGCCACTTCGGCCACGGTCAGGAACTTCGCGTTGGAGAAGTTCTGTTCTGCGGACATTTCCCTATTCCTTTGCTGACGGATGGACAACATGACCCCAGGTTTATGCCATTGCGGTGTGCCGATGCTGAGCCATCCACCAACCATGTGCTAGATACTCTAGAGGTTCATGGGGCTATTGTGAAAGTCACCTGGGGTAATCATTTACCCGTGCGGCGCTTACGTGCCGAGTCCGCCAGCTGCTCCAGCACCGAGACGGAGACGTCCCACTCCATGCACGCGTCGGTGACGCTCTGGCCGTAGACGAGTTCGGAGCGTCCGGCGGCGTGTTCGGTGACATCCAGGTTCTGCGCACCGCCCACCAGGAAGCTCTCCAGCATGACGCCGGCGATGGCGTCGGCGGAGCGGCCGCCATCCTCCAGCTGGGCACCGATTTCCAGTGCCACTTCGGCCTGCCGGTGGTGGCTCTTGCCGCTGTTGGCGTGGCTGGCGTCCACGATCAGGCGCGGGTTCAGGCCCTTGCCGGCGAGCTTGGCGGAAGCGCTTTCGACGTCGGCGGCCGAGTAGTTGGGCCCCTTGCGTCCGCCGCGGAGGATGACGTGGGTGTCCGGGTTCCCCGCGGTGGCCACGAGGGCCGCCCGGCCCTCGCCGTCGATCCCCAGGAACGCCTGCGCGGCCGCGGCCGCTCCGCAGGCGTCGAGGGCGACCT
>DATFAE010000185.1:0-4792 GCA_035254945.1 Arthrobacter sp. | reverse complement strand
GGACGAGAGAAGGATGAGGCGAATTATGGGCAACCATAGTGACGGCAGTCCGAACCACTCGGGCACCGTAGCTACGGCTGGTCAGAATGAGGTGGAGAAGTTCCAGGATCCTGGAATTCCCCCGCACCGTTTGCGCCTGGCTGACACGGACCCGAAGGCCGCCAAGCGTGCAGAACGGCAGGTCGCGCTACTTTTCGGCACCTCCGTTGTCGGCACACTGATCTTCCTGGTGGCATACTTCGCCATCGACCTGGGTGAAGACTCCAGCATTGCGACCATCCGGCTGCAGAATGCCCTCCTTGGTGTTGGCACTGCCTTTGCGATGCTTGGCATCGGCACCGGAATCGTGCACTGGGCCAAAGCCCTGATGCCGGACCATGAAGTCTCCGAGGAACGCCACGCGATCCGCACTGAGGATGACCGGCAGGCTGCAGTCCGCATCGTGGATGACATCGTCGACGAAACCGGAATCAAGCGCCGCCCACTGATCCGCAACACGCTCCTCGGAGCTGTAGCGCTGGCGCCCCTCCCGGCACTGGCTATCTTTGGCGACTTGGGCCCGCGCCCGGATAGGGCGCTGTCGCACACGATGTGGGCCCCGGTTGAGGGCAAGCTTAAGCGCCTCACGCGTGACCCTGACGGAACGCCCATTAAGGCCTCCGACGTCACCCTTGGTTCGGCCTTCCACGTCATCCCCGAGGGCCTCAATGAACTCCATGAAGGAAAGCTCAACGAAAAGGCCAAGGCCGTTGTGCTGCTCATGCGTCTTGATCCCGCCTCGCTGAACCCTTCCGAGGGCCGCGAAGACTGGGGTTACAACGGAATAGTTGCCTATTCCAAGATTTGCACCCACGTTGGCTGCCCCGTTGCTCTTTACGAGCAGCAGACGCACCACCTGCTGTGCCCGTGCCACCAGTCCACCTTTGACCTCACGCAAGAGTGCAAGGTGATCTTCGGCCCCGCCAGCCGGCCACTCCCCCAGCTGCCGATCGCAGTTGACGACGAGGGCTACCTGGTCGCTACCAGCGACTTCAAAGAACCTGTTGGACCGAGTTACTGGGAGCGTGATGAGCATGAGCGCATCATCAACAGCTAAAGCCCCCGCCTTCGTCGCCACGACTAAAGCCGGACGCATCACCGATTTCGTGGATTCACGCGTCGGCGGCTCCGGAATTCTTCGCGAATTCGGACGCAAAGTCTTCCCCGACCACTGGTCGTTCATGTTTGGCGAGGTGGCGCTGTATTCCTTCGTCATCCTGTTGCTGTCGGGCACCTTCCTGACCTTCTTCTTCGACCCGTCCATGGCGGAAACACATTACGACGGTTCCTACATCCCGCTGCAAAACGTCGAGATGTCAGTGGCGTACAGCTCTTCGCTGGACATCTCCTTCGATGTCCGTGGCGGCCTCTTCATGCGCCAGGTCCACCACTGGTCGGCCCTGCTCTTCGTGGCCTCCATCGGTGTCCACATGCTGCGCGTTTTCTTTACCGGAGCCTTCCGCAAGCCGCGTGAAATGAACTGGGTGGTGGGCGGCGTCCTGCTGATCCTGGCCATGGCAGCCGGGTTCACCGGCTACTCCCTCCCCGATGACCTGCTGTCCGGCAACGGCCTGCGCATCATCGACGGCGTGATCAAGTCCATCCCGGTCATCGGAACGTACATTTCGTTCTTCCTCTTCGGCGGCGAGTTCCCCGGTACGGCCATCATCGGCCGCCTGTACATGCTGCACATCCTGCTGGTCCCGGCACTGATCCTGCTGATGATCGTGCTCCACCTGTTCATGGTTGTTGTCCACAAGCACACCCAGTACCCCGGTCCCGGCCGCAACGACGGCAACGTCGTCGGCTACCCCCTGGGTCCTGTGTACGCGGCGAAGGCCGGTGGCTTCTTCTTCATCGTTTTCGGCGTCATCGCTTTGATGGCAGCGTTCTTTACGATCAACCCCATCTGGAACTACGGCCCGTACGACCCCTCACCGGTGTCCGCAGGTACCCAGCCTGACTGGTACATCGGCTTCGTTGACGGCGCCCTGCGCCTGATGCCCGGCGTCATCGGCGACTTCCACTTCGAATACGTCATCTTCGGTTACACCCTGACGCTGAACGTGCTGCTGCCGGCCCTCGTGCCGGCGGGCATCCTGTTCACTGTCATGTTCATGTACCCCTGGATCGAAAGCTGGATCACCAAGGACAACCGCGAACACCACGTGCTGGACCGTCCCCGGAACGCCCCCACGCGCACCGCGATCGGCGTGGCAGGCTTCGTTTGGTACTGCGTGATGTGGGCAGCGGCAGGCTCCGACCTGATCGCCACGCACTTCCACGTTTCCCTGAACGACGTCACCTACTGGCTCCGTGCGCTGTTCTTCGTCGGCCCGGTCATCGCGTTCATCGTCGCCAAGCGTGTGGCTCTTGCCCTCCAGCGCAAGGACCGTGAAATCGCACTCCACGGCCGCGAAACCGGCCGCATCGTGCGCCTCCCCCACGGTGAGTTCATCGAGGTCCACGCTCCCCTCGATGAGTACAAGCACTACAAGCTGGTGGGCTTCGAGTCGCCGGCACCGCTGCCGGCGGTCCCCAACGAACACGGCATCGTCACCCGCAAGGAAAAGCGGCGTGCGTTCCTGTCCAGGTGGTTCTTCGAGGACCGGGTAGCGCCGGCCACCCCCGCAGAGCTGGAGGCCGCCCACGGCCACCACGCCCACCCTGCGGTGGAAGCGGCCGAGGAAAGCAAGAGCCTCAGCCACTAAGGCAAACACTCAGCGCCAACGGGAAAGGCCCGGTCCATGTGGACCGGGCCTTTTACGTTTCCGGCGGCCTTGCCAAGCCGGGGCTGGTTACGTGTTGCGGTAGCCCGAACCGTGGTGCCGGGCAGGCCTGGCCCCCGGACGCTGCAGGGGCACCCAAAGCTTGTAGCGGTCGGCCCTGTAATAGGACACCGAATAGTCCACCATGGAACGTGCCACGAAGGCATGGCGCTGGATCTTGAGCAGCGGCGCACCTACGTCCACATTGAGGAGGCGCGCGGTGGAGGGTGAGGCGGCGGTGGCTTCGATCATGTCCTCGCCCCATTCCATGACGAGCCCGAACTGTTCGCTGAGGACGTTGTACAGCGAGGTTGGCGGTTCGCCGTCCAGCAAACCCGGAACACGGTGGGCCGGGATAAAGTTTTCGTCAACGCTCATGGGCTCACCGTCCGCGAGCAGGAGGCGGCGGAACCGGACCAGGGGCGTTCCCTCGTCGAGCTGGAGTTCGCGGGCCAGGAAGGCACTGGCGCCAATCTGTTCGAAGCTGAGCACCTTGGCGGCGGGAACCATTCCGCGACGCTGCATCTCCTCGCTGTAGGAGGTGAGTTTGACCTGCAGATCGAGCTTGGGCTTGCGCACAAAAGTGCCCAGTCCCACCACCCGTTCAATGACCTCTTCGCCCACCAGCGCGTCGATGGCCTGGCGTACAGTCATCCGAGCCAGGCCGAAGCGGTCTGCAAGGTCCCTTTCCGAAGGCAAGGCAGATCCCGGCGGACAGGAATCGGCTATGTACTGCCTGAGAATCTCACGGAGCTGGACATAGATGGCTGTCCCACTGGTCCGGTCGATTTCACCGGCAACGCCGGCCGCGCTAGCAGCCATGATGTAAGGTCCCTGCGTGTATGTTCACCATCCAATCTTAAGTCAAACGTCCGCAGGTCTAGACCGGTAAGGGGCGTCATCGCTTTCGTTTGGGTGGAGCCGCATACGGACGGCTATATTGGACAGGAAATTTGTCGTCAGACGGAGGGGGCCGTCCGGAAGAAGGAGTTGCGTTGCCAGTTCACAAGGCAGTGGTTTCGGCGTCGATCGGCTTGCATGCCCGCCCCGCTGCGGTGTTCGTCCGGGCAGTCACTGATACAGGACTGCCCGTCACCATCCGCAAAGCCGGTACCCAAGGAGTCGACGCAAGGTCCCTGCTGGAAGTGATGACGGCGGATTTCCACCACGGCTGTGAGGTCGAACTGAGCATCAGCGAGACGGCTGTGGAAGCACCCCACAGCCTTCAGGCGGCAGAGGCGGCCCTCCAGGGCCTCGCGGAGCTGCTGGAGTCCCAGGGAGCAGTGCAGGGCCGTTGAGCCAGCGCTGAGCCGCCCGGCACCGGAGACCGCCGGCGCTGCCAGAAGTTCCGGGCCGCCGATTAAAGCAGTAGCGACGTCGGGCCCCACCTTCCGGTGGGGCCCGACGTCGTTAGGTATCTGCTGAAACCTGCCCGGGGTGCCTAGTGTGCGTGGTCCCCGCGGCTGTACTCGTACACCCAGCCAACGAGGGCCACGAGTGCGAGTCCGCCCGCGATGAAGGTGATCCAGAAACCAATGGCCAACCCCAGGAACCCGCCCGCGCAGGCGAGGCCAAGAACCAGCGGCCACCAGCTCCACGGGCTGAAGTGGCCCTGCTCGCCGGCACCCTCGTGGATCTCGGCGTCGTTCCGGTCCTCAGGACGCATGCCAACACGCTTGCCCGTGAAGCCCAGGTAACCACCGATCATTCCAGCGAGTCCGCCCACCAGGAGGATCCCCAGCGTTCCCACCCATTCATGCCAGTTGGTCAGGAACCCGTAAACCAGGGAGACCGGCACGAAGAAGAAGACTCCGGCTCCAAAAATCCATGATTCGATCTTCACTTGGCAGTGTCCTTCTGGTCGGCGTTACCGAGAACCGCTGCGGCAGCAGACGGGGACTCGACGGTGTGGATCTGCGCCAGTTCGGGGTGGTGCAGGTCCGGGGCGGGACGTTCCGAACGGATCCGCGGCAGCGACGTGAAGT
>DATFAE010000184.1:0-20785 GCA_035254945.1 Arthrobacter sp. | reverse complement strand
GCCGACGGCACCGACCTCGCCGCGGAAAAGCTCGAACGCCTCCTCACCAACGACCCCGGCATGGGCGTCATCCGCCACGCCGACGCCGGCTACGACCGCGCCCTCGAGGTCGCCAAAGAACGCGGCGTCCGCATCCCCATGCAAGAGACACCGTCCGAAGCCCGCTGACCAGCCCCAAATCCACATCGATTGCTCCATAACCGCCCTTTTGGGCCGCCAAAAGGGCGTTTGCGGAGCAATCGATCCCCAGAAGTAGGAATCATGACCATCACAGCCAATGCCCCGACCCACGAACCGCTCACCGTCACCCTCGGGTCCAGCGCCGTAACCCCCGGGGACGTCGTCGCCGTCGCGCGCCACAACGCCAAAGTGACCATCTCCGAGGACGCACTGGACACGGTGGCCAAGGTCCGCGCACACATTGACGAACTGGCCCACAGCGAGACGCCTGCCTACGGCATCTCCACCGGCTTCGGCGCACTGGCCAACCGGCACATCCCCCACGAGCTGCGCACCCAGCTGCAGAAGTCCCTCATCCGCAGCCACGCCGCCGGCATGGGCCCGGCCGTGGAACGCGAAGTGGTCCGCGGCATCATGTTCCTGCGCGCCAAGACCCTCGCCTCCGGCCGCACCGGCGTCCGCCCGGTGGTCCTGCAGACCATGGTGGATGTGCTCAATGCCGGCATCACGCCAGTGGTCCGCGAATTCGGCTCGCTGGGCTGCTCCGGCGACCTCGCCCCGCTGTCCCACTGCGCCCTGGTGCTGATGGGCGAAGGGCAGGCGGAAGGGCCCGACGGCGTGACGTACGGCGGGCGCGGCGAACAGCCTGTCGCCGTACTGCTTGCCGAGCACGGCATCGAGCCCGTGACCCTCGCAGAGAAGGAGGGCCTGGCGCTGGTCAACGGCACCGAGGGCACGCTGGGCATGCTCCTGATGGCCATCGCGGACCTCCGCCAACTCCTCACGACGGCGGACATCACCGCAGCGCTGAGCGTCGAGGCACTGCTGGGCACCGACCAGGTGTTCCTTCCGGAGCTCCATGCGGCCCTGCGCCCGCACCCGGGCCAGGCCGCGAGTGCTGACAACATGCTGCGCGTGCTGTCCAACTCCCCGATCGTGGCGTCCCACCGGGTGGGCGATTCCAAGGTCCAGGACGCCTACTCCCTGCGCTGCGCACCCCAGGTTGCCGGCGCGGTCCGGGACACCGTGGACTACGCCGCCCTGGTGGCCTCGCGTGAGCTCGCCGCCGCCATCGACAACCCGGTGGTCCTGCCGGATGGGCGGGTCAGCTCGAACGGCAACTTCCATGGCGCCCCCGTGGCCTACGTGCTGGACTTCCTGGCCATCGCAGTGGCTGACCTGAGCTCCATCGCGGAGCGACGCACCGACCGGATGCTTGACCCGGCACGGTCCCATGGCCTGCCGGCCTTCCTCGCCTCCGATCCCGGCGTGGATTCGGGCCTGATGATCGCCCAGTACACCCAGGCAGGACTGGTCTCCGACAACAAGCGGCTGGCCGTCCCGGCGTCGGTGGACTCCATCCCCAGCTCCGCCATGCAGGAAGACCACGTCTCCATGGGCTGGCACGCGGCCCGCAAACTCCGCAAGGCCGTGGAGAACCTCCGCCGCGTCCTGGCGATCGAACTGGTGACGTCGGCCCGGGCGCTCGACATCCGGACCCAGCTCTCCGGCGGGGAACTTACGCCGGGTCCTGCCGGCACAGCGGTGATCGCGGCATTGCGCGACGTCGTTGACGGTCCGGGCACGGACCGGTTCCTGTCCCCGGAACTCGAAGCAGCGGACCTCCTGGTCGCGTCAGGCGAGGTGGTTTCAGCGGCCGAATCCGCCGTAGGGAATCTCGCCTGAGGGGGAATATTCTTCAGTCTGGCTTAGCTTTGTGCGGTGATGCCGAAATATGTGGCGACACGTACATTTGGGCCGCGGGAAGTGTAGTAGAACTGAAGGTGTAGTGAAAGTCACATCAAAGAGGCTGTGGCGGCAGAACGCATACAAAGGGGTAGAAGTTCACATGAAAGCACGTGGGGCAGTCTTAACGAGGCGCAATGCCCATTCGGCCACCATCTCGGACTGGGGATCGCTCCGGCCCGGGGACCGGGTGGAAATTCTCAAGCATGCGCATGTCATTGCGACGGGCGAAGTTGAGGAAGTCTCGGAGAGCGGAAACGTTCTATGGCTGGTTCCGGCCGGTCCGTCCGAAAAGCAGCTCTTCCTGAAGTCCGACGGCGTGCAGGTTCGCCGGAACTGACCCCAGGCAGTTTAACGCAGGAAAGTCCCCGCCGTCTGGCAGTCCCCGGGAACAGGGGCAGGCCAGAGGGCGGGGACTTTTGCGTATGTGAGGCGCGGCGAGCGGAACTACGCCGCGATGTTCTCGTAGGTTTCGCCGAACGGAACCGACTCGTCGAGGGCGACGGTGTAGCGGCCCGGGTGCAGGCGGGTGACGAGGATGCCGCAGGCGGCGTCCTTCGCGGCGGTCTTAATCAGGGTGGCAACAGCGTTGTCCAGCCCTTCGTGGACTTCTTCCGCGCTGGCGAACTCCAGGTCGATGGAGGGGAATTCCGCGGTTTCGACCGCGGGGGAAGTGCCCGTGCGGCCTTCCAGGGTGGCGGTAGTCATGTGCTGGTCTTTCTGTGGTTCGTGCCGGAGGGCTCGGTCCATTCTACCGGCGGACCCTCCGAATGTCAGATGACTGGTCTTTTGCTGCCCATGGACAGCGCTTTCCCCCGCGCGCCATTATGCCACGCCAACCCTTGAACGTTCAAGAAAAAATCCAGAGCCCGTCCGCGGGACCGTACCGTGAAGGCGTGGAACCGCGGACAGGCCCCGGATTTTCGGCAGCAGCGCCGCTAGTTGGCCTTGACGGCCAACACCGGGCAGTCAGCCTCCAGCAGGATGCGCTGGGACGTGCTGCCCATGATCAGCTTGCCCACCGGTGTGCGGCGGCGCAGGCCGATCACAATGAGATCGGCGTTGTGCTCCTCCGCGGCGTCGAGAACCTCCGCTGCCGCGTCATGGCCACGGACCGGCTGCTTGATCACGTGGTCTATGCCCTGGGTGGCCAGGCGTTCCTCGATGCCCTGGATTTCGGGTTCCTGCGCATACCTGTTATCCACCAGGGCATCGCCTTTGGACGAGTTGATGACCAGCAGGGTGGTGTTGCTTTTCCGGGCCTCGGTGATGGCCTGGGTCAGCGCCGCCTCGCCCTCCGGCGTGGGGACGTATCCGACAACGATCGTCATGACTGCTCCTTGATTCTGCTGACTGAAAATGGGTGGCGGGCGGTGAAGTGCTCGGCGGCTGTTCAGTCGCTGTAGTCGGCTCCGCCGGAATTGGCGGGAAGCAGAGGCCCGCTGCGCGGGCGGTTCCGCCGGTACAGCTTGAGCAGCAGCGGCCACGCCAGGATGATCGCGATGAGGATGTAGGTTCCGACGGCGATCGGCTCGCTCCACAGGCCGGCGGGGTCACCCGCGCTGAGCTGCAGGCTCTTGCGCAGTTGGCCTTCGATCCGCGGCCCAAGGATCACTCCGAGGATGAGCGGCAGCACGGGGAGCCCGAATCGCCGCATCATGAATCCCAGCGCGCCCAGGGCCAGCAGAAGCACCAGATCGAACGCCTGCAGGTTCACCGAATAGGCGCCCAGCGTGGCGAAGAACAGGATGCCGGCGTAGAGGTAGGGCCGGGGGAGCTGCAGGAGCTTGGCCCACAGCGGCGCGAGCGGCAGGTTGATGACCAGGAGAAGGAAGTTGCCGATGAAGAGGCTTGCGATCAGGGCCCAGACCAGCGGCCCCTCGTTTTTGAAGAGCAGGGGTCCCGGCTGGATGCCGTACGACGTGAAGGCTGCCAGCATCACGGCCGCCGTCGCATTGGTGGGAAGGCCCAGGGCCAGCAGCGGTGTCATGGTGCCCGCGGCGGCCGCGTTATTGGCCGCTTCCGGCCCGGCTACACCCTCAATGGCGCCCTTGCCGAACTCCTCCGGGTGCTTGCTGAGGCGCTTCTCGGTGACATAGGACAGGAAGGTGGGGATCTCGGCCCCGCCCGCCGGCAGCGCACCGAAGGGGAAGCCGAAGGCGGTACCGCGCAGCCACGGCTTCCAGGACCGCTTCCAGTCCTGTTTTCCCATCCAGGGACGTCCCACGGGGATGATTTGCATCGGGTTGCGGCGCAGGTGCGCGGCAACCCACAGTGCCTCGCCCACAGCGAAGATGGCCACAGCCACCACCACGATGTCCAGGCCATCGGCCAGCAGGGGCTGGCCGAAGGTAAGGCGGCGCTGGCCCGTCACGGAGTCGATGCCCACCAGGCCGATCGCGAGCCCGAGACCCAGCGAGGCAAAGCCCCTCAGGCGGGATGATCCAAGGACGGCGGTCACCGCCAGGAGGGCAAGCATCATGATGGCAAAGTAGCTGGGCGCTCCCAGGCTGACGGCAAAATCCACCACAATCGGTGCACAGACAGCCAGCAAAGCAGTGCCGATGGTGCCGGCAACAAAGGAACCGATCGCCGCCGTCGCCAGGGCCTGGGCGGCCCTGCCGGCTTTTGCCATCTTGTTGCCTTCGATGGCCGTGACCACGGAGGAGGATTCACCCGGCGTATTAAGCAGGATGGAGGTGGTGGAACCGCCGTACATGCCGCCGTAGTAGATTCCGGCGAACATGATGAAGGCACTGGTGGGTTCCAGGGCGTAGGTGACCGGGAGCAGCAGGGCGACGGTCATCGCGGGGCCCAGGCCGGGAAGCACTCCGACCGCGGTGCCGAGCAACACGCCGATGACGGCGTAAAGGAAATTCATGGGGGTGAGGGCGGTGGCGAAACCGTCCATCAGGGAGGAGAAGACATCCATCAGAGAACCCCTTCCAGGAGGCCGGCGGGCAACGGGATTCCGAGGCCCAGGTAGAACCCGTAGAAGGTGAGCACAGACAGGGCCACTGAAATGATGCCGTCACGGATGTAGTGCCGGCTTCCCAAAGCCCACGCGCTGCCCCAGAAGAGGACAGTTCCCGAGATCACCCATCCCGCCCAGTCGATGAGCAGGATGTTGGCGACGAAGGCTCCAACCAGCGGCAGGACGGTCTTCCAGTCGGCGGGGTGCGTGAGGTCCACGTCCTCGCCGCCTTCGGCCTCGCCCTGCCCGCCGCGCAGCACGTTGATTGCCAGCATGACGGCGCAGACGATCAGCAAACCGGCCACTATGTAGGGCAGGGTTTTCGGTCCTACGGGATCCGACTTGGAGTAGGGGGTTACCAGGGCAATGGCGTCCACGAGGACCAGGACACCTACCGCTCCGAGCAGGAGGGCTACCCCCAGCTCGGAGCGGCCTTTAAGCCTGGCGGCCAAAGTTGGTGAAGAACTCACGCCAGGCCAAGCTTCGTGAGGACGTCCGCCACCCGCTTGTCCTGCTCGCTCAGGAAGGTTTTGAATTCATCGCCCGTCAGGAAGGCGTCGGACCAGCTGTGCGTCTTGAGGGCTTCCTTCCAGGCATCGGTGCCGTGCATCTTTTCGAGGGCTGCAATCAGCTTGGCCTTGTCGGCGTCGCTGATGCCCGGAGGAGCCACCATGCCGCGCCAGTTGGTGAACACCAGGTCGATGCCGGATTCCTTCAGGGTGGGGGCGTCCACGCCTTCCAGCCGCTTTTCGCCACTGGTGGCCAGGACGCGGACCTCGCCGGACTGAATCTGCTGCAGGTACTCGCCGGCGCCGGAGGCTGCGAAGCCCACCTTGTTGCCGAGGATGGCCGGGAGGAGGTCACCGCCGCCGTCGTAGGATACGAAGTTCACCTTGGTGGCATCGATTCCCACAGCTCCGGCGAGCTGCATGGGCAGCAGGTGGTCCGGGCCGCCGGGGGAGGATCCGCCGCCAACGCTGATGGAACCGGGATCCGCCTTCCAGGCCGTGACCAGGTCGTTGATCGTTTTGTAGGGCGAATTCTTGTTGACCATGATGGCCCCGGGCTCTTCGATGAGCTTGGCAAGCGGCGTGGTGTCCGTGAGCTTCGACTCGGACTTGTTGGTGTAGCTCGCGCCCACCACGCCCAGGCCCATGAGCATGGCGAGGTCGCCGTTGCCCTTCTCGTTGACGATGCGGGCCAGGCCTACGGTTCCGCCGGCACCGGCCAGGTTGAAGACCTCGGTGTTGGTGGCAACCTTCTCGTCGTCAAGAACCTTCGCCGCAACGCGGGCGGTGGTGTCGTAGCCGCCACCGGGAGTGTTGGGAACCATGATCTGGAGTCCGGTCACGGGGCCGGCAGCGGCGCCGGAAGTGGTGGTGTCGGTGGAGCTTTTCCCGGTGGCACCGCAGCCGGTGGCCATCAGGGCGATGCCGGCGGCGACGGCGGCAATTCGCAATGCGCGGATCTGGCGCATGGTGTTCCTCTTCTCTGAAAAACTGATCAGCAGGGCTGACTTGTAGTTCCGATGCTAGGCCCGGGGGTGACCGGCATCACTCTTGTGTACGCAGAGAAAGTTAAGTTCATTGCGTTCACGTTTCCTTTGTCCCTCCGGGGGTCCACCGGGACTCTGCAGAGGCCATTGTTCGGGTAGCCTGACGTGCAGAGGCCCGCCATCCAGAGGAAAGAACCACAGTGACTCGACGAAGAGGAATGTCCCTCGCGGGGCAGTACCTGGTTCTGCAGTTGCTGATCGTCCTCGCGGTCCTCGTTGCCGTGGTGGCCATCTCGCTGGCGCAGTCTGCCGCGGCATTCGAGCGGATCGAAGGCCGCCGGGCATTGTCGGCAGCCGAAGCGCTGGGTGCCAACCCCACTGTCCGCGAACTGCTCCCCACCGCGGAACCACGGGGAGGGTCAGTCCTTCCCGCCGTGGCGGAGTCGGTGCGGACGGTGTCCGGTTCCTCGAACGTGGCGCTCGCCAAACTGGACGGCACAGTGGTGGCATCCTCCGATCCGGGCATGCTGGGCCAACCGATGGAGCTTGGTGCCAGCCGCGTGATGGAAGGCCGGTCATGGACCGGTGTGGTGGGCGGTTCCGGCGGGGATGCGCTGTCCGCCCACGTCCCCGTCCTGGATGATGACGGAAAAATGATTGGCATCGCCTCCATCAGCCGCAGTTATCCTTCCGCCTTGGAGCGCCTGGGCGAGGCGGTTCCCAACCTGCTCACGTACCTGGGCGTGGCCAGCGTCCTGGGCGTGGCGGGGTCGCTGCTCCTGTCCCGCAGGGTGAAACGGCAGACCCTGGGCATGGAACCGAGCGAAATTACCGGGCTGGTGGAAAACCGCGAGGCCATGCTTCACGGCCTGAAGGAAGGCGTGGTTGCGCTGGACCCGCACGAGCGCATCACGGTCGCCAACCACAGTGCCCGCGCGCTGCTGGGCCTGCCTGCCGACTGTGTTGGCAAGAGGCTGGCCAGCCTCTCCGTGGAACCTGCCCTCAAGGAGGTCCTGACCCGCGAGCAGCCGGGACCGGACCGGCTGGTGCTCGTGGGGGACAGGCTGGTGGTGCTGAACCGCGTGCCCATTAAATCGCGCGGCCGGGACATCGGATCCGTCACCACGCTGCGTGACCGCACGGAACTGTCCTCGCTGGAGCAGGAACTCGGCGCCACCCGCACGGCCACGGACACCCTCCGCGCGCAGGCCCACGAATTCGCCAACCAGCTGCACGTCATTTCCGGCCTGATCCAGATCGGTGAATATGATTCGGTGGTGCAGTTCGTCAACGGTGCCACGCTGGACCGGACCCGGCTCAACGACGAGGTCACAAGCCGCATCCAGGACCCGGCTCTGGCTGCCCTCCTGATCGCCAAGTCCAGCCTGGCCACCGAACGCGGGGTGGCGCTGCAGCTGGATCCGGAATCCGGGCTGGCCCGCGTTGATGATGAGCTTTCGCGCGACCTCACCACCGTCGTCGGGAACCTGGTGGACAACGCGTTCGACGCCGTCGCCGGGCTTCCGGAGGCAGCGGTCACCGTCCTGGTGGAGGACACCCACGACGGCGTCACGGTCACCGTCCGGGATACCGGTCCCGGGGTTCCCGGCCGGGACATTGGGGAGATCTTCAGGCAGGGTTTCACCACCAAGGCGCCCGGCCCGGGCGGCAGCCGCGGCTTCGGACTGGCGCTCTCGCGCGTGGTGTGCCGTCGCAGCGGCGGCGACCTTACAGTGGCCAATGACAATGGGGCAGTTTTCACCGCACGCCTGTTGCGGGCGCACGCGGGAGGAACACAGCCATGATCAAAGTCCTGATCGTCGACGACGACTTTATGGTGGCCAAGGTGCACGCGGGCTTCATCCAGCGCACCCCCGGGTTCGCCGTCGTCGGGGCTGCCCACACTGGTGCGCAGGCGGTGGCGGAAACCAAGCGCCTCCAGCCGGATCTGGTCCTGCTGGATATCCATCTGCCGGACATCAACGGCCTGGACCTGATGCACCAGCTGCGCGAGGTGGCTCCTGAGCTGGACGTGCTGGTGATTAGCGCCGCCCGTGAGGTGGACACTGTGCGCAAGGCCCTCCGCGGAGGGATTGTGCACTACCTCATCAAGCCCTTTTCGCAGTCGGATCTGCAGGAACGGCTGGAGCACTACCGCCACGCCTATCACGGCCTTGACTCGTCAAAGGATGTGGCCGAGCAGTCGGACGTCAACCGGGTGTTCGGCCTGGACCGGACTGAGCGGCCACTGCCCAAGGGGTGCAGCGTCGAGACGCTCAAGCTGGTGGAGGCCGCGCTGAAGGAGGCCGACGGCGACCTGTCCGCCGCGGAGGTGGCGGTCCAGCTGGGCACATCGCGCGTCAGTGCGCGCCGGTACCTGGAATACCTTCACGATGAAGGGGTGCTCGAGGTCAGGCTCAAGTACGGCGTAGGCCGTCCCGAGCGGCGGTATCTGCTGAAGGCCTGACCGTCTTGAACTCCATTAGACAGCCTACCTACCTTTGGTGCCACTGCGTCTCCGGCAGAGCGTGTGGTCAGCGAAGCAGCGTGTTCAGCAGCCGGGCGGCAACCCTGGCGGTCCGGCCGTCGATGTCGAACCGGGGATTCAGTTCAGCCACATCCAGGTGCAGAAGCTTCCCGCTCTCCGCCACCTGCCGGCACGCGGCAGTGATCACCGGCAGGGGCACGCCGTAGGCGGCGGGCGCGCTCACGCCGGGAGCCACCGATGCCGGCAGCACGTCCAGGTCAATGGTCAGGTACAGCACGTCCACGCTGTCGAGGAACTCCGCGATGAACGACTGCACTCGCCCGTTGCTGCAGTCCTCATCCAGCACGTACTTCACGCCCAGCTGCCCTGCCGTGCCGAAGAGCGCCCGGGTGTTGTTCGGCTCGGAAATCCCGACGACGGCGTACCGGAAGTCCCGCCCCGCGGCAGCTTCGGCCCGGGCCATCTGCAGGAACGGCGTCCCCGAGCTGGGCAGCGGTTCATCGCGCAGGTCGAAGTGGGCGTCCAGGTTCAGGACGCCGAGCCGGCGGCCACCACGCACGGCGTCGGAGCCAGCCACGCCCAGGTAGCTTGCGTAGGCAGTCTCGTGTCCGCCGCCCAGCATCACGGTGAGCCTGCCGGCGTCGATCATGCCGGCAATGGCCTGCCCGGCACGGGCCTGCCCGGCCTCCAGGCCGCCGTCCGGCACCACCACGTCCCCGGCATCCGACACGTCACGTTCGAGGTGGAAGGCCAGCGGGCCCAGTGCGGTCCGGATCGCCGCCGGGGCTGACGCTGCACCGGTCCGGCCTTTGTTGCGGCGCACGCCTTCGTCGCTCGCGAATCCGAGGATCACGGCGGGGCGGGGCACGGTGCCACTCTCCGGACTGGCCGGCGCGGCGGCGGGCAGCGGCGATGATGGCGCGCCCGGGGCGTACGGTGAAACCGCCTGCCACCAGCGCCTGTGTTCGCCGCCGTCGCCGTCGAACCGCCCTGTCCAGGGTTGCGGGGGGGCGTCTGCGATGTGTGCGGGGAGGGCCATGCTTCAAGCTCACCGCATGCCCGCCGCCAAAGCGAGCAGGACCGCCGTCGTGATGTCTGTAATTCCGGAATTCAGAAATGCCGGCCCGGCACCGGCAACGGCAGGTGTGGTGGCGGCACCCCCGGGTTAAGGTGGAGAAATCCCTCCACGGGCAGGCCTGTCCGCCGGGCAGGTGCCCTGGTAACAGCACCTAGTGCAAAGACGCAGGCCGGAGCACCATGTTTGAAGCCCCCAGCATCCTCTTCGCCGCGGCAGGCGCTGCGGTTTTTGTCGCCGCCATCCTCCCCAAGCTCCTGCGCAACGCGCCGTTCTCCATGCCCATGGTGTTCCTCGGGGCCGGGATGGCGGCCTTCTCGCTGATCCCCGGCCTGCCGGATCCCAACCCGATCGTTCACAGCAACCTTGCCCTCCACCTCTCGGAGGTCTGCGTCATCATTTCCCTCATGGGCGCGGGACTGGCTCTGGACCGGCCCATAGGGCGCCAAAGCTGGTCCACCACGTGGCGGCTCCTGGGCATCGCCATGCCGCTGTGCATCGTTGCCCTGACGCTGCTGGGGCTCTGGTTCCTGGGGCTGGGACTGGGCGCAGCCCTGCTCGTGGCCTCCAGCCTGGCCCCCACGGATCCGGTGCTGGCCTCCGAGGTGCAGGTGGGCGAACCGGCTGACGAGGACGAGGAGACGGACAAGGAGGACGAGGTCCGGTTCGGGCTGACGTCCGAAGCCGGCCTCAACGACGGCCTCGCCTTCCCGTTTGTCTACCTGGCCATCGCCATCAGCATCGTGGGCGCGTCGCCGTCGGCATGGTTCCCGCAGTGGTTTGGCATTGACTTGGTCTGGCGCCTCGGCCTCGGACTTGCCGTTGGCTTCGCCATGGGCAAGCTGCTGGCCCGGCTGTTCTTCTCCGCCAGGAAGGAAAGCATGAGGCTCGCCAACCACTCCGAAGGGTTCGTTGCCCTGGCGGCGACGTTCCTGGCCTACGGCCTCACCGAGATGGTGGAAGGCTATGGCTTCATCGCGGTGTTCGTCTGCGCGGTCACCATCCGGTCCGCGGAGCACACCCATGGCTACCACCGTGTGCTGCACTCCTACGTGGAGCAGCTGGAACGGCTCATGACCGTGGTGATCCTGGTCCTGCTGGGCGGCGCCGTAGCCCGCGGACTACTGGCGGAGGTCGGCTGGGCGGAGCTGCTGGTTGCGCTGGCGTTCCTGCTGGTGGTGCGGCCGGCGGCCGGCTGGCTTGGACTGCTCGGGGGAAAGACCGGCCCGCGGGAACGCATCGCCCTGTCCTTCTTCGGTATCCGCGGCATCGGCTCCCTTTACTACCTCGCGTATGCGCTGGGAAAGGGCCAGTTCTCGGAGCAGGCGGAGTGGCTCTGGTCCTTCGTGGGGCTGGTGGTGGCCCTGTCCATCGTGATCCATGGGGCCACCACCTCGCCGCTGATGAACCGGCTGGACAGGCTCAGGGAACGCAAGGCCGTCGCGGAGTCCGGTGACGAGGGTAAAGCCCCCACCACGCCGGTTTAGGATGGCCGCGGGGTTACATTCCCAGTGCGGCCTCAATCGGACCGACCGCGAAGAACAGCAGGAACGCGGCGGCCACCGCCCACATCAGCGGATGGATGTCCTTCACCCGTCCCTGGACCGTGCGGATCAGGACGTAGCTGATGAACCCGGCGCCCAGGCCGTTGGCGATCGAGTACGTGAACGGCATCAGCGTGAAAGTGAGGAAGGCCGGGATGGCGATGCCCCAGTCCTGCCAGTCGATCTTTCCCACCTGGGACACCATCATGAAGCCCACAACCACCAGGGCAGGAGCCACGGCTTCGAACGGCACCAGGTTGATCAGGGGCGTGAAGAACATTGCCACCAGGAACAGCAGGCCCGTCACGATGGACGCGATACCGGTCCGGGCGCCCTCGCCAATGCCCGCGCCGGCCTCGACATAGATCTGGTTCGACGACACCGAGGCGCCGCCGCCCACGATGGCGCCCAGTGCATCCACCTGGAGGACGCGGTCCACGTCGGGAATGTTGCCGTCCTTGTCGATGGTGCCCGCCTCGGTTGCCAGGCCCACCATGGTGCCCATCGCGTCGAAGAAAATGCTGAGCAGGATGACAAACGCCAGCAGCGTGGCCGCCACGAAGCCCAGGTGCTCAAACGCGCCGAAGGGGTTGGCCTTGCCGATCAGCGAAAGGTCCGGGGCCGCCCATTCGGAGAACGCGGGGGCCACCAGGGACCAGCCCTGCGGGTTGAACGGCTTGCCCGGGGTGACGCTGGGGCCGATGTGGAGCGTAAGTTCCAGGAGCACGGCCAAGACCGTGGAAGTGATGATGCCGATCAGGATGGCGCCCTTCACCTTCCGCACCACCAGGGCGATGGTGAGGACCAGGCCAAAGACAAACACTGCCGTGGGCCACCCCAGGAGCTTGCCGTCGAAGCCCAGGCCGACCGGGACGGTGGTTCCGGCGACGTCGGGGATGCGGCGGACAAAGCCGGCATTCACCAGCCCGATCAGGGCGATGAACAGGCCGATGCCCACCACGATGGCGGTTTTAAGGCCGTCCGGGACGGCCCTGAACACGGCGGTCCGGAAGCCGGTGAGGACCAGGATCAGCATGGTGACGCCGGAAATCACCACCAGGCCCATCATGTCCGGCCAGGTCAGGCCCGGGTTCGTGGCCACCGTGACGGCCACGAAGGCGTTGACGCCCAGGCCGGTGGCAAGGGCGAACGGGTGCCTGGCCCAGGCGCCCATGAGGATGGTGAGGAGGCCGGCCACAAAGGCGGTCACCGCAGCCACGGCAGGGAAGCCCAGGGAGTTGCCGCTGGAGTCGGCGCCGGAGAGGATCAGCGGGTTCAGCACCACGATGTAGCTCATGGCGAAGAAGGTGGCGAACCCGCCGCGGATCTCGCGGGAGAGGTTGGACCCCCGCTCGGTGATCTTGAAATACCGGTCCAGTGCAGAGCCTTGCTTAAGCATTAGTCCTCCGGGGGAGTCTGTGGGGATAACTGAATCCTATGGGCCATCAGGGCAGCGGGCCGGCATATTCGCCTAGTCTGTAAGGAAGCCAACACAAGGGAGCAGTCCACGCATGCGTTCCATCCGCCGTCAGTTGTTGAGCGCTGTGCTCGGTTCGTTCGTCCTCGCCGCCGCGTTGCTGGGCCTCGCCGGTCCCGCCGCAGCGCACGACGCCGCCGAATCCAGCAGCCCGGCCCAGGGAGCCACGTTGGCCGCACCGCCGGAAAAGGTGTCCGTCACCTTCAGCAACAACCCCCTGGGCATTGGCTCGCAGTTCTCGGTGAAGGACGCAGCGGGTGCCGAGTGGGCGGACGGCGCCGTCGAAATCGTGGACAACGTGGCGTCCCAGAAGCTCAAGGCCGGCGCCCCGGCCGGCGCCTACACGGTGAGCTGGCGGGTGGTCAGCTCGGATTCCCACCCCATTGAGGGGACGTTCGGGTTCACCGCCACAGCGGCAGCCGCCGGTGCGGCACCGGGCGCAGGGTCGACGTCGGCCGCTCCCGTCCCGGGCATGGGCACCGCCCAGCCGGGCAGCACCGCGACGCCAATGCCGGTTCCGGACGCCTCGCAGCCGTTCCCGTGGAGCCTGGTGATTTTCGCCGCCGTTGCTGTGGGACTGCTGGTGGCCATCGGCATCCTCGCCAAACGGCGCCTCGGCGCGGGCGGCGACGAACAAGAACACGCCTAGCCACGTTCGGCAATAACGTGGTTTCGCTTTACTACCCCGGCGTCGGCGCGGGTTAACCCCTAAGCCGGGAGGACGGCGAAACTGCCTGTGAGGATGGTGGGTGCGCTGTCCGGGTGCACCTTCGAGGAGATCGCCTGGCCCACCGTTTTGGCCTGGCGCAGGACTTCCTTCGGTGACGGCGTAATCAGGTCGCCCACACCCACAAGGTAGATGCCGATGGCCCGCATTGCGGCCACCAGGTTGCGTCCCACCGTGATGCCGAAATCGCTCAGCATGCGGCGCAGTTGGCTGTGGGCACAGCGGGTGAGGACGATGTGGTCGGCCAGCAGGATGCCCGTGGGGGTGTGGACCTCCCACTGGTGGCCGGCGGGCCCGCCCGCCGCGGTCCCGATTGCCACAGTCCCGCCTGCCGCGGAGCCGGTTGCCGGGTGGACCATGCTCAGCTGGACGGCGCGGGTGGTGTTGCGGACGTCCATCTGGTGGCTGGCCGCGTAGTTGCGCAGATGGCGGAGGATTTCGTTCCGCTCCCGGAGGGACACGGAGTCGGCTGCATCGCAGCGCTGCAGTGAAGCGGTATTGGCCGGCTGGCCCGCGCCCAGGATGTCGAGTCCGTCCACCACGATGGAGTGCACGCCCCTGCGGCGCAGCTCGGCGGCCACGGCCAGGCCGGAGAGGCCCGTGCCGATAATCACCGCGGTGGTCTGTTCGGTCCCGCCATTCACAGGCATGCTTGACACTACAGTTTTCCTCCTTCGAAGGTGTGGGCAAACGCAGGCATCATCGCCGTGCTCTCGCTCCGTTACCCCCAAAGTCCGGTCGCAATAGCTGGCCCGGGATGTTCTGTCACAGAGCATCGGCGGACCAGCAGTGCTCGAAGACTACAGAACAAAAAGGTCCATGGGTAGCCCACGTGCAAACATTCTTCCTGGGTTGAATGCGCTTTCCGCCGGCAGCGAAACAGGGTGTGGATAACTTCGTGTTGCAGCCCTGCGCATGCTTGCTAACAGCCAGCGGACCGAGAATAGTGAGAAGTGGAGGCGGGCTTTCCTGATCGGGTGCGTGGCTGTCCGGCGGGTGCACGGGGAATGGCCTGCTTCTGGCAGAATAGCCGCAACATCAGGCAGTATCGCGAGGAGGCGGCCCAATGGGCGCACATGAGATGCATCCGGACCCGGCACAGGATGACGGCGGCAGTACCAGCGCGCCCCTTGGCATCGTGGTTGGCGTCGACGGATCGGACCACGGCCAGTGTGCCCTGGTCTGGGCCGCCCGCGAGGCTGAGCGCCGGCACCGCCCCCTGCACATCGTCACCGCCTACTCCGTCCCGATCTTTGCTGCTTCCGGACTGGACGGAGGCTACGCCACCGTCGATGATTCGGTGATCCGTGAGGGGGCCGAAGCGATCGTCAAACAAGCACTGGAGAAGGTGTCTGGCTACAACATCGACGTTGATGCCTCCGTGGAGAACGGCGACGCCTCCGGTGTGCTGCTGGAGATGTCCGAGTCGGCCGAGCTGCTGGTCTTCGGCACCCGCGGGCGCGGCGGCTTTGTGGGCCGCCTCCTCGGGTCCGTGAGCAGCGCGCTCCCGGCCCACGCCAAATGCCCTACCGTGACGGTCCCGCTGATCTGCTCCGACCGGCTGGGGGAGACCACCGAGGACAAACGGATCAAAGCCGAACAGGCCAGGTCCGGCCACCAGCCCGTGGAGAACGTTGTGGTGGTGGGCGTGGACGGTTCCGAGCAGGCACGGGTCGCTGTCCTGGAGGCTGCCTCCCAGGCCGAGCGGCTCGGGGCCACACTGCGTGTGGTCTGCGCGGTCCCGCAGTACAGCGGCTCCCTCGCCTGGGTCCCTGCGCCCATGGACCGCAAAGCCCTCTTCGCAGACATCCGCGTCCAGCTGGACGCCGGGATGGCGTGGCTCAGGAGCCACTACCCGCATCTGCCCATGGAGTCCGAGCTGAAGGACGGCTCGCCCGTGGACGTTCTGGTGGAAGCCAGCCGGCATGTGGAACTGATTGTGGTGGGAACACGCGGACGTGGCGGCTTCACCGGCATGCTCCTGGGCTCAACGTCCGATGGCGTCCTGCACCACGCGAAGGGGCCCGTCCTTGTTGTCCCGGACCGGCAGGACCCGCGGCTGGCGGACCGGGCAAGCTTCGGCCCCATCGTCGGCGCAGCCTGACGCTCCGCCACACCGTCTGAGCCCTCCGTCCTGGCCCTCCGTCCAAAACCAAGGTTCCACGCCACCGTTCCCAGTTCAGCCGCAGGCCCGATCAGGAGGCATGGAAATGCCAGACACCATTGACCCGATCCTGGGGCTGGAGCGCGTCGGTGCCGGGATGTTGCCATTGGTGGGCGGCAAGGCCGCGAATCTTGGTGAGCTGCTGTCCGCCGGGCTTCCGGTACCGGAGGGCTTCTGCATCACCACCGAGGCCTACCGCCGGGCAACTGCCGGGACGCAGGAGGGCCGGCAGCAGGACGCGGATCATTCCGAAAACCGTTCCCTCCCGCAGCTGCACCAGGCACTGAACGAGCACGCCCGGACCGGCACCGCCCACGGTGACCTTCGGGCACTCGCCACCCTGGCGGGACGTGCACGGGAACTGATCCGCAGCGCCGAGGTTCCCCCTGACATAGCCGCCGCCATCCGGCAGGCCTATGCGGCACTGGGCACGGACGTGCCCGTTGCAGTCAGGTCCTCGGCCACGGCCGAGGACCTTCCATCCGCCAGCTTCGCCGGCCAGCAGGACACCTATCTCAACGTGGTGGGCGCCGCGGACGTCGTGGAAGCTGTCCGGAATTGCTGGGCCTCGCTCTGGACCGACCGTGCAGTCAGCTACCGCGCGGAGCTGGGGATCGATGCCTCCACCGTGGCGCTTGCCGTTGTAGTCCAGCGGATGGTGGACGCCG
This sequence comes from Arthrobacter sp., assembly GCA_035254945.1. Lineage (GTDB taxonomy): Bacteria > Actinomycetota > Actinomycetes > Actinomycetales > Micrococcaceae > Arthrobacter. The sequence continues at coordinate 4,247 of DATFAE010000184.1, read as the reverse complement.
CGACGGCCGGGGTGATGTTCACCGCCAACCCCTTGACCGGCCGGCGGCAGCAGGCAGTCATTGACGCCAGTCCGGGCCTGGGCGAAGCCGTGGTCTCCGGCTCGGTCAACCCGGACCACTTTGTGGTGGACCCCGAAACGGGGCGGGTCTCTGAGCGGCGGCTCGGGGACAAACGATTCCTGGTCCGTGCGCTGCCCGGCGGCGGAACCGAAACCCTCGCCATGCCCGACGCCGGAACGGATGCCTGCCTGACGGACCGCCAGGCAGCTGAGCTGGCCCGGCTGGGCCTGCAGGCGGAACGGCATTTCGGGGCACCTCAGGACACGGAGTGGGCCATCGACTCCGACGGCCGGCTGTGGCTCACACAGTCGCGGCCGATCACCACCCTGTATCCGCTGCCGGAACGGGCGGCGGACGGGGCCGGAACCCGGGTGTACCTGTGCTTCAGCCTGGCCCAGGGCCTCACCCGCCCCATCACGCCCATGGGCCTGGCCACCTTCAGGCTGATTGCCTCCTCCGTGGCCCGGGCTGCCCGCTTTGACGTGCCCGAGCCCCGCAACGGCCCGTCCCCCTATGCCGAAGCCGGGCAGCGCATCTACTTTGACCTCACCGCGGTGGCGCGCAGCACCATTGGGCGGCGGATAGTTCCCCGCGTATTCGACGTGATGGAGGCGCGCTCGGCGGCCGTGCTGAGGCGTGTCTTCGAAGATCCCAGGTTTGCGGTGACCAACCGGACACCGCTCGGCCTGTTGCGCCACGTGGTTCCGGTGGCGGTGCACGCCCGGGCCCCTGAGACAATTCTCCGTGCCCTGTTCAGGCCGGAAGCCGCGCTTCGCCGGGTGAACCGGTTTGCCCACGAGTTCGGGAAGTCCCTTGGGCTTGGGCCCGGCGCCACGCCGCTGGAGCGCCTCGACCACGCCGAATTCGTCCTGGGCAACCGCCTCTTCCCGATTGTGCCCGCGGTCCTTCCCCTCCCGGCCCTGGGATTCGCCATGCTGGAACTGGCTGGCAGACTGCTGGGCGGCGACAACCGCTGGGATGATCTCCAGAAGGTGCTGCGGGGGCTGCCAAACAACGTGACCACCGAGATGGACCTGGAACTGTGGCGGCTCGCCACGGTGATCCGGGACGACGGCGGATCCTCCACAGCGGTCAGGGGCCAGCCGCCGGCCGCCCTGGCCCAACAGTTCAACGCCGGACAGTTGCCGGCCGTCCTGCAGTCCGGCCTGGCGCGCTTCTTGGACAGGTATGGTCAACGCGCCGTGGCTGAGGTCGACGTCGGCATGCCGCGCTGGTCTGATGACCCCACCCACATCCTTGGAGTGCTGGCCAACTACCTCCGGATGGAGGACACGCGACTGGCACCGGACGTGCAGTTCAGCACCGCGGCGGAGCAGGCGGAGGAAACCGTGGAGCGGCTCGTGGCGGAAGCGCGGGCGCGTGGCCGGCTTCGAGGCGCGGTGGTGCGGGCAGCGTTGCGGCGGGCCAGGCTGTTCGCCGGCCTGCGTGAACTGCCCAAGTACCAGATCGTGGTGGGCCTCGCTGAGGTGCGCCATCAGCTGCAGCAGGTTGGAAAGGCACTTGCCGCGGCCGGAAGCATCGCAGTTCCGGATGACATCTTCTTCCTGGATTTCAGCGAGGCCAGGCGGGGCCTTGGCGGAAGCACGCCTCCTGACCTGTGCAGCCTCGTTGCCGGGCGGCGGGAAGCCTATGCCCGGGAACTCGAACGCCGCCACGTTCCGCGGCTGCTTCTCTCTGACGGCACCGAGCCGGAGGCCGTGCCGGCGGGCGGGCCGAATGCGGCCCCGTTGGTGCCCGGCACGCTCAGCGGCAGCCCGGCGTCGGCCGGTATTGTCAGCGCGGAGGCGCGGGTCATCCTGGACCCGGTGGGCGCCCACCTGGAACCGGGGGAGATCCTCGTGGCGCCGTCCACGGACCCCGGCTGGACCCCCCTGTTCCTGACGGCGGGCGGCCTGGTCATGGAAATGGGCGGCCCCAATTCGCATGGTGCCGTCGTGGCACGGGAGTACGGCATTCCGGCCGTGGTGGGTGTTCCGGATGCCACGGTCCTGCTGTCCAGCGGGCAAAAAATCACGGTGGACGGTGCCGCCGGGACAGTCGTGCCCGGGTAGCTGCGGCACCAAAGACGGGTACCTGTTGCCTCACGTCAATAGGTCCGGGAACGATGAGTCGTTGCCTCATGTGAAAAGGTCCGGTTCAGGGACGGGTTGAACCCGGTGTTGATCTTGTAGTTCCGGGGTGCGGCTTTGGCTTGTGACAGGGTCTCGAGCTGTCCGGTGAGGGCCAGGATCTGCCGGGACAGGGCCGCGGGTTTGAGGCGTTTGAACTGGGCATTCATGGCGATCACGGGGCGTTTGCGGATGCTGGGGTGGCTGGCCGCGCGCTGGTGCGGGGTGAGCGCGGCGTCGTGTTTCTTGACCACCTTCGCGCCGTGGCGTTCCTTGAAGATCAGCTTCTGCTGGGGCAGTAGGTAGTTCGTGAAGAGCGCGTCCAGTTCCCAGATGGCGTTGAGTGTCTCGAGCTCCGCGGTGGTGTCGTACCGGTAGTAGCCCACGAGCTCACGGACCCGGGCCCAGTTCTTTTGCTCCACGTGGGCTCCATCGTTCTTGTTCCCGGGCCGTGACCGGGTGAACGTGATCTGGTGGGCGTGGCAGTATGCGAGCAGATGGTCGTTGATGAATTCTGCTCCGTTGTCCGAATCGATCCCCAGGATCGGGAACGGGAAGCGGGCCAGCGCATACTGCAGCGCGATCAGCACCCATTTCTGGGCCTTGTTCGGCACGGACCGGTTCACCGTCCACCCGGTGGCGATGTCAGTGACGGTCAGGGTGAAACAGAACTCCCCGGAAGCAACCCCTCCTTCGTGGCCGACGAGATCGACTTCGACGAACCCGGGCACCGCATCATCCCAGACTGCCCAGGTCCTGACCGGGATCTGGGACTTCAGCAACGACCCCGGCTTGGTATGGGACCGGCCCCGCAGCACCAGTTTCGCCCGCTCCGGAGCCAGCCGCCGGTCGATGGTCGCTGCGCTCATCCGCATCAGCAGCCCCGCGTCCTCGTCCGTCAAGGCCAGTTCCCCGTCCCGCCGCAGCAAAGGCACCAGCACCGGCAACATCGGCGCCAGACGCTTGCCCGCCGGCGCCCTGAGCACCGCCCAGCACATCACGAGCGCGTCGATGACCTTCGGCCCGTACACCGGGGTCCGCGGCCGGCGGGAAGGAACCGGCCGCAGCTCCAGGGCCCGCCGCAACGCCCGCCGCGCATAGTCACGGTTCCAGCCAGTGAGCTCCACCAACTCATCCAGGATCCGCTTCTTCCCCGCGCGGTTGGCCCGGACATACGCCCGCGCCTTGATCACCGTGACAGCCTGCCGCTGGCTCATCGTCAGTCCCATCCCTCAAGGATGTCCGCGACCAGGACCTTCCCGGACCTTTTCAGATGAGGCAACGTATCCACTGCCACGGACCTTTGCTATGAGTCAACGCGACCTCTTCCCGCAGGCCAAGTTCCTGAGTAGCCTGCAATTAGGGCTTATGCAAGGGGCCTGTTCGCGCCGTACAGCAGATTCTGTGAGGTGGAAAATGGCCATCACCGGACATTCACAAGGGGTCGCAGCAACAGCCGCGCCGGCCGTTGTGCCCCGACGCAAAGGCAGCATGGTGGTCAGATGGATCACCTCCACGGACCACAAGGTCATCGGGTACATGTACCTGATCGCCTCGTTCGTGTTCTTCCTGCTAGCCGGCGTGATGGCCCTGCTGATCCGTGCCGAGCTGTTCGAACCGGGCATGCAGATCCTGCAGACCAAGGAACAGTACAACCAGCTGTTCACGATGCACGGCACCATGATGCTGCTGATGTTCGCCACCCCGCTGTTCGCCGGCTTCGCCAACGTCATCATGCCGCTGCAGATCGGCGCACCCGACGTCGCGTTCCCGCGGCTGAACGCCCTGGCCTTCTGGTTCTTCCTCTTCGGCTCCACCATCGCCGTTGCAGGCTTCATCACCCCGCAGGGTGCTGCATCCTTTGGCTGGTTCGCCTACGCGCCGTTGAACAACACCACCTTCACCCCCGGCGTCGGCGGTGATCTGTGGGTCTTCGGCCTGGCGCTGTCCGGTTTTGGCACCATCCTGGGCGCGGTCAACTTCATCACCACCATCATCTGCATGCGCGCCCCGGGCATGACCATGTGGCGGATGCCGATCTTCACCTGGAACACGCTG
>DATFAE010000183.1:0-27280 GCA_035254945.1 Arthrobacter sp. | reverse complement strand
CGTCCGTGGACGCGTTCACCCACACGCCCACCAGCTGGGCGAGCTTTTCCTCCAGGGTCATCGCGGCGATGAGGTGCTCGACTGCGTCGGGTCCGGCGGCGCGGGGGAGTGCTTGTTTCTCGGCGGCACCGCTCACGGCGTCTCCTCACATAGGAATCAGTTTTTTAGAAACTATCAGAAATTTATATTTAGTTTCTAGGGTTGGAAACCATTGACTTCCGCGGGTCACGCTTCATACGGTTGAAAGACGGCCGAAATGCAGGTCAAAGATGTTTCGGAAAATAATGATCCAGTCATGAAAGTTTCGGAAGAGCCGGGCCGCCCAAGGACCAGCCAAGTGACGAGCAAGCCCGTACCCAGGCAAGCAACCAGCACCAACCAGTGAAGAACTGCAAAGGCGGAGAATTTAAGATGCGGACGTACAAAGTGGCGATCGTGGGCACCGGCGGGATCGCCGCGGTCCACGCGGAGAACCTGGCCCGGACCGGCGGCCGGGCGGAAGTCGTGGCGGCCTGTGACGTGGACCAGGCCCGGCTGGACGCCTTCGGTGACCGGCACGGCATCGCCGGCCGGTACCTGAGCCTCAGCGAGCTGCTGGCGGAGTCCAGGCCGGACATCGTGCACCTGTGCACGCCGCCCATGATGCACATCGACCAGGCCCTCGAGTGCCTGGCGGCCGGCGTCCAGGTCCTGTCCGAGAAGCCGCCGGCCCTGTCCCTGGCCGACTTCGACCGGCTGGAAACCGCCCAAGCCCAAAGCGGAGCGCAGTTCTCCTGCGTTTTCCAGCACCGTTTCGGCGATGCGTCCGCCGCGGCCCGGTCGCTCATCGGCGGCGCCGGATTCGGCCGGCCGCTGGTGGCCCGCTGCGACACACTCTGGTACCGGCCGGACAGCTACTGGGACCTGCCGTGGCGCGGCACCTGGAGCGCGGAAGGCGGCGGCCCCACCATGGGCCACGGCATCCACCAGTTCGACCTGCTGCTCCACCTGCTCGGCCCGTGGCAGGAGGTCACCGCCATCGCCTCCCGGCAGGCCCGCGCCACCTCCACCGAGGACCTGTCCGCCGCCCTGGTCCGGTTCGAAAACGGCGCCGTGGCCACCATCATCAACTCGCTGCTGTCCCCGCGGGAAACCTCGGACATCCGGATCGACTGCGAATTCGCCACCGTGGAACTCAGCCACCTGTACGGCTACGCCACGGACAACTGGACCGTCACCCCGGCGCCCGGCCACGAGGACCAGGTCACCGGGGCATGGGACGCGCAGCCGCTGGAACGGGGGAGCGGGCACTCGGCCCAGTTCCTGGCCATGTATGACGCGCTCGACGCCGGCAGTCCGCTCCCAGCCGGAGCGGACTCCGCTCGGCAGACCCTGGAGTTCGCTGCCGCGATTTACGCCTCCGCCTTCACCGGGACCCCTGTCCGCCGCGGCGCGATCGTGCCCGGCCACCCCTTCTACGACGGCATGGACGGCGACGGCCTGGGCACCCGGGTCCTGGATGCAACGGCGCCTGCCCTCGCTGCCTCTTCCCCCGCCTGACAGACCCCGCCTGACAAACCCCGCCTCATTCTTTGGAGACCCCCATGACCAGCCCCGCAGCAACAACCACCAGCACCACCGTTGAACAGACACGGCTCAGCTACTCAGACGACGGCGCCGCCCTGACCTTCACCGCCGGCGGCCGGCAGATCGCCACCTACACCTACAAGCCCACGGACGCCCAGTACGAGAGCCCGCGCCCCTACTTCCACCCGCTCACCACCCTGGGCGGTGACGAGGTGACCATCTTCCGGCCGTGGGACCACGTCTGGCACAAGGGCCTGTCCCTGGCCTTGCCCAACGTGGGCAAGGACAACTTCTGGGGCGGCGCCACCTATACCCGCGCCACCGGATACGCCAACCTCGACAACAACGGCGCCATGACCCACGGGGCCTTCACCGCGATCGACGACTCGGGAGCGGGGATCACCGCGGCCGAGGAACTCGAATGGAGCTCGCAGGACGGGGCCCCCGTCATCGCCGAAAAGCGCCGGTTCAACGTCCAGCTCCTCGACGTCCCGGCCACCCCGGCCTGGGTGCTCCTGTTCCAAACCGAAATCACCAACATCTCGCCGGACGTCATCGAGATCGGCAGCCCCACCACGGAGGGACGGGACAACGCCGGGTACGGCGGGCTGTTCTGGCGCGGGCCGCGGTCGTTCACCGGAGGCCAGTTCCGCTCCGACGCCGGCGCCGGCCAGGACGAATTCATGGGCACCCGTTCGGAATGGATCTCCTTCACCGGCCAGCACGATGACACCTGCCGGTTCTCCACCATCATGTTTATGGAGGACGGCACCAACCCCGGCGCCCCGAACCAGTGGTTCGCCCGGTCGTCCATGTTCGCGTGCCTTGGCTCCGCGCCGTTCTTCAGCGAAGCAGTCCCGCTGCAGGCGGGGCGGCCGCTCACCTACCGCTACGCCGTCGTGATTTCCGACGGCGGGGTGGACGGGCAGTCCGCAGCCGAACTCGCCGGAGCGGCGAAGACCGCGCTGGAGGCCTGGGCCTGACCATGGCTGTCACCACCTTCCCTGGCGCCACCGCCGTTTCCGAGGTCAGCATCTACGACTGGCCCGCCGCGGACGGCGCTGCCGGCGGCACCCCGCACCTGCACACAGCCTCCGCGGAGGCGTACGTGGTGCAGCAGGGGACAGGCCGGCTGGAAACGCTGGACTCCCGGGGGTTCACGTCCACGCCGCTGGAGCCGGGGGTGGTGCTGTGGTTCACCCCCGGCACCATCCACCGGGCCGTCAACGACTCCGGCGACCTGCGCGTCCTGGTGCTCATGCAGAACGCCGGGCTGCCGGAGAACGGCGACGCCGTCATGACGTTCCCGCCCCCGCACCTGGCGGACGCGGCGGCGTACAGGCTCGCGGCGGCACTGGAGCCCGGTGATGCCGACGGCGGCGACCCGGACGCGGAGGCGGCCGCGCGCCGTCGTCGTGATCTGGCGCTGGAGGGGTATTTTGCACTTAAGGAGGCCGTGCTGGAATCCGGGCCCGGCGCGCTGGCTGGGTTCCATGCGGCCGCGGCCCGGCTGGTCAGTTTTCGCGCCTCAGGCTGGCAGGAAATGCTCGCGCAGGGGGCCGAGCAGCAGGCGGCGGCCACACGGCAGCAGTTGCAGTCTCTGGAAATCGCCGAAAGTTTCTATCTGCAGGAAGCGCGGACTACCATAGGAAAACGGGAAACCAGCAGGATTTACGGCATGTGCGGCCGGATCCAGGCGTGGGGACTTTCCGGAAACTCGTAGGGCCGGGGGAGTGCTCCGGCGGGAAAGGTGGCTTCCATGGTCAAGCAGGACACCGGGCGCGCAACGATCAGTGAGATAGCCCGGGAGGCCGGCGTCTCGGTCCCCACCGTTTCCAAAGTGCTGAACGGCCATGCCCACGTGGCGGCCGAAACGCGTGCCCGGGTGGAGGAGATCATCGCCCGCCGCGACTATGCCCGCCGGCCGGCCAAGAGGCGGCAGAAGGCCGGCCTGATCGACCTGGTGTTCCCGGGCCTGGGCTCCGAGTGGGCGCTGGAGATCATCGAGGGCGTGGAGCGCGTGGCGCAGGACGCCGGGTACGGCACGGTGGTGAGCAGCCTGAACATGGACGGCTCACGGATCCGGCCATGGCTGGCGAACGTGGCGGAGCGGAAATCGGACGGGCTGCTGATGGCCGTGTACCAGCTGGACGCCAAGCAGATCCAGCGGATCAAGTCGCTGGGGATCCCGGTGGTGCTGATCGATCCGGTGGGCCAGCCCGGGCCGGACCTGATGACCGTGGGCGCGGCCAACTGGGACGGCGCACACTCGGCCACCGAGCACCTGCTGCAGCTGGGGCACCGGCGGATCGGCATGATCGGCGGCCGCGAGGACCTGCAGTGCAGCAGTGCCCGCGAGGACGGCTACATCTCGGCGCTGCGGCGTGCGGGCATCCCGGTGGATCCGGCGCTGATGGTCCCGGGCGATTTCTCCATCGAAGCCGGCGAGTCCGGCACGAAGAAACTGCTGTCTTTGCCGGACCGGCCCACGGCGATTTTCACCGGCAACGACGACCAAGCCATGGGCGCCTACCGCGCGGCACGGACCGCCGGACTCCGCATCCCGGAGGATTTGTCCATCATCGGCTTCGACGACATCCCGGCGGCGGAGTGGATCGAGCCGGGCCTGACCACCATCCGCCAGCCCGTGGTCCAGATGGCCGAGACCGCCATGCGCGCGCTGCTCAGGCACCTGGAGGGGGACGAGGAACTTCCGCAGCGGATCGAGCTCGGAACGGAGCTGGTGGTGCGCGGCTCGACGGCGCCCCCCGCCAAGTAGCCCCCGCCAACCAGGACGCTCTCTCACTTTCTGCGGGTTTTTCCGGGATCCTCTCTCACTAACTGTCGCTTTTTCCCGAACGCTCTTTCACTTGCTGCGGGTTTTCAGGCCGTGGCGCGCCGTCCGGGAAGGATTGTCCGCACCTGTTGCCGGAAAGGCATCGGGCTGCGGCGGCTGGCCGCGATCACCGAGAGCAGGCCGGTCAGAAGGACGATGGCGCCGCCGGCGGCCACCGACCAGCGCGGACCGAATTCGGTGCCGATCCATCCCATCAGCGGCGCCCCGAGGGCGGTCCCGCCCTGGAGGATGGCGAGGTATAGGGCCAGCACGCGGCCCCTGAACTGCGGCTCCACGGAGAGTTGGATGCTGGTGTTGCAGCTGTTCAGGAACGTGATGGAGGCCAGGCCCACCGGGATCAGTACAGCCGCATAGATCCAGAACGACGGCGACACGCTGCCTACCAGCGTGAAGAACCCGAGTCCCAGGGCCCCTCCGAGCATGAAGCGCAGCCGGGGTCCGGACCTTCGGGCCGCGAGCAGCGCACCGGCCAGCGTGCCGACGGCCATGATGGACCCCAGGAGCCCGAATTCCCCCGGCCCCATGGCGAACTCGGCCGTGGACATCAGCGCATTTGTGATGGGGAAGTTCATGCCGAAGGCGCCCAGGATCCCCACCATGACCAGGATAAGAACCAGGTCAGGCCGCTGCCGAACGTAGGCCAGGCCCTCGGCCACCTGGTGCTTGCCGCGGGTAGCGGGCGTGGAGGGGGCCAGCTCGGACCGGCGGATCCTGAACAGCGAGAAGATGACGGCGGCGAAGCTGGCCGCGTTGAGCAGGAACACTGGCCCGGTACCCACCCAGGCGATCAGCAGGCCGGCGATTGCAGGGCCGGTGAGCCGGGCAGTGTTGAAGGATGCGGAGTTCAGCGCCACAGCGTTGGCCACCTTGTCCTGCCCCACCAGCTCGGAAACGAAGGCCTGGCGGGCCGGCGCATCGATGGCACTGGCCAATCCGAGACAGAGCGCGGCCAGGTAGGCGTGCCACAGTTGTGCGTTTCCCGTCACCACCAGGAGTCCGACAGCCAGCCCGCACAAGCCCATGGCCAGCTGGGTCCATAGCAGGATCACGCGCTTGCTGTGCCGGTCGGCCAGTACGCCGCCGTAGGGGCCAAGCAGCAGCATCGGCAGGAACTGCAGGCCGGTGGTGATGCCGACGGCGGTGCCGGAGTGGGCGGTGAGGACCGTCAGTACCAGCCAGTCCTGGGCGATCCGCTGCATCCAGGTGCCTACGTTGGAGACGAGCGCACCGCCTGCCCAGATCCGATAGTTGCGGTTTTCGAGGGCCTGGAACATGGCGCTCATCGGGCGCTCATTTCCTGCATGATGTGTGCGGCGCGGCTGAGGGTGACGCGGTCCTCTTCGCTGAGCCCGGCGACGCGCTGGGCCAGCCAGGCGGTGCGCTGGCTGCGCGCCTCGGCCAGGACGGTCTCACCGGCCGGCGTGATCCGTACCTGGATCTGCCGGCCGTCCTCCGGATGCGGGGACCGCGACACGAACCCTTGTTCCGTGAGTGCGTTGACGATCCGGGTCATCGACGGCGCCTGGACGTGCTCGCTTTCCGCCAGTTCGCGGAGGGTCTGGGATCCGGTGCGGAGGTGCGCGAGCACCGTGTACTGGCCGGGCGTAATGACATCGCCGGTTGCCTCGATGCGCAGCCGGCGGGAAGTTCTCATGACGGCTGTCCGGAGGTCGATGGCCAGGATGTCCGGCTGGATGCTGTCCGCGGACTCGTGGTCCAACTTTGTGGTGGTGGTCATGGGGGTTCGGTGTCCTCCCGAAGATGGTTAGCACTGCTAATTAGCTCTGCTAACCATTATGCTCCTGGCTAGTTGCCAGAGGCAAGGAAAGTCCGGCAACTCACACCCCTGCCCCAAAACGGGGCACTTCGACACGGACTCGCCGGCCGCCGTCGTAATTTACGACGCCGGCACCCCCAAAGTGCCCTACGACGGACGCTGCCACAGAACGCTCCGGCACAGCAGGCGGATCCGGCTCCTCGCCGCAGCTACTGCCCGCCCTTGACCTTCCGCCAGCCGCCGGCCCGGATGTTGGCGATGATCGCCCGGAACATCTGCACCAGCGCGGCCTCGTTGATTGCCCCGCCCTCGTAGTACGAGATCATGCGGCCGGTCTTGTTGCCGTGGCCCGCGGTGATGATGTTGTGCGGATCCGGGGTGATGCCGCCGTCGTACAGGAAGACGTTGACGTGGTCCTTCGCCGCGAGGAGGGCAATGACGTTGCCCTGCAGGACGAAGTACGGCTGCACGGTGCGCTTGATGGTCTCCTCGACCTCGGGATCGGCGGCGTGGACCAGGTCGCGGACCTTGCGGCAGATGTCCTGCTGCCACGCCGGGAGGGCATCGATGTACTGGTCAACGCGGGGGTCTTTGACGTAGTCCATGGCTTCAACTCACCTTTCGTACGGACAGCCAGCGGGAAACAAGGGCTGCGGGCACAATCAGGACCCACAGGTACGGGGTGCTGCTGCCGAGGAAGAATGCGGCCGGGATGCTGAGGAGAAAGACCGACGGCGGGATGATCCGTCCGCGGAAAACCCGCCAGTGCTCGCGGGAATCCACGCTGTCCTCTGTCAGGCCCTTGCGCCAGGCATACGTCCACATCCCGGCAAGGGTCAGGTAGACACCGGAAATCGTGGCGGCGTACAGCACGCTCGGCCAGGGGCTCGGATTCCCGCCGTAGTCGCTGAGTACCGACGTTGTGGCAGGCAGCATCACGATGAAAAACAGCAGCAGCATGTTCAGCCACGCGAGCTGCGGGCTGAAATCCCGGATGCGGAAAAAGTCCGTGTGGTGGGACATCCACACGCGGGCGACAATGACGAACGACAACGCAAAGGCCACCAGTTCGGGGATGCCGTCAATGAGCTCGGCAGTCAGTCGTTCCGGCGCGATGCCCACTGGAAGCTTGAGGTCCAGGGCCAGGAGCGTCAACGCGATGGCAAACACGGCATCGCTGAAAAACACCATGCGTTCAAGCGGCACTGATTTATCCATACCCTGCGCCTCCTTCCCTGGCCACACTCTATTGGCTCACCTGCGTCAACAGAACGGCCGGCTGGCATAAGCTTCCGGTATGGGACTCATAATCACACTGCTTATTATTTGGCTTGTACTGTCCATCTTCGGCTTCGTGGTGAAGGGCCTGCTGTGGTTGGCTGTCATCGGCCTGGTGCTGTTCGTGGCGACGGCCGTTTGGGGCTGGCTGAAGCGGAAAACGAACGCCTGACGCCACGGTAATAGAATGTGCGCCATGGGCACCGTTGAGGAATCCTTGGCCGCTTTGCCCGAGCCCCAGCGGGGCTCCCTCCAGCGCGTAATCGGCATGGCCCGGACCATGGTGCCGGAGGCTGTGGAGGGCATGAGCTACGGGATGCCTGCCCTGAAGCTGGACGGGAAGCCGCTCATCGGCGTCGTGGCGGCGGCCAAGCACCTCTCCGTCTTTCCGTTCTCCCCGGCGGTGATTGACGCCGTCGCCGGCCGGCTGGAGGGATACTCCCTGTCCAAGGGGACCATCCGCTTCACCCCGGAGCATCCGCTTCCCGACGACGTGCTGGAGGACATCATCCGCCTGCGCCGCGCGGAGATCCAAAAGGCGGAGAACCAGAAGTAGGTCCGGCTTCTGTTCAGAGGGTCCCGTACGTAGCGATCACGACGCCAGTGCTCGTCGTCACGCTGCTGGTGAGCCGGAGCCCTGACTCCGGGCCGTCCGGGAACAGCCGCCGGCCCGTCCCCAGAATCAGCGGATGAGCAGCACGTACTCGTCGATGACGGTTCCGTGAGCGACCCGTCCGGGCGCCTGCATGACGCCGTCCAGGGAGACGTTGTTGGTGACGCTGACTTTTCTCATGGTCGATTCCTTCGGGCCGACACGGCGGTGATGGGTGAGGCCGCCTTTATCGCGCGCTATCCGGCGGGTGGGCCTCCGTGCAAGCATGGGATTCAGCCACGAAAAGCGCACCGAAGGGGACCCGATGAAATCCAATGAACTCCTGCTGGACGCTTTCGGCAGGATCCGGGAAACCGTCGAGGCCGTGCTCGAAGGGCTCGACGACGCGTCCCTGGCCAGGCGGCCGGCCGGCACCGGGAACTCGATTGCATGGCTGGTCTGGCACCTGGGCCGGGTGGAGGACGCGCAGGTCGCGGAAGCCGCCGGCGTCGAACAGGTCTGGACCGCGCAGGGATTTGTGGCCCGGTTCAACCTGCCGCTGCGCGCCCGCGACACGGGATACGGCCATTCCTCCGAGCAGGTGGACGCCGTCAAGGCAAGTGCGGAGCTGCTGCTGGAGTACTACGACGCCGTCCACCGACAGACCGTGGACTTCCTGCAGACCCTCGGCGACACCGACCTGGACCGCGTCGTCGACACCCGCTGGGACCCGCCCGTCACCCTCGGCGTCCGGCTGGTCAGCACCATCGCCGACTGCCTTCAGCACGTGGGGCAGGCCGCCTACGCCAAAGGTTTGAAGCCCACGGAACGTCAATAAAGATCCCTATACCGTAACCACCAATTCGGTTCCATAATGGCCACATAAGCTTCGGGGACCCTGGCGCCAATGACGGCTGGCTGGGCGCAGCAGAGTCCCAGGTGGCTGCCCCGGCATCCGGCGGAACGGGCAGCCTCGCGGCCACGGACAAGGACGTTCCGGGACCGAACCCGGGGGAGAGCGGCGCCACCAACGCAAGACGCACAAAGGAATTCATCATGCTGAAGGATCTAGAGATCATGGCTGTCCTCCCCGCAAAGGACATCGGCAGGGCGAAGGAATTCTACCGGGACAAGCTGGGGCTCGAGCCTGCCGACTCCGTGGATAACGACAACCTGATGTTCCGCTGTGGCAAGGGAACAGGCTTCCTCGTTTACCAGACAGACAACGCCGGAACAGCCAAGAACACCCAGATGGGCTGGGAGACGGACAACATCGAACGCGAGATGGAGGAACTGCGGGGCCGCGGCGTCGTCTTTGAAGAATATGATTTCCCCGGTTTGAAGACGGAGAACGGCGTTGCCACCAACGAGTGGGGCAAAGGCGCGTGGTTCCTGGACAGCGAGGGGAACATTCTTAACCTCTCCCAGCGTGCGTAGCCACCGCCCATAAGCCCGCGCGGGCAGCGTGCCCGCGCGGGCTTGGCCGCGCAGGGGGCGAGGAGGACCCATGGGCACCCACGAACATTCAGTGTGGATCAACGCCCGGCAGGCACTGCGGCCTACTTCGGGCTGAAGTTCGACGTCGACACGCGCCTTCAGTACCAAGCGAACGGCACGCTGGTGCGCATCCGGGCCGAAACTCACTGGCCCCGCGGGAACTCGCAAACCTCCAGGCCCTGATCGAGCGGGAAACCGGAGGGCCTCCGGTTTAGCCGCGGTGCAGGGGCGATTGTTAAGTCCCGAACCATCTGTGCGACAGGCACCATCAAGATCGGCTCAAGACTCAATCAACGTTGCCCGAGGATCGCCCCAGATTCAGTTTTGCCGGCGGCCTGGGAAATATGCTCATCCCCAGCAGAAATCATGGCTTAGCAAAGGGCCCGGCTAATTGCCGGGCCCTTATTTAATTGGGGGAATCATTGTCAGATTTTGCGGCGCTTTTGGGGTCGGCAGCGATGGGCCCGGGGCAATCTCCGAAGCCGCCCGTTAAGACACGGGCATCGACCCGCACCGCCGGTGCCAGGCGGACGATCGGGGCCGTCATTGTGGCGGCCTCTTTCGCACTGATTGTCGGGTGTTCCGCCGCCTCGCCGGGGACTACAACGGCGGAGCCGACGGCCTCTTCGGCGACCGACGCCTCGACGACGCCGGCCCAGGCGAGCGCAGCGGCCAAAGCCACCCCGACGCCGTCGGGCGCGCCGCTGGATCCGGAGACCCCGTACCTCGTGGCACAGGGCGTCAGCGTTACGGCTCCGAAGACGCAGCCTGCCTTTGCGACGAAGGCGGCCGACCTGCTGGCTACCCTGCCCATCAAGGGCCGGGCACCCAAGACGGGCTATTACCGTGCGCTGTTCGGGCAGGCTTGGGCGGACATTGACCGGAACGGATGCGATACCCGGAATGACATCCTCAAGCGCGATCTGACCGGGATCACGTACACGAACAGCGTCCCCTGCAAGGTCCAGTCCGGAACGCTGGCGGACCCCTATACGGGCACTACCATCAGCTTCCTGCGGGGCACCGCCACCAGCAGCGCCGTCCAGATCGACCACGTGGTGGCCCTCAGCGACGCCTGGCAGAAGGGCGCACAGCAGCTCACCGTGGAACAGCGGACAGCGTTCGCCAACGATCCGCTGAACCTGCAGTCGACGGACGGGCCCACCAACATGAAGAAGGGCGACGGCGACGCCGCCACCTGGCTGCCGCCGAACAAGGGGTTCCGGTGCGAATACGTTGCCCGGCAGATTTCGGTGAAGGCCACGTACAGCCTTTGGGTCACCCAGGCGGAGCACGACGCGATGGCCAGGATCCTGGCCGACTGCGACGGCCAGCTCGCTCCGACCAACGAGCAGGCCCCGGCTGCGGCACCCGAACCGGCACCGGTGGTGGCTCCCGCTCCCGCACCGGTTGCGGTGGCGCCGGCCCCGGCAGCCCCCGCACCGGCTGTCCCGGCACCGGCTCCTGCCGTCCCTGCCCCGGCAGCCGTCTACTACGCCAACTGCGCGGCCGCCAAGGCCGCCGGCGCGGCCCCGATCTTTGCGGGGCAGGCCGGCTACCGGTCCGCGCTTGACCGCGATTCCGACGGCATCGCCTGCGAAAGCTAGCAACGCCCAATCACTCACTAATAGAAACTTTCCAAGGGGGAAAAATGAAAAAGATGCTCACATTAGTTGTGCTGGCCGGCCTCATGCTGACTGGATGCAGTGGCAAGCAGGCGGTGGGAAGTGCAACCGCTGTGGCTGCAAATGCTGTCACGGTCCCAGGCGTTATAGGCCTGACGCTCGATAAAGCCACGGATCAACTGAAAGATCTCGGGCTCGAAGTCGAGGCAGTGGACACCGCCGACGGCAAATCGATCATGGTCAAGAAGAACTGGCAGGTGACGTCCCAGGACACCGCGGAAGGTGCAAGCGTCGCGAAGGGTTCGACTGTTCATCTCGGCGTCGGGAAAGTTGCCGACAAAGCTGCGGAAGATAAGGCGGCAGCTGACAAGGCCGCGGCTGACAAGGCGGCGGCAGAGGCGGCTGCGGCCGCAAAGGCCGCAGCCGACAAGGCTGCAGCAGATCAGGCCGCTGCTCAGCTGGCCGCCGAACAGGCCGCTGCCCAGAAAGCTGCAGCGGATCAGGCAGCGGCCCAGCAGGCCGCAGCACAGCAAGCCGCAAAGCCGGCACCGGCACCGGCTCCCGTGGCACCGGCTCCCGTGGCCCCGGCGCCGGCAGCTGCCTACTACGCCAACTGTGCAGCGGCGAAGGCTGCCGGCGCGGCCCCCTTGTACGCCGGCCAGCCTGGCTACAGCACGGCGCTTGACCGGGACAAGGACGGCGTTGCCTGCGAGAGCTAGCCGCCACCGCACATAGGCGTAGAAGTGCTGCGGATCCCTTCTCCCTCGAAGGTATCCGCGGCACTTTGCTGCTTAAGGCCCTTAGAACGCCAGCGCAACCAGCGCCACCAGGGCCGGGACGGTTGCGCCGAGCGTGCCGGGGATGCTCTCGCCCTTCCTTGGATAGTGGCCCAGGGCGTCCGCCAGCAGCATGGTGGACCCGCCCAGCACCATGTTGGCGCAGCAGTAGATGACCAGGGTGTAGCCCACCACCGCGTATCCCAGGTTCACCGCCACCACCCCGGCGAGAACGCCCAGCCCGATCAGCAGGTTCCGGAACCCGGTGGGGATGGCCCACATCATCACGGCGGGCACGTTCTGCGGCGGCGTGCTGAGGAATTTCTGCGCCCCCGGCCGGTGCATGAGGAAACTCTCCAGCGGAAACACGGCGATGTGGATCACGGCGGCCAGCACCGCGGAAACCTGGGCTACGGCGTTCATGAAGGAAAAGTACGACGCCGGCGCCCGGCGCCGCGATCCCCTCACCGGGGGTTTGCGAAGACGGAGTAACCCCCGGTTTGGGGGATTGCGGACCGTCCGTCCGCCCGGATACTGGAGGTATGTGGGAGGAGCGCGCTGAGCGTGCCCGGCGGGAGATCGCCGCCCTGGCCACCAGCGGACTGGACCAGGGCGAACTCTATGCGTCGGCCATGGCCGTGGTGCGGCAGACGGTGCCGTTCGAGCAGGCCTGCTGGGCCGGCGTCGACCCTGAAACGCTGGGGATGACGTCCGTAACCAACTGGCGGCCGTGGCCGGTGACGGACGAGCACGCGGCCCGGTTCGCGGAGTCGGAGTACACCGGCCGCGAACCGAACACGTTCGCGGAGCTGCTGCGCCGCCCGCAGCCGGTCGCCCGGATTTCCGACGCCGCGCACCGGGACGTGGTCCGCAGCGTCCGGATCAACGACCTGCTCCTTCCCCTGGGCCTGAACCACGAACTGCGTGCGGCGTTCTGCGTGGACGACGCGTGCTGGGGAGTGGGCGGCCTCTTCCGCGAGGCCGGGCACGACTTCACGGACCGGGAAGTGGAATTCCTGGGCGCCGTCGCTGCCACCCTCGCCGCCGCCACCCGGGTCGCGGTGCGGGCAGCGCACCAGGCCCGGCCCGCCGCCGTCGGGCCCGTCATAGTCCTGGCCGGCCCGCACGGTGAGCTGCAGGCGGCCACGCCCGCGGCCACGTCCTGGCTGGCCGCGGTGGAGGAAGCCGCGCCCGGCCGGTTCAGCATGACGCTGTATGCCGCGGTGGCACAGGCGCACGCGGCGCCGTCGGGGACGGCACGGGCCAGGATGCGCGACGCCGGCGGCAACTGGGGGGTGCTGCAGGCCAGCCGCCTCATCACCGGCGATGACCCCGAGCAGATGGTGGTCACCGTGGAGCCGGCCACCACCCATGACGTGGTGGGCCTGCTGCTGGCGGCTTACGGCGCAACGGCCCGGGAGCGGGACGTCTGCCTGGAGGTCCTGTCCGGGAACGCGACGGCGGACATCGCCGCGCACCTGTTCATCTCCCCGCACACCGTGCACGACCACCTGAAGGCGCTCTTCGGGAAAGTGGGTGTGGGCAGCCGCGGCGAGCTGGTGGCGAAACTCCTGGTCTGATGAATACGGTCCGCGAAGCTCAGGGTTCCTCCGGACGCGCACCCGCGGGTGTCACGTGGATCCGGGCGATGCGGAGCCGGTCCATCGCAGCCACCGTCAGCACATGGCCGGACACTTCCACCTGGTCGCCGATGCGGGGCAGGCGGCCCAGCCGGTCGATGACGAACCCGGCCACTGTCTCGTAATGCCCCTCCGGCAGGGCTATGCCGGCGGCCGACTCGAACTCCTGCAGGATCAGGCCGCCGTCGACGTCGACTGAGCCGTTGGCCCTGGTGACCCGGTCCTCCGGCTCAGTGCCGGTGTCGTACTCGTCGTAGATCTCTCCGACGAGTTCCTCCACCAGGTCTTCCAGGGTGACGATGCCGTCCGTGCCGCCGTACTCGTCCACTACCAGTGCGATGTGATGACCCAACCGGCGCATGCGGGACAGCGACGGCAGTACTTTGTTGGTCCCCGGCAGCGGAAGAATCTCACGGACAATGTCCTTCACCAGCGTCTCGTCCTGCGTCTCGTCCCGCGGCATCAGGTCACGGATGTGGACGAAGCCCAGGACGTCGTCGGGGGTCCTGTCGATCACGGGATACCGGGAGTAGGGGCCGTCCCTGACCATGCTGCGGGCGGCCGCGATGCTCAGCCCGCCATCAATGAACGTCACGTCGGTGCGGGGCCGCATGACTTCCTGCAGGGAGCGGCTGCCGGCGCCAAAGACGTCGGACAGGATGCTTCGGCTGTGTTCCTCCAGGGCCTCACTCTCAGCAACCATGTCCCACAGCTCCTCGGAAGTGACGCTCTCCTGCTTGAGGTTCGGGTCGCCGCCGAACAGCCTGACCACGGCGTCGGTGGATACGGACAGCAGCCAGACCGCGGGCCGCATCACCTCGGAGAGGACGCTCAAGGGAGGGGCCAGGACCCTGGTGAAGCCGACGGCGCTCTGCATCGCCAGCCTCTTGGGCACCAGTTCGCCCAGCACCAGGGACAGGTACGCCACCAGCAGCGTCATGCCGATGAAGGACACCGGTTCAGCGGCGGCGCCGAATCCGATGCCCTCCAGGACGGGCTCGACGTCGGGCGCGATCGTGGAGGCGCCGTACGCGGCAGAGAAGAATCCGCACAGGGTAACCCCGATCTGGACGGTGGAGAGGAACCGGTTCGGATTTCCGGCCAGGGCTGCGATTCGGGCCCCGCCTTTCCCGGCCTTTTCCATCCGCCGGACCTGGCTCTCGCGCAGGGACACCAGCGCCATTTCAGTGCCTGCAAAGACGCCTCCCAGCAGCACGAAAAAGAGGACCAGGAGGAAGTTGAGCAGGGTGTCGCTGTCCATGAACAGACACTACCGAACCCGGGGAGCATCTGCCGCGCTACCAGCGTGCCGGGCCCGGACCGACCAGGTGAGTACAGCTAGGTGGTCTCCGGTTCCCCCGGCTTACGGTGTCTGTGGTGCAGCGCGTAGCTGTCGAACACTGCCGAAGACGTTGATCCTGAGTGGCCGAATTTGCCGCGAAGGACGTCCGCAAGGTCGTCCAGCGCCGCTTGCAGCATCCGTCCGGCGAACTGCAGTTCAGGGCTTTCGCTGTCCTGGGCTTCCGAGGCCAGGCGGTGGGCGTAGGCAACTGTGGCCGGCAGGGAACCGCGTTGCTCCACTTCGTGGAAGTAATAGGTTTCATGGAAGGAAAGCAGGTCGATGCTCACGGATGCCACGTTTCCGGCAATGGATTCGAGCAGGCCGGCCGCATGCCTGGGATCAAGCGACGCGACGCCCGCCGGACCTGCGGCCTCCCTGAACAGGTTCAGCTGGTGGGCAAGAGCCCGGCGGCGGCTGAGGGCAGGGTAGGTCTGCAGGATCCAGGAGACCGTTGCGGTCAGCAGCCCGAAACCGGTGACAGCCTGGGAGGCCATAACCAGCCTGAGCAGCGGATGTGCTGCCACGATTTCGCCGAACCCCACGGTGGAAAGAGTGACAAGGGAGAGGTAGAGCGCCTCGGCAAAGTCACCCTGCTGCGGAACCCCGGCTCCGTAGACAAATCCCTCCGGCAGGTGGGGCAGGTACAGCAGGGCCCAGCCGAAGGCCGCCAGGCTTGCCCAGGCACCGATGACCGCGGCCATGGCAAGGGGTGCTGCGATGGTGGAGGCCCGGCCCCGGAGTTTTTTTGAGAACAGCCAGAATCCGCGCATGATGGTCCGGCCAACCGGACCGGAACCGTGCGGATACAGCAGCGTGTGAAAGACATCGGCGAGCATCAGCAGAATCAGCCCTGTCCCCAAAACCGTCCAGAGCGCGTCCTCGAAGTCCATGCCCCATCTTAGAGCCGCCACCCGCTCTTCCAGCCGGAGCCGGTGGGAGTGATGGGTGCCCGGGATCAGTAAAGGACGCGCTGGTACAGGATGTGGTCCTGCCACGAGCCGGCGATCTTGAGATAGCCGGGTGCCAGCCCGATCTCGTCGAACCCGGCGCGTTCCAGGATCTTTTGCGAGGCGGCGTTATGCGTGAGCGTTGCGGCCTGGACGCGGTGCAGCCCCAGCTCCTGCCGTGCGTAGTCGAGTGCGAAGGCGACGGCCGCCGACCCGATTCCCCGGCCGTTGCAGTCCTTGTCCACCCAGTAGCCGAGGTTGGCGCTGAGGAACGGGCCCCGGACAATGCCGGTGAGGGTAAGCGCCCCCACCACCCGTTCGCCGTCCACGAGGACCAGCGGAACTTCGGAGCCCGCTGCGTGCAGGGCCAGTTTGGACGCGATGATCTGGCCTTGCCGCTCGGAGGTGAAGAACCCTTCCGCCCGCTCCGGCTCCCAGGGCGCCAAGTGGTCCCTGTTGTGCTGGTAGGCGGCCGCCATCCGTTCGGCGTCGGACGGGCGCAGCACCCGCGCGTGGATGGTGCCGGTCAGGGCGTAGGTCTGTGCAGTCACCCCGCGACTATAGCGGTGCATCGGCTTCCGCGGGCCGCCCCGCGGGCCGCCGGTGGCCTGGCCGGGCGGGGCGTCAGCCGAGGGAACGGAAGAACGCCGCCGCATCCTCCGCGACCCGCTCCGGGCATTCCCACAGGACCAGGTGCGCCACATCGGGGTAGACCTTCAGGGCTGCACCGGCGATGCGGGCGGCCAGGGTCTCCTGGCCGCTGCGCGGCAGCAGGTTGTCCTGGTCGCCCCAGAGGATCAGGGTGGGCGCCTGGATGGTTCCCGATTCCGTAGGCGGAGTGGCTGTGCCCAGGCCGTTGAGGATGCCTTTCCACGCGTGGGCAGGCATTCTGACGCCGTCGCGCACCCGGTCCTCGATAAACCAGGCGGGAACCTCGTGCATCAGCGGAAACCAGGATAGGGAAGCGCGGACCCAGTCCTCGTCGATGGGGTCCGTCAGAGCGTCCACTTCGTCGGCGAAGGGTGCCCGGCCGCGGAGGCTCAGAGGAGAGCCCACGAGCACCAGCGCCGCAACCAGTTCGGGGCGGGCAACGGCCAGCTGCTGGGCAACGTAGCCGCCGCTGGAGGAGCCGATGACATACGCCCGCGGCACGTTGAGGGCCTCCAGGATCGCCGCGGCGTCCTCGGCCTGGTCCGCCAGGGAGTAGCCGTCCCCGGGTTTGTCCGCCTCACCCTGCCCGCGGAGGTCCGGGGCGTAAATCCTGAAGCCGGTGAGCCGGGGGATCAGGCGGTCAAAACTGCCGCGGGATTCACCCCACGCATGCAGGAGCAGCACCGTCTCCGCGCCGGCGTCGCCCTGGACGGCGTCACCCTGGACGAGGCACGGAACGGTAATGCCGGTGCGCAGCCTCAGATCCCGGACGGCGGTTTCCATAGCCACAGGGTACGCCGCGTCAGGGCCGCCAGGCGGTGACAAAGCCGCCCCGGGACTGCCCGGATTCCGGCTCTGGCACCGGCTCATAGTGGTCACTGGCAGCGAGGGACAGGCTGCGGTTGTACGTCGCGCAGAGCTCCTGGACCGTGTGAGCTGTGCAGCGCCACCCGGCGGCGGAGAGCAGTTCCGCCGGGTCCGGCGGGTCGGCCCGCGCCAGCAGTTCGCTCATGGGCAGCCCCGTCTGCAGGCTGAAGTCGCGCAGCTTCGCGTCCAGGTCAGCCGTCTTGGGCAGCGGCACGGCCCGTTCAATCACAGCCCGGGAGCCCGACGCCGACAATGCCGCCACGTCGTTCAGCACCGCCAGCTGGGCGGCGGCATCGAGGTACGGAAGCAGGCCTTCGAGGATCCAGGTGGTGGGCTGCTGCGGGCGGAAACCGGCGGCCAGGAGGGGCCCGCGCCACGGAACGGACAGGTCGGTGGCCACGGTAATCAGCTCGCACGAAGGCGTGCCCGACAGCCGGCCCAGCACGCCGGCCTTGAACTCCAGGACGTTGGCGTGGTCGATCTCGATTACCCGTGCACCGGCCGGCCAGGGGAGCCGGTAGGCGCGGGTGTCCAGCCCGGCGCCCAGCAGGACCGTCTGTTCCGTGGGATCCCCGGACTGCAGGAAATCGTCGATGAACCGGGTCCGCAGGCCGATATAGATGGAGGCCAGCAGGAGTGGCTGCTGCATCGGAGAAGCGGCCTTCGGATCCGGGGGCCACGCCGTCGGGAAGTCCACGCGGGAGCCGGCCGCCTCCACCAGCGCGGCGGCGAACGGGTCTGCCACGAGCGGGTCAGGGCGGGAGGTCTCGACGGCGCGGCCCGCTGCTACCGCGAGGGCTGTCAGCGGCAGCCCCTCATTCCCAAGTCCCGTCATGCCCGTCCCTTCTGGCACCACCGTTCCACTCTGGCACCACCGTTCCACTCTGGCATCCCGGGAACGACGGCGGAAGGGGAACCGGTGCGGGCATCCGGGCCGCCGGTGGCGGGTAGGATCGGATGATTGCCGCAGGCCGGCCACAGTTTTGGGGGAAACACCGTGGGAATCATGCCACTGCGCCGCGCGGTCGGCGCGGCATCACACATGCACATCCGGCACCGCAGCGGCACGCCCATGCGGGCTGCGGCAACCACGCTGCTGGCCGCGGCCGCGCTCCTGCTCGGGTCCGCCGTCGTGAGCGTTCCGGCAGCTGCCGACGACGGGACCGGCGACGGGACGATGATCGGCATCGGCATCCAGCCGCTGGGAATAGCGGAAGGGCCGGACGGGACCCTGTACGTCAGCGATTACGACTGGGCGGGCGGCATCAGCGTCTATCCGCCGGGGGAGACGTTGCCGTCCCGCACCATCAACGCAGGGCGCTTCCCGTCGTCGCTGGCTGTGACCCCGGACGGGACGCTCTACGTGACGCAGTCCGGTGATTCCGGGCAGGGGGAAATCGGCGTGGTGGCCCCCGGCGCGGACAAGGCGGCCCTGGCCATCAAGGTGTCCTCCGGGTCGCACTGGCTGACGGTGGGTCCGGACGGGTCGCTGTATGTGGCCAACCCGTCCGAGGGGTCCGTGTCCGTGGTCGAGGCCGGTGACGCCTGGATCAGGCGCACCATCCAGGCCGGGCCCAACCCGGTGGAGGTGGCCCTGGCGAAGGACGGGACCGCCTACGCTTCCAATGAGCTTGAGGGCACCGTCACGGTGGTGCCCGCCGGCGCCCCGGTGCCCTCCCGTACCATCGACGTGGGGGCCAAGGCCCACCCGCACGGGATTGCGGTGGCTCCCGACGGGACCGTCTACGTGGCCAACATCCTCACCAACGAGGTGGCCGTCATCGGGCCGGGCGGCACTGCCGTGGCGCGCCGGATCCCGGTGGGCGCCGCGCCGCAGGAACTGGTGGCCGCTCCGGACGGAACCGTGTACGTGACCAACAGTTTGGACGATACGGTCTCCGTCATCCCCGCCGGGGCGTCGGCCGCGTCGGACACGGTTCCCACCGGTGACGATCCGGGCCGGATGGCTGTCCGGGCCGACGGCTCCGTGGCAGTGGTGAACAGGGGCGCGAAGTCCCTCACCGTGATTCCCCCAGCAGCGGAGCGGACCGTGGCGCCCGTACCCGCAGAGGGCACGCCGGCGGGTGCCGCGGCGGTGCCCCCGGCTGTGGTGAACGACGACGGCGGCGCGCCGGGTCCTGGGCTTCCTGCGGTGGCCGCCGGGACGGCTTCGTTGCTGCTCGCCGGTGCGGGCACGCTCGTTGCCGTGCTGCGCCGGCGGCGTGTTAGGAACGCGGCCGGCCGCCCGGCGTCGGCCTGGACTCTCGAATAGCGCCCGCGGGCTGAACCGTGACGGACCTCGGGACAATTGGCTCTCGGCAAAGCGGGCGGCCGTGGGTACGGTTGCCTCATGCAGAAGATATCGATCGATGCCCTGGCCCGCCAGCAGATCACGGCCGCCGTGGCCGCCCCCAGCGGGAGGGCAGCCGACACAGCCTACGGCGGGCACGAGAAGAAGCTGCGCCAGACCGTCATGGCCTTCCGGGCCGGCACGCAGCTCAGCGAACACCAGAATCCCGGCGAGGCCACGGTTTTTGTCCTGAAGGGATCGGTCTGGCTCAAGTCAGGCGACGAGTCCTGGCAGGGCAAGACGGGCGATCTCCTGATCGTCCCGGACGGGCTGCACAGCCTCGAAGCCGACGAGGACTCGGCGGTGCTGTTCACGGTGGTGAAGACGGACCGGTAGCGCCGGCGCCAGGACCTGACAAGAATAGGCTTTTCAGCATGAAGGGCACCACGGACAACACCGGCGGCCGGAGCGTGGCAGGACCGCCGCTGACCGCGTTCCGTTTCATCCTTGTCTTCGGCATTGTCAGCGCCCTGATGGACATGGTTTACGAAGGGGCCAGGAGCGTCACCGGGCCGTTCCTGGGTGCCCTTGGCGCTTCCGCCCTCCTGATCAGTGTCATCACCGGCGCCGGCGAGGCCGTCGCCCTCGTGCTGCGCCTGGTCTTCGGACGCCTCGCGGACCGGCCACGGCTCCGGTGGCCACTGGCGATCACGGGCTACGGCCTGACAGCACTATCGGTACCTCTGCTCGGGATTACCAGCGCCTTGTGGATTGCATGCGTCCTCGTCCTGGCCGAGCGCCTGGGCAAGGCCGTGCGGAGCCCGGCCAAGGACACCATGCTCGCCGAGGCCGGCACCGGGCTGGGCCGCGGAAAAGCGTTCGCACTCCACGAAGCGCTGGACCAGGTCGGAGCCTTCCTCGGCCCGCTCCTGATCGGTGTGTCATTATCACTTTCCGGCAGCTACGGCCCCGGGTTCTTGCTGCTCGCCGTTCCTGGATTGGCAGCAATGCTGCTCCTCCTCTGGCTCAGGAAACGCGTCCCCGACCCCTCCCGCTACGAATCTCTTACGCACGAGCAGCCTGTCAGGGATTCAGGATCGGCCGCCCCGGGCCCGGCAACCAGGACTCCGCCGATGGCCTCCGGGATGCCTCGGCAATTCTGGATGTACGCGGCATTCAGCAGCCTGACGATGTTCGGCTACGCAACGTTCGGGCTGCTCTCATTCCACCTCGTCGCCGCCGGGCTCCTGCCGCCCGCGCTGGTTCCTGTGCTCTACGCGGTGGCCATGGCAGTCGATGCCGTGGCAGCCCTGGCGTCCGGTTGGCTCTATGACCGAATCGGATTGAAGGTCCTCCTCGTTCTTCCGGTTCTCGCAGGTGCTGTCCCGTGGCTCGGTTTCAGCAACAACACCACGCTTGCCGTCGGAGGAGTGCTGCTCTGGGGAGCCGCAATGGGCGTTCAGGAAAGCACCATGCGCGCAGCCGTCGCCGAGCTGGCCCCGACAGGACGACGCGGCAGCGCCTACGGCATCTTCACCGCGTGCTACGGCATCGCCTGGCTCGCCGGAAGCGTCGTCATCGGACTCCTGTACGAGCAATCAATATTCGCCCTGGCCATTACCCTGACCATCATCCAGGCGGCCGCCATGGCCATATTTATCGCCGTCCGGCCTCATCGGGCCACATCCGCGGCGTAAGGTCCGGCGAGCAGGGCGTCAGGTTGTCCTGCCGCGCTGTCCGCCGCAATAGACTCGGAGCATGCCGATCTCGCGCCTTGACCCAGATTTCCATACTCAACCGTCCGCCCCCGGGCAATACGGGGCCGATCTGTGAGCGGCGGTCTCGTCGCCCTGCTGGACGATGTCGCAGCCCTGGCCCGCATAGCGGCCGCCTCGGTGGACGACGTCGCGGCCGGAGCCGCCAAGGCGGGGGTCAAAGCTGCCGGCGTGGTCATCGATGACGCCGCCGTCACCCCGCAATACGTGTCAGGGGCGGACCCGTCCCGCGAACTGCCGATGATCAAAAAGATCTTCTGGGGCTCGCTCCGCAACAAGCTCTTGATCATCCTGCCGGCACTGCTGCTCATCAGCGCCTTCCTCCCGGGGGCCATACCGTTCATCCTCATGGCAGGCGGCACCTACCTTTGCTACGAGGGTGCCGAGAAGGTCTGGCACAAACTCCGCGGCGACCACTCAGACGAAAAGGCGCCGGCGGTGGAACGGGGTCCGGAGGCGGAGGCCAAGGTCACCAAGGGCGCCATCACCACCGACTTCATCCTGTCCTGCGAGATCATGGTCATCTCGATGAACGAGGTGGCCAGTGAGTCATTGTGGGCCCGGGCTTTCATCCTGGTGGTCGTGGCGCTTCTGATCACGGTGCTCGTTTACGGTGCCGTCGCACTCATCGTCAAGATGGACGATATCGGCCTGCACCTGAGCGCCAAGGACTCTGCCGGCTCCCAGCGCTTCGGCCAGCTGCTCGTCAGGGGAATGCCCGCAGTGCTGGCCGCGATCACGTTTGTGGGGACAATCGCCATGCTGTGGGTGGGTGGCCACATCATGCTGCAAGGAGCATACGACCTCGGCTGGCACGCGCCCTATGACCTGGTCCATGACCTCGAGCACCCCTTCGCAGGGATTGCAGTGGTGGGCGGCTTCCTGGCCTGGCTCGTCAACACCTTGTGCTCGGCGGTCATCGGACTCGCCTGGGGCCTGGTGGTGATGGCCATTGTGCACCCGCTGCTCAAAGTACTGCCGTTCGGTAAAAACAAGGGCGGGCACGAGGAAGGCGACATCCGCGCCGAACTTGCCGGTTACCGGCCGCCGGAACGTCACGACGATCCCGCCTCCTAGCCAGTAATACGACGGCGGAAAGGGCCGCCGCGAGTGGGCCGACGAACGCCGTCAGCAGAAGCTGGACAGTGCCGGCCGACAGCGGGGGTTAGCGCGTTGCAATTGATCCTCTCAGCGACCAGGTTCGGCGAGGTGCTCTTCAAGCTTTCCGGCAGCACCGAGGATGTGGATTTCAGTGAGGTGACCGGCGAGTTCTGCGTTACCGGCGCGGACTGCGTCAACGATCGCCTGGTGTTCGGCATGGGTCTTGTTCACGTAGTCCCCGAGCCGGAGGACTGTATGAAATCGGGAAGCTTTCTCAAGCTGGGCACAGGACATAGTGAACAACTGCTTGTAGGGGCACGGTTCAATGAGTGCTGAGTGCAGCTTCACGTTCAGCGAGGCGTAGTCTTCCTCTCCTGACTCCATCTTCTCCATGATGCCCCCCACTTTGGACAGGCTTTCGGCATCATGAAGCGGAACGGCATAGCGGATGGCCGCTGTCTCCAGGGCTGCCCGGATAACTGCTGTTTCGTGAACTTCTCCGGGCTCCAGCTTGGGTACATAGGGCCCCACGTGCGGCGCCCTGGCGAGCCATCCTTCGCCGATCAAGCGGTCTACGGCTTCGCGGACAGGTACTTTACTCACGCCCAGCTCGGCGGCCAGCTGGTCGATGACCAAACGCTGCCCCGGTTCGGGGCTTCCATTGAGGATGCCCTCTTTGAGCTGCTCATAGACCAGCTGACCCTTGGTGCGGTATCCGCTCAGAGCGTTCATAGTGATTCCCCTGGTCTGTAAAGCCTGTGTTAAATCAGAAGGATATAGTATCCGATCCATTGACGGGGTTGGTTTGGCCCGCGTATGGTATCCGATATCCGATAGTTCATTGTGAGAGGTATCACCCCAATGTCTGAGTTGAAGATTTATCTGGACGGCAACATCGTCCCCGCCTCTGAAGCCAAGGTGTCGGTCTTCGATGCCGGGTTCCAGTCAGGTGACGGGGTCTGGGAAGGCATGCGCGTCTATAACGGCGTGGTTCTTCGCCTCGAAACCCATCTTGACCGCCTCCGCGACTCCGCGAATGCGCTCCGCATCAAGCTTCCGCTGGAGCGCCACGAAATTGCAGCCGCAATTTACGAGACGCTGGCAGCCAATAACTTCACCCATGACACGCACATCCGGCTTATGGTGAGCCGTGGCGCGCGAAAGACGTCAGGCATGGATCCGAAGAATGCGTCCGCCGTAGGTTCCTTGGTGATCATCGCCGAACACAAGCCGGTGGCCGAAAGCCCGAAGCCGCAGCGGCTGAGGACGGCCAGCATTCGCCGGCCGTTCCCCCAGATCGTTGATCCAGGCGTTCACCATTCCAACCAGCTGAACTCGATACTGGCCCGTCTTGAGGTCTGGAACGATCCGGGCATCGACGCCGCACTGATGCTCGATACGGACGGATTCGTCGCCGAGGCCGACACCGCCAACATCTTCTGCATCACCGACGGGGTCCTCAGGACGCCCTTCGCGAACTCCTGCCTCCACGGCATCACCCGCGGCACCATCCTGGAGGAGGCGCGGAAGATGGGAATGCCGGCGCAGGAGGAGCGGCTGTCGCTCTTTGAGTTCTACCGGGCCGAGGAAGTGTTTGTCACCGGAACCGTCTGCGAACTCGTGCCCGTCGTGGAGATCGACGGACGCCAGATCGGCGCCGGTGAGCCCGGCCCTGTCTGGCGGAAACTCCTCGACGCCTACCGCGAACACGTAGCCCACGAAATATCCCAAACCAAGCCATGAAACCGATCCAGCCCACCAGCCACGAGAAAGGCATGAACATGGATACTTCCGGCGCAACCGCCGAAAGCCCGCACCGCGCCCCCACGCGGATTGGCTTCGCCCTGCTCTCCCTCGCAGCGGTCACTGCAGTACTCGTGATCGGCCTTGTCGTTTTGAAGGCACCCCTGCCGCTCATGATGGCAACAGCATTTCTTGTGGCGCTGGGCCTGGCCAAGCTCCACGGTGTCAGCTATGAGACCGCAGAAAACACCAGCTTCGAAATGATCAAGCGAGGACTCCAGCCACTGCTGATATTCGTAGCCGTTGGAGCCCTGATCTCATCCTGGATCATGTCCGGCACGGTCCCGTCGATGATCTACTACGGCCTGCAGCTCATCCACCCTGCCTGGTTCCTGCCAGCCGCTTTGATCCTCAGCGCCATCGCAGCCCTGGTCAACGGCACCAACTTCGGTACTGTAGCAACCGTCGGCGTGGCCCTGATGGGCGTGGCCCTTGCCCTGGGAATCCCCGCCCCGATCGCCGCCGGCGCCGTTCTCTGCGGCGCAGTCTTCGGCGACAAAATGTCGCCGCTTTCCGACACCACCGTGATGGCACCCGGTCTGTCAGGATCACGGCTCATGCCGCACATCCGGCACATGCTCTGGACCACCGTTCCGTCGATCCTGATCAGCCTGATCATCTTCACCGTCATCGGCTTCGGCTACGGCTCCGCAAGTGGCGGCACCGACAAGATCACCGAAGTGAGCACCGGACTACAGGGCGCATTCGAGATCGGACTGGTCCCGCTCATCCCGCCGATCATCGTCCTGGGCCTGCTCATCGCCCGCGTTCCGGCCTTCCCCGCCATCGCCATCGGGGCCATCTTGGGTGCTGTCATCGCCGTCGTATTCCAAGGCGCCGGGGCCACGCAGGTGATGAATGCGATGTGGAGCGGCTACACCCCGCCTGCCGACCTTGGCGCCCTCGGCAACCTTCTCTCCGGAGGAGAAACCGGCGGCGCATTGAAGATGCTTGGCTTGGCGTCCATCGTGATCTTTGCCCTGGGCATCGCCGGGGCCTTCACCTCGGCAGGGATCATGCAATCCCTCCTCAACGCCATCACTCCCAAGCTGGACACACCCAGGAAGCTTGTCCCGGCAACCATCGTCATCACCTTCTTCCTGAACATGCTCGGCGGCGCCGTGAACTTTGCCGTCGCCATGGGAGCGACCTTCCTCCGCCCGGTATACGAGCGGATGGGCCTGGCACCGAAGAACCTCTCCAGAGCCGTTGAGGATTCCGGCACGATGACCGGCCCGTTGATTCCGTGGAACGCTACGGCGGTGTTCACAGCAGGAGCCCTCGGCGTCAGTACAGCCGAATACATCCCCTTCGCTTTCTTCTGCTTCCTTTGCCCGATCTTCTCGCTGATCTACGGCCTGACGGGCTTCACCATAGTGAAGACCGAAGACGTGCCGCAGGACTCCCTGCAGCCCGCCGACGAACTCTCCGAAGCCCTCGTAGCGGAAGCACGCTAACAACTCTCAAGGTCTGCCCGCCCCTTCACGAGGCGGGCAGACCTCTCTGTTCTCACGGAAACCGAGAGTTTTAGTCACGGGATCCCGCGACAGTACGAAAGATGCTGCCGCGCTGGCAGGCCGTGCTGCACGACGTCGAAAGTCAGGGCATACCGAAGGGCTAGGAGCCCGTCCGCTCCTCGATGGGCCGCGGGCTCTTCCATACCGATTCACGCGGGCCTGGCGGGTAGGCCGCCGTCTTTCCGGCCCAGGCGATCACCAGTGCCGCGATGACCGGGAGGGCCGCAGCCGCGGGGACCAGCAGCGGACCGGCCACCACCAGGGCGGCTGAGCCGTAGAGGGCGCCGATGGTGATGCCCAGCTGGATGGTCAGGACCGTGAGCCCGTTGGCGGCGTCCTTGTTTTCGCGGCCGGCGCGGAGGATGGCCGACTGGTTGTAGATGCCGATCGCACCCAGCCCGGCGCCCCACACCCCCATCAGCACCAGGCCAAAGCCAAGGCTGCCGTCCACGAACGGCAACAGCAGCATCGACACGGCGATTGCCGCCGTCGTGATCAGCAGCGAACGGCGCGGGTGGGAATCGACGGTGAGCCCGGCGATCCAGATGCCCACCAGGCCGGAGACGCCCAGCACGGTGAGGGAGAGGGTGATGGCATAGTCCGGCAGGCCGGCGTCGCGGATGTACGGGGCGATGTAGGTGAAGAGGGCGAAGTGGGCCAGGACCAGCAGCGGCCAGGCGATGGCCACCGGCTTCACGCCGGGCTGGGCGATGGCCGCGCGCAGGGAGGGGCGGGCTTCGCCGGCGATGCGGCGGACGGACGGCAGCAGGAAGAATCCGAGGACGGCCAGGAGCAGCCCGAAGCCGGCGAGGGACAGGAACGCCGCGCGCCAGCCGAGGAACGTGCCCAGGGCCGTGCCGAGGGGTGCGCCGATGGCCAGGCCCAGGCTGTTGCCGCTGAAGACGATGGCCAGGGCCTTGCCCACCTTGTCGGCCGGAACCACCCGGGCGACGTACGGCGCCATGGTGGTCCAGAGCAGTCCGTGGGCCAGGCCGCCCACCAGCCGAGCGATCATCGCGGCGATGAAGTCGGGGGCGAGGCCCACCAGGCCATTGCTGATGGTGAAGGTCAGGACCAGCCCCACGAGCAGGGGACGTTTCGGGACCCTGCCGAGCAGGCGTGCGGCGGGCACCACGGTGACCACGATGACGGCGGCGTAGGCGGCTGCGAGGTAGCCGGCCACCGGTTCGGAGACGTTCAGTCCGGTGCTGATCTGGGGGAGCAGGCCGGAGGGGAGGAGTTCGGTGGTGATAGCGGTGAAGGCGATGGTGGCCAGGACCATCATGGCGGCCAGCGGGAAACGCTGGGCCGCCGGCGCGGAAGTCGCGGAGGACATGGGGGAATGTTCCATTCAAGGAGGAGGGGGATGGAACCGGGCT
>DATFAE010000182.1:0-26679 GCA_035254945.1 Arthrobacter sp. | reverse complement strand
AAAGCGCCGGATGAGACCTTTGGCCGCACAGCAGGATAAC
Organism: Arthrobacter sp.; assembly: GCA_035254945.1. Classification (GTDB taxonomy): domain Bacteria; phylum Actinomycetota; class Actinomycetes; order Actinomycetales; family Micrococcaceae; genus Arthrobacter. Next base: position 26,639 of record DATFAE010000182.1, on the reverse strand, counting down.
CTTTTTTCAGAGTTCACGAACGGGAAGGCACCCATGGAAGCCGTCAAAACGTCCAACCAGTCGGAGAAGAGCAGGCGCCGCGTCCTCCTGAAGCTCTCAGGTGAGGTCTTCGGCGGCGGAAAACTGGGCGTTGATCCCGAAACCGTCCGCGACGTCGCCAAGCAAATCGCGGCGGCGGTCCCGGAAGTGGAAGTTGCCATCGTCGTCGGCGGCGGTAATTTCTTCCGCGGCGCCGAACTGTCCCAGAGCGGCATGGACCGCTCCCGGGCCGACTACATGGGCATGCTCGGCACCGTGATGAACTGCCTCGCGCTGCAGGACTTCCTGGAGCAGGCCGGCGTCGAAACGCGGGTCCAGAGCGCCATCACCATGGGCCAGGTAGCCGAGGCCTACATTCCCCGCCGTGCCATCCGGCACATGGAAAAGGGCCGAGTAGTCATCTTCGGCGCCGGCGCCGGCCTTCCCTACTTCTCCACCGACACAGTGGCCGCGCAGCGGGCCCTGGAAGTCCACGCGGATGTTGTGCTGATGGCCAAGAGCGGCGTGGACGCCGTTTACACGGCCGATCCCAAGAAGGACCCGACGGCTGAACGGCTGGAGACCCTGAGCTACGACGACGCCCTGCGCCGCGACATCAGGGTCATGGACCAGACCGCCATGACCATGTGCAAGGACAACGACCTCTCCATGGTGGTCTTTGGGATGGAAGGCGAGGGAAACGTCACCCGCGCCATTCTCGGCGAAAAGCTGGGCACCCTGGTCACCGCCTAGCAACGGCTAGGATGTTTTCAGGACAGATCCATCCCCGCCCGCGGGACCCACGATGGAACCAGCAACACCGAACCAAGATTGTGCAGGAAGCCGGCACCCGGACTGCACTGATTTCTGAGGAGAGACCGTGATCGAAGAAACCTTGCTCGAAGCCGAAGAGAAAATGGACAAGGCAGTAGAGGTAGCCAAGGAAGACTTCGCCTCGATCCGCACGGGCCGGGCAAACCCGGGGCTCTACAACAAGGTGCTGGTGGAGTATTACGGCTCACCCACTCCGCTGCAGCAGCTCGCCTCCTTCGCGATCCCGGACGCGCGCACCATCCTCATCACCCCGTTCGACAAGACTGCCCTGCGGGACATCGAACGCGCCCTGAGCGACTCCGAGGTGGGCGCCAACCCGTCCAACGACGGCAACGTCATCCGCATCACCATCCCGGACCTGACGCAGGAGCGCCGCAAGGAATACGTCAAGATCGTCAAGACCAAGGGCGAGGACGCGAAAGTCTCCATCCGCAACATCCGCCGCAAGGCAAAGGAAACCCTGGACAGGCTGGTCAAGGACGGCGAAGCCGGTGAGGACGAAGGCACCCGGGCCGAGAAGGAACTCGACGCCCTGACCAAGGCCCACGTGGACGGCATCGATGAGCTGCTCAAGCGCAAGGATGCAGAGCTGCTCGAGGTCTGATGAGCCAGGCAGAGCAGGCTCCCGCACCGCGGGCGCGCATCAAGGGGAGGCAGCCCCGGGCCAACCCGACGCCGAAGGCGGGCCGGAACCTTCCGGCGGCCACGGCGGTGGGGCTGGCCATGCTGGTTGCCGTACTGGGCGGCCTGCTCTTCCTCCCCCTGGGGTTCGTGGCGGTGACCACCACGTTCGCGATTTTCGGAGTCTGGGAGGTCTTCCGCGCGCTGGAAGCGAACGGCACCAGGATGCCCATTGTTCCGGTCATGACCGGAACGGTGGCGATGCCGTTCGCAGCCTATTTCGGAGGCCTTGAGAGCCTGCTCTTTGCGATGCTCCTGAGCAGTGTTGCCGTGCTGCTGTGGCGGTCCATTGAGAGTGCCGCGGGATCAGCCAACAGCATCTTCGCCGGAGTCTTCACCCTGGGCTGGGTACCCTTTTTCATCAGCTTCGCCGCGTTGCCGCTGCATGCTGCCGGGGGTGTGACCCCCTTGGGGCTGTGGCCCGGCGGTGCCGTGCCCCAGGGCGCCTGGCAGGTGGCCGTCATGCTGCTGCTGGTGGTTTCCAACGACACCTTCGGCTACCTGGTCGGAGCCTCGCTGGGCAAACACCCCATGGCTCCAAAAATCAGCCCCAAGAAGTCTTGGGAAGGTTTCGCCGGTTCAATCGCCGGTGCCATGCTGATCGGAGTGCTCGCCAGCATCTTCCTGTTGGACAAACCGTGGTGGGTCGGTGCGGTCATGGCAGTAGCCGTGGTGGCTGCCTCGACGGCGGGGGACCTCGCCGAATCCATGGTCAAACGCGAACTCGGCATCAAGGACATGAGCAGCATCCTTCCTGGCCACGGCGGCGTGATGGACCGGCTTGATTCCATAGTCTTTGCCTGTCCGGTAGCTTTCGTCCTGTACGTCCTGGTGGCGTTCGCCTGACCGGAAATCACCAAACTGGAAACCCTTGCCGGTCCCGTGGCGCCAATAGACTGGAACCCAACCGATCCGGCTGAACAGCATTGAAGGAAACATAGTGGCAGTGGACATTCACCGGCAGATTCCCGCGTCCTTTGAACGCGTGCCGCGCAACGAATACGGGTACAACGCCAAGCAGGTGGACCAGTTCCTCCAGCGGGCGAGGGTGTCACTGGAAACGCCGAAGGCCGCAACCCACGTCATCAGGAGCGGTGACGTCCGGGCTGTGTCCTTCGACCCCGTCAAAGGCGGGTACTCCGCTTCGGTGGTGGATGCCGCCCTGGACAGGCTCGAAGACGCCTTTGCCCGCCGCGAACGGGACGAACTGATTGCCGCCAGCGGCGAGGACGCGTGGCTGCGCGAGATCGGGAACCTGTCCGGGATTCTGCGCGGCCGCCTGCACCGGCCCGACGGCGAGCGGTTCCGGCGTCCGTCCAAGGGCAAGGCCCGCAGTTACAACACCGTGGACGTGGACCGTCTGTGCCGCGACCTGCTCGGTTACCTCGAGGAAGACAAGCCGCTCAGCGTGGACAACGTCCGCCGGGCAGTGTTCCGTCCGGCGGTCGGCAAGGACGGCTACGAGGAAAACCAGGTGGATGCCTTCCTGGACCGCGTGGTGGAACTCATGGCCGCCATCGACTGACTGGATTCAGTCCCCGCCCGGTGGTGTGGGAGAGAGCGGCGTGAAAGCCGGCCAGACGTCGCGGTATTGGCGGTAGCCGTAGAACATCGAGGCGCCGGCAAAGATCAGCCCGCAGGCCGCCCCCACCAAGGCCGCCGCCGCCGTCGGCCAGCCCAGCAGGGTGACTGACGTGCCCAGCAGGATCGCCGTCAGGGCGGCGTTTGCCATGGTGATGAAGACAGCGCTGCTCCCCGCAACGTGGCTCCACGTGGTCCGGCCGCTGAGGAAGTAATACGTCTGGTCCATGCCTGGCTGGTCGTCGTGCGTACCAGCCAGTAGGTACTTGGCCAGGCCGGGATCCAGATCAACGTACGCTGCCCTCAGCCGGTTCATGGCTAGCACGTACATCAGGTCCTCCATGGCAACGTTCAGGACACGGACCTGCGTGAGGAGCCCGATCAGCAGATCGGTGGACAGGACCACCATCGCCAGCATCACAAACGTGTCCGAGAACCTGGTGGCCTGGCCCACGAGCGCCAGGCTCACCAGGCTCGCGGAGGTGAACATCAGGAACATGCTGATCCGTGTCAGCACTTCGCTTTGGGTAGTGCTCCGGGAAGCCAGCAGGCTCCAGTGTTCGGTGGCGAGCAGCTGCGCCCGGACCGACGGCGGAACACCTTCCGGTTCAGCGGGTGTACGTTCGTCCTGCGTGGACATGCCGTAATTGTCCACCCTGGATGGTTCCCGCGCGAGGGGCAGCCCGGCGTTCAGCGTTCGGTAACCAGCGGCCGTTCCGGGGTGTGCAGCCGGGTCATCACCCGTGCCATGGTCCGCGGCACGCGCCGCTTGGTGGCACGCGAGACGAGCACCATCACGGCGAACGCGGCCGGAACCGTCCAGGCCGCCGGCTGGGCGAGCCAGAACGGGGTGCCCGCGGCTCCCAGGACGGACCCGGCCACCATGGCGCCGCCGCAGAGGACGCCGCCGGTCACCATCCCTGCGATCGCGCCTGTGTCCGTGAGGCCGCGCCACCAGATGCCCAGCAGGAGGACAGGGCAGACCGTGGACGCGGTGAAGGCAAACACCAGGCCCACGCTGCCGGCCAGGGCGAGGGAATCGGTGGTGAAGGCGAAACCCAACGGGACCACCGCCGAGATGACGGCGGCCAGCCGGAAGCCGCGGACACTGCCGCCCAGGACGTCCTGGCTGATGACGCCGGCGAGCGAGACCACCAGTCCGGACGTGGTGGACAGGAAGGCGGCAAACGCGCCGGCCACCACCAGGGCCGAGAGCAGGTCTCCGGCTGTTCCGCCGATCAACTGCCCCGGCAGGAGGAGAACCACTGCATCTGCCTGTCCCGTTCGCGCGAGCTCCGGCGCGAACATCCTCCCTATCAGCCCGTAGGCGGTGGGAAACAGGTAGAACACGGACAGGAGCCCAAGCACAATCAGTGTTGTCCGGCGGGCCGAGTGCCCGTCCGGATTGGTGTAGAAGCGGACCAGTACATGGGGCAGGCCCAGGGTGCCGAACAGCAACGCCACCAGCAGCGAGATGTTCTGGTACGGGCCGGCAGGCGCCAGCCCGGTGGGATTCACAGCGGCAGGCGCCACGGCCGTGCCTTGGTTGCCGGCGAGGGCGAGCACGATGAAGATGACAGGCACGGCGAGTGCAGTGAGCTTCAGCCAGTACTGGAACGCCTGTACGAAAGTGATGGACCGCATTCCGCCGGCCACCACCGTCAGGCACACCACGATGACGACGGCCACGGATCCCACCCAGGCCGGCAGCCCGGTGGTGATCCGGATGGTCAGCGCCGCGCCGTGCAGCTGCGGGACGATGTACAGCCACCCCACCACGACCACCACCACACTGGTCACCCGGCGGACAGCGCGCGAATCCAGCCGGGCCTCGGTGAAGTCGGGGATGGTGTAGGCGCCGGAGCGGCGCAGCGGGGCAGCCACAAAGAGCAGCAGCATGAGGTACCCGGCGGTGTAGCCCACCGGGAACCACAGCGCGTCCGTTCCCGAGAGCAGGATCAGGCCTGCCACTCCCAGGAAACTGGCCGCGGACAGGTACTCGCCGCCGATGGCCGAGGCGTTCCACCACGGCCGGACAGTCCGCGATGCAACGTAGAAATCGCCTGTCGTCCTGGAAATCCGGAGTCCGTAGAAGCCGATCACGGCGGTGGCGACGGACACCACAACGAGGGCCACGAGTCCCACGGCAGGATTCATGGCGGGGTCACTTGTCCTCGGCGAGGTCGCGGTACCGGGCCTCATTGCGCGCGGCGGTCCGGACATACAGCCAGGCGCTGAGCCCGGTCACGGGATAGATGCCGGCACCGAGCAGCAGCCAGTCGAAGGGGATGCCGGCCACGCGGGTCCCGGCCAGGCCCGGCGCGGCTGCCAGGAGCAGCGGAAACGCGCACAGGATCAGCAGGAAGCCTCCGGCCACCACGAGCGCCAGCCGGAGCTGCGTGCGGATCAGTGACCTGACAAAAAGCTGGCCCACCTCGGATTCCTCGGCCGCCTCCCGCGACTGGGCCGCCGGCCTGGCCGCGGAGTGCGGGGCGGTAACCCGGACCCGCGTCATGGCTGGGGCCGGATGCGGGTGGCTTCCAGCTTCTCCCGCACCGTGGGCAGGTGCCTGCGGCTGATGGGGAGGTTGGCCCCGGCGACCGTGACGCTGGGTCCATCTGCCGCAAGTTTCATCGAGCCCACATGCTTCAGGGCCACCAGGTAGGACCGGTGCGTGCGGATAAAGCCTGCCTCCGCCCACTGCTGCTCCAGGTCGGCCAGGGGCACCCTGATGAGGTAGCTCGCATCGGCTGTGTGGAGCCGTGCGTAGTCTCCCTGGGCCTGGACGTAGGTGACGTCGTCGCGCCTGATCATCCGGGTGGTGCCGCCCTGGTCCACGGTGATCATCTCCGGTGCCGGGCCGGCGCCGTCGCGCAGCAGATCGCTGATCCGTCCCACCGAGCGGGACAGACGCTCGGCACGGACCGGCTTCAGCAGGTAGTCCACTGCGGCAAGCTCGAATGCCTCCAGGGCGCAGTCCTCGTCCGCCGTGACAAACACCACCGCCGGCGGGTGGCTGCTGCGCGCGATGGCCCGGGCAATGTCCAGGCCGGACACCGCCGGCATGTGGATGTCCAGGAACACCGCGTCCACTGATTGCGTGGCGAGGGCGCGCAGCGCTTCAGATCCGGAGGTGGCGCGGTGGATGGTGCCGATCCGGTCGTCCCGGCCCAGGAGGAAGGCCAGTTCCTCCACTGCCGGCAGCTCGTCATCGGCGACGAGGACATTAATCATGGTCCTACATTAGCTGGCCCGGACAGGAGGGCTCAGGCGTCGTGGTCCGGCTGGGACTTGGGCACGCGCATCGTGATCAGGGTCCCTTCCCCCGGGGCTGTTTCGATGACCAGGCCGTGGTCGTCGCCGTAGACCTGGCGCAGGCGGGCATCGACGTTGCGCAGCCCCACGTGGTCGCCGTCTGTGTGCCCGGCCAGCATGGACTGGAGCTGGGCAGGGTCCATGCCCACGCCGTCGTCCTCGATGGTGACCTCAGCGAATGCGCCCGAATCATTGGCCGTGATGCTGATGTGGCCGGGACCTTCCTTGGCCTCGAGCCCGTGCCGCACGGCATTCTCCACGAGCGGCTGCAGGCTCAGGAAAGGAATCACGGTGCCCAGAACTTCCGGTGCTATCCGGAGACTGACCTGCACGCGCTCGCCGAACCGGGCCCGCTCCAGCAGCAGGTATCTGTCGATGCAGCGGAGCTCTTCAGCCAGGGTGGTGAAATCGCCGTGGCGGCGGAAGGAGTACCGGGTGAAGTCCGCGAACTCGACCACGAGTTCGCGGGCCCGCGCCGGGTCGGTATTGATGAACGAGGCGATGGCGTTGAGAGAGTTGTAGATGAAGTGAGGGCTGATCTGCGCCCGCAGGGCACGGACCTCCGCCTCCATCAGCAGCGTCCGGGAGGCATCCAGTTCGGCCAGCTCCACCTGGACGGCCACCCAGTCGGCCACTTCGCTGGTGGCGCGGACCAGGCCGGCGCCCGCCGCCGGGGCAAAAGCTGCCACCACGCCCACCACCCGGGAGCCTGCGCGCACGGGCGCGATGACGGCGGCGAGGTTGCCCGCGGCATGGTCCGTACCCAGGTCCCGCGTCTGGAGCACGGTGGTCCTGCCGCCCACCAGGACGTCTGCAGCCAGGTCCATCAACCGGGGTTTGAGTTCCTCGGCGGCACCGTCCCAGGCCAGCACGCCGGAGGTGTCGGTGATCGCCAGCGCACTGCAGCCCAACAGGGTCCTCAGTTGCCTGCTCGCCTTGGCGGCCCCCGCCGGATTAAGTCCTGTGCGGAGGTGCTGCCCGGCGCGGGACGCGGCGTGGAGGGTGTTGTACGTGGCGCGTTCGGCGTCGGTGCCCAGCTCTCGGAAGGACCGCAGCACCCTGACACCCACGCCGACGACGACGGCGATCGCCAACACAATTACCGCAACAGCTGCTGCGGTCAGGAGAGGGGAGTCCGGCATGGTGCCCAGCGTAGCCGGGGGTGCCGCTTGCCGCAGCATCGCAACCGTTGAGCGAGCGTTCCCGCCAAGGCTATGGATGTTGCCCCTGCCACGGCGCAGAGTGATTGCAGTCACAGCGGCGACATCCACGTGCGGGCGCCGGCGGTGTGAACAAGGCAAAACTCAATGAGGAGGAACGATGGGTAACGACGCCCGGATTCCGGACGCGGCAGCGTCCGTGGACTTCGAACAGGTCCAATCGACACAGCGGTTCCAGGAACTGCGCAAACGCCACCGCAGTTTTGTATTCCCCATGGCCGTCGCCTTTCTGCTGTGGTACTTCGCGTACGTCCTGCTGGCCGACTACGCCGTCGGCTTTATGTCCACCAAGGTGTGGGGCAACATCAACATCGGCCTGATCCTGGGCCTGCTGCAGTTTGTCACCACGTTCGCCATCACCGGCTGGTATGTCAGCTACTCCAACCGCCGGCTGGACCCCATAGCCGCGGAAATCCGCAACGAAATCGAAGGCCATGAATTTGATAAGGACGGCAACATCGTGACCGGAGTGACCAAATGATCGGGATTGCCGCGGCGGTCGATGTGGCCGACCTCAAGGAAACCACGCTCCTCAACATGGGGATCTTCGGATTGTTCGTTGCCGTCACCATGGTGATCGTGCTGCGGGCCAGCCGGAACAACAAGACGGCGGCCGACTACTACGCTGCAGGCCGGTCGTTCACCGGCTCCCAGAACGGAACGGCCATCGCCGGCGACTACCTGTCGGCTGCCTCCTTCCTGGGGATCACCGGCGCCATTGCCATCAACGGCTACGACGGGTTCATGTACTCGATCGGCTTCCTCGTAGCCTGGCTGGTTGCCCTGCTGCTGGTGGCTGAGCTGCTCCGGAATACCGGAAAGTTCACCATGGCCGACGTCCTTTCCTTCAGGCTGAAGCAGCGCCCGGTCCGGATCGCGGCGGCCATCTCCACGCTGGCCGTCTGCTTCTTCTACCTGCTGGCGCAGATGGCCGGCGCAGGGAGCCTGATCTCCCTGCTGCTCGGTATCAGCGACTGGGGCGGACAGGCCCTGGTGATCATCGTCGTCGGCGCCCTGATGATCACGTATGTATTGATCGGCGGCATGAAGGGTACCACCTGGGTCCAGATCATCAAGGCAATCCTGCTGATCGCCGGCGCAGCCGTGATGACGTTCTGGGTGCTGGCAATCTACGGCTTCAACCTCTCCAGCCTGCTTGGGGCCGCCGTCGAGACCTCCAACAACCCGGCGGTCCTGAACCCCGGCCTGCAGTACGGCAAGACGGAAACGTCCAAGCTGGACTTCATGTCCCTCGGCCTCGCCCTGGTCCTGGGAACCGCCGCGCTGCCGCACGTGCTCATGCGCTTCTACACGGTGCCCACCGCCAAGGAAGCCCGCAAATCCGTCGTGTGGTCCATCTGGCTGATCGGCCTGTTCTACCTGTTCACGCTGGTACTGGGGTACGGCGCCGCAGCCCTCGTGGGGGCCGAAACCATCAAGTCGGCCCCGGGCGGCGTAAATTCCGCAGCCCCGCTGCTCGCCTTCCACCTCGGCGGACCGCTGCTGCTGGGCTTCATCTCGGCGGTGGCCTTCGCCACCATCCTCGCCGTGGTGGCCGGCCTCACCATCACCGCCGCCGCGTCGTTCGCCCATGACATCTACGCCAGCGTCATCTCCAAGGGCAAGGCCGACGCCGACACCGAGGTCAAGGTGGCCAGGCGCACCGTGGTGGTCATCGGTGTCATGGCTATCCTGGGCGGCATCTTCGCCAACGGCCAGAACGTGGCCTTCCTGGTGGCCCTGGCCTTCGCCGTGGCGGCGTCGGCCAACCTGCCCACCATTGTCTACTCCCTGTTCTGGCGCCGGTTCACCACGCAGGGCGCCGTCTGGAGCATGTACGGCGGGCTCGGCTCGGCAATCCTCCTGATCATCTTCTCGCCGGTGGTTTCCGGCGGCGCCACCTCCATGATCAAGGACGCCAACTTCGCGCTCTTCCCGCTCAGCAATCCTGGCATTGTGTCCATCCCGCTCGCCTTCCTGCTGGGCTGGCTCGGCACGGTCCTGGACAAGAAACGCGAGGACAGCGCCAAGCAGGCCGAGATGGAAGTCCGCTCGCTCACCGGTGTCGGCGCAGAGAAGGCCGTCGACCACTGACACCGCCAAACCACGCGGCAACACCCTCAACGTGAAGATCCCCCGTCCCATTCATATGGCACGGGGGATCTTCACCTGGGCAGCGTAATTATGCTTTGGGCCGCAGCTTGACGTTGGTCATCTTCATATCGTCCGTGCCTTCGAAACGGTAGGCCAGGTCAACCTGCTGGCCGTCGCAGGTAATGACGCCGGCAACGTCGGCGGCGTTCATCCCGTTCTCGGACTTGACCTTGAAGTCGCTGTACACCGGCTTGCAGGTATCGTCCATTTCCAGGCTTTTGACGCCGGCGATGAAGTCCTCCTTGGACAGCACTTCCTGGAGCGCGGGGTCAAAATAGTCGTCGTAGGCCTTGGCGGAATCACCCGCGATAACGAGTCTGGTGAAGCCGTCCGCGAGTCCCCGTGCGTGGTTGGTGGCACCGCCGAAAATATTGAAAAGGACAACGATGCCGACGGCTGCGAGCAGCACCACACCGCCGGCGATGCCCAGGATGGTCCACAGCTTCTTCCGGTCCTTGGCGGGAGGCGGGCCCGGCAGGCCAAAGGGAGACGCATCCGGGTATTGCCCTGGCGCCCGGTACTGTCCTGGGTACTGGCCTGGCTGCGGGTACTGGCCTGGCTGCGGGTACTGCCCGGACTGCGGCTCGCCGCTGCGGGGTGGCCCGGGCGGCTGCGCAGGAAGCTGCCGCGGGGGCGGAGGCGTCTGCGCGCCGGCGTCGGCCTGACCCGGCAGATACGGTTCCTGAGGATTGCCCAAGATGGAGCCTTTCCGGCAGCGCGCACTGTGACTGCCTCGTTGCGGGAACCGATGACCGGCCCCATTCAATTCAACTTGGACCAGCCTATAACTCAGCCCGCCCCGCCCCGGCATCCCCAGGCACAGTCCGGCCCGGACAGGGATCCTAGGTGTCCGCCGGGCCCCGCTCCAGCAGCGGCTGGATGCGGAAGGGAATCAGCTCACCCATGGCCAGGGCGGTATCCGTCCGCTCCACGCCGTCGCAGGCAAGGATTTTGCCGTTGATCCTGAAGAGGTCCTCGGCGTCCAGGGCCACCACGCGCAGCAACAGATCCGCGGAACCGGTGAGGCCGTAGCCCTCCAGGATCTCCGGGATGCTGGCAAGGTCATGGGCCAGCTGTCCCAGTTTTTGCTGCTGTACGTGGACGGAGATGAACGCCATCAGCGGATAGCCCAGGGAAACAGGGTTGATCCGCCGTTCGAAGGACAGGAAGACGTGCTTCTTTTCCAGCTGGGCCATCCGCGCCTGGACGGTGTTTCGCGACAGGCCCAGCTTCTGGGCCAGGGCCACCACTGTCCGGCGCGGGTCCCGCGCCATGGCCGAAAGAAGGCGGGTGTCGGTGCCATCCAAAGCTTGCATAATGCGCAACGCTAGCACGGTCTTGGACTCCAAAACAGGGCATTATGCTCAGTTATCGGCGTGGAGGTTGTACCCATTGAGCATTGTGAGTAGGGTCACAATTAACCGGGGCAACGGCGCCCGGGTGGCCGGATTGCGGCAGGACCACAAGTCCCTAAGCTTCGGTCAAACGACGTGAGAAGGTTGCGGGGCGATCGTGTCTACAGACGAAGCGGGCCATGGCGGAACAACCTCCGGGGGCCCGGGCAACAGTGCAGGAATCCATGGGTCCGGGCGGTACCTGATCCAGCTGGTCACCCCTGATGGGGAGCGGATCAGCCATCCGGAATTCGATCCGTGGGTCCAGGACATCACCAATGAGCAGTTGTGCTCCTTGTATGAGGACATGGCAGTGGTCCGGCGCATCGACGTCGAGGCAACGGCGCTCCAGCGGCAGGGCGAACTGGCCCTTTGGCCGCCGCTGCTGGGGCAGGAAGCCTCGCAGGTGGGCGCAGGCCGGGCACTGCGCGACGACGATTTTGTCTTCTCCAGCTACCGCGAGAACGGTGTGGCCTACTGCCGCGGCGTGGACCTGACGGACATCATCCGGGTATGGCGCGGAAACGCCTCCTCAGGCTGGGATCCGTACTCCATCAACATGGCCACTCCGCAGATCATCATCGGCGCGCAGACACTTCACGCCACGGGATACGCCATGGGCATCCAGAACGACGGCGCGGATTCCGTGGCGGTGACCTTCTTCGGCGACGGTGCCACGAGTGAAGGCGACGTCAACGAGGCCATGGTGTTTGCCGCGAGCTTCCAGGCGCCCGTGGTCTTCTTCTGCCAGAACAACCACTGGGCCATCTCGGAACCGGTCCGGCTGCAGTCCCACATCCAGCTGGCTGACAGGGCCACCGGCTTCGGCATCCCCAGCCTCCGGGTGGACGGGAACGACGTCCTCGCGGTGATGGCAGCCACCCGGGTTGCCCTGGACCGTGCCCGGCGCGGCGGCGGACCGACCTTCATCGAGGCCGTTACCTACCGCATGGGTCCACACACCACGGCCGATGACCCCACCCGGTACCGGGACGCCAACGAGCTGGAGGACTGGGCGGCGAAGGACCCGATCGAACGCGTCAAGTCCCTTTTGGACCGCAAGGGCCTCCTGACCGGGGACCTGCAGCAGCAGGTGAAGGACAAGGCCGACGCCGTGGCCCGCGAGATGCGTGCCGGCTGCACGAACATGCCGGACCCGGAGCCGCTGGACATCTTCAAGCACGTCTACAGCTCGCCCAACTCCTGGCTTGACCGTCAGCAGGACCACTACTCCCGTTACCTGGCTTCCTTCGGTGACCCTGCGGGAGCCACTGCGGGCGCCACTACCCAAGAAGGTGCACGCTGATGACCCAGATGACCTTTGCCCGCGCCATTAACGCGGGCTTGCGCAAATCCCTTGAGAACGACCCCAAGGTCATCCTCATGGGGGAGGACATCGGAACCCTCGGCGGCGTCTTCCGCGTGACGGACGGCCTGCAGAAGGATTTCGGCAAACACCGGGTGGTGGACACACCGCTGGCCGAGTCGGGCATTATCGGCACCGCCGTCGGCCTGGCCTACCGGGGCTACCGGCCGGTGGTGGAGATCCAGTTTGACGGCTTTATTTACCCTGCCTTTGACCAGATCGTGAGCCAGGTGGCCAAGCTGCACTACCGCACGCAGGGCGCAGTGAAGATGCCCATCACCGTCCGCGTGCCATTCGGCGGCGGCATCGGCTCACCGGAACACCACTCCGAGTCACCCGAGGCCTACTTCACCCACACGTCGGGGCTCCGCGTGGTGACCGTGTCCAACCCGCAGGATGCCCACACCGTGATCCAGCAGGCCATTGCCAGCGACGACCCCGTCCTGTACTTCGAACCCAAGCGCCGCTACCACGACAAAGGCGAAGTGGACGAGGCCCTCGACCTGGCCACCGCTTTGCCCATGGACCGCGCCCGCGTAGTGACTGAGGGGAGCGACGTCACGCTGGTGGCTTACGGGCCCTTGGTGAAGACAGCCCGCGACGCCGCCACCGCAGCGGCGGATGAGGGGGTATCCATCGAGGTCATCGACCTGCGCTCGCTGGCGCCCGTGGACTACGCCACAGTGGAAGCCTCCGTGCGAAAGACCGGCCGCCTGGTCATCACCCATGAGGCCGCCCAGTCCGGCGGGCTCGGGGCAGAGGTCGCCGCCAGCATCACCGAACGGTGCTTCTACCACCTCGAAGCCGCCCCCGTCAGGATCACCGGGTTCGACATCCCGTACCCGTATTCCAAGCTGGAAATGCACCATCTGCCCGGGCTGGACAGGATCCTCGACGGCGTTGACCGTGCCCTGGGCCGGCCGAACTCCCTGAGCGGCCTGGAAGGATGAGCGCCACCATGATCAAGGAATTCAGGCTCCCGGACCTTGGCGAGGGACTGACCGAGTCCGAAATCCTCAGCTGGAAGGTCGGGGTGGGGGACACCGTCAGCCTCAACCAGGTCATTGCCGAGGTGGAAACGGCCAAGGCCGTAGTGGAGCTGCCGTCACCGTTTGCCGGTGTCATCAAGGAAATCCACGAGCAGCCCGGCACGGTCGTCGAGGTCGGCAAGCCGATCGTCTCCTTCGAGGTACCGGACGACGGCGGCGCGGCACCTGCTGCGGCTGCTCCCGCTGTTGCTGTGGGTGCACCCGCTGCTGCCGCCGTGGCGGCGGCCGGCGCGGGCCAGTCGGCGGGCACGGGCAAAAGGGAGCCGAACCTCGTGGGGTACGGCGCCGTCGTCGAAAGTTCCGGCCGTCCGACCCGGCGCCCCCGCAACCTGACGGTGGTTGCGCAGGCCGCCGCCGTTGCTGAGCCGGCCGAAACCGGGCCTGCGGAAAACAAGCCTGCCGAAACCCCGGCTGCCGGACATCCCGAAGCCACGGCTTCCAACACCAGCCCGGCCGAGCGCCCGCGCTCCACGCCGCCCGTGCGGAAACTCGCCAAGGACCTCGGCGTGGACCTGGCCGGAGTTGCCGGGACCGGCCCCGGCGGCCTGATCAGCCGCGACGATGTGCGGAACTTTGTGGGTGGCGGCGACCTCCCTGCGGCTGCGCACCACCTGTCGGCTGTGCCCGATGACGGGCGGGGCGAGCTGTCTGGGGGCGAACCGTTCGAAAGCGGCCCGGCGGAGCGCGAGACCCGGACGCCCATCAAGGGGGTCCGCAAATTCACTGCCGCCGCAATGGTGGCCAGTGCGTTCACCGCTCCGCACGTGACGGAGTTCCTGACAGTCGACGTCACACCCACCATGGACCTGCTCGCCAGGCTGAAGGCCAACCGCGCGTTTGCCGGCTACAAGCTCACGCCGCTGACCATCGTGGCGAAGGCCGTCCTCATTGCGCTGCGGCGGAATCCGGCCCTGAACTCCCGCTGGGACGAGGCCAGCCAGGAAATTGTCCAGTTCAACTACGTGAACCTGGGCATCGCGGCGGCAACGCCCCGCGGCCTTACGGTACCCAACATCAAGGATGCGGATGCCCTCACGCTGACGGGCCTGTCCGAAGCCCTGACCGCGCTGACCGAATCGGCCCGGGCGGGAAAGACCACACCGGCCGAGTTGTCGGGCGGAACCATCTCCATCACCAACATCGGGGTCTTCGGCATCGACGCCGGTACGCCGATCCTGAACCCCGGTGAAGCAGCGATTCTGGCCGTGGGGGCTGTCCGGAACATGCCGTGGGAGTACCAGGGGGAGGTTGCCCTGCGCCAGGTCATGACGTTGAGCCTGGCCTTCGACCACCGCCTCGTGGACGGGGAGCAGGGCTCGCGGTTCCTGGCCGACGTCGGCGCGATCCTGGCCGAACCCGGCATGGTGCTGACGATGGTCTAGGCACGGTTCCCGGCCACCGGCGTCCCACGCCAGGGCAGCCCTGCTGGCCGGTCCTACTGTCCAGCGGGGGTTACGTCCACCGTGAGAGCGGCCAGCGCCATGGCTTCGAGCAGCGGGCGGGCCGACCTGGCAGCGATCCTGCGGCCATGGCTGCGCACGGAGTGCGGCGTGGAGTTGATCAGGCCAAAGGTTGCATGGGCGCGCATCCGCAGTTCAGCGGCGTCCGTGGCGGGGTGCAGCCGGGCCAGGACGCCGACCCAGAGTTCCACGTAGTTCCGCTGCAGGGTCCGCACCTCGGCCTGGTCCTTCTCGGTGAGGTTGCTGAAGTCCCGGTCCTGCACGCGGATCACATCCGGCTTGCCCAGCGCGAAATCCACCTGGAACGCCACCAGGCGCCGAAGCGCCGCGAGCGGATCCGTGGTTTCGGCTACCACCCGGAGTCCGCCTTCCAGCAGTTCCCGGCTGACGGTCAGCAGCAAATCGCCCAGCACGGCCTGCTTGCCCGGGAAATGGCGATAAACGGCAGGGCCGCTCACTCCTGCTGCGGCGCCCAGGTCCTCCAGCGAAACCCGGTTGAACCCGTTCAGCGCGAACAGCGAGGCGGCAGCCGTCAGCAACGCCTGGCGCCGCAACTCCTTGGCCTGGCTGCGCTGGGTTCCCTGACCAGCCTGGGGCTCCGGGACCGCCTGTGCTGCACGCCCGGCAGGGGTTGCGGCAGACCCGTTGGATGCCGGAACGGATGGCGTTGACGGGGCCTGCTGGGTTGGCTGCTCGGGCCGGGTAGTGGGCACATTTCCTCCTCGAACCAGCAAATTCTAGCAACGCCTCCCTGTGTTGGACATCACAGTTAATAAAGACTAACCTAATCTCAGTTACATAGCACTAACCGAGTTGGCCATTTTGACACCATCAGGTGGCTCTCAACAGAACAGGAACGGACCAGTCGATGGAGACCCTCGCCAGCCGGCTTGACCCCGCGAGTGATGCCTTTGCCGCGAACAACAGGGCACAGTCCGCGCTCGCCGCCGACCTGCGGTCCCGGCTTGCTGAAGCGGCGCTGGGCGGGCCGGAGAAGTCTCGTGAACGCCACGTGGCCCGGGGCAAGCTCCTTCCGCGCGAACGCATCGACCAGCTGCTGGATGACGGCAGCCCCTTCCTGGAAATAGCCCCGCTCGCAGCCAACGGCATGTACAACAACGAATCGCCCGGCGCAGGGGTCATCGCCGGCGTCGGCCTGGTCCACGGCCGCCAGGTGCTGGTGATCTCCAACGACGCCACCGTCAAAGGCGGCACGTATTACCCGATGACGGTGAAGAAGCACCTCCGGGCCCAGGAAATCGCCCTCGAAAACCGGCTGCCGTGCATCTACCTGGTGGACTCGGGCGGCGCGTTCCTCCCCAAACAGGACGAGGTCTTCCCGGACAAGGAACACTTCGGCCGGATCTTCTACAACCAGGCCAGGCTCTCAGCTGCCAAGGTCCCGCAGATCGCGTCCGTGATGGGCTCGTGCACCGCGGGCGGCGCCTACGTCCCGGCCATGAGTGACGAGACCGTGATCGTCCGGAACCAGGGCACCATCTTCCTGGGCGGACCGCCCCTGGTGAAGGCCGCCATCGGCGAGATCGTCACCGCGGAAGAGCTCGGCGGCGGCGAGGTCCACTCGAGGATTTCCGGCGTCACCGATCATCTGGCCGAAAACGACGAACACGCCCTGCAGATCATCCGCGACATCGTCTCCACCCTGCCCAGGCCGGCCGCCCCTGCCTGGGACGTGGAGACCGCCGTCGAACCCGTTGCGGACCCCGCAGGGCTCTACGGTGCCGTGCCCACGGACGTCAACGCGCCGTACGACGTCCACGAGGTCATCGCCCGGCTGGTGGACGGCAGCCGGTTCCATGAGTTCAAGAAGGAATACGGGGCCACGCTGGTGACCGGCTTTGCCAGGCTGCACGGACACCCGGTGGGGATCGTGGCCAACAACGGCGTGCTGTTCAGCGAGTCCTCGCTTAAGGGCGCCCACTTCATCGAGCTGTGTGACCAGCGCGGCATACCCTTGATCTTCCTGCAGAACATTTCCGGGTTCATGGTGGGCAAGGATTCGGAGCAGGGCGGGATCGCCAAGAACGGCGCCAAAATGGTGACCGCGGTGGCCACGGCAAGGGTCCCCAAGCTGACCGTGGTGATCGGCGGATCCTTCGGCGCCGGGAACTACTCCATGTGCGGGCGGGCCTACTCGCCGCGTTTCCTCTGGATGTGGCCGGCCAGCCGGATCTCCGTCATGGGCGGCAACCAAGCCTCCAGCGTCCTCGCCACGGTAAAGCGGGACCAGTACGAGGCCGCCGGCCAGGAATGGTCCGCCGAGGACGAGGAAGCATTCAAGGCCCCCATCAGGGCCCAGTACGAGGACCAGGGCAGCCCCTACTACTCCACCGCCCGGCTCTGGGACGACGGCGTCATCGACCCCGCCGACACCCGCACCGTCCTGGGACTGGCGCTCGACGTCGTCTCCCGCACCCCGCTGCCGGAGACCTCCTTCGGCCTGTTCCGGATGTGAGCCAGCCATGACCGTTCCTTCGCCCACTGCTCCTTCACCGACCACAACGGGCGCCGGGAGACCACTCTTCGGTAGCGTGCTCGTTGCCAACCGCGGGGAGATCGCCTGCCGCGTGATCCGCTCCCTCCGCGCCCTGGGCATCCGTTCCGTGGCCGTCTACAGCGACGCCGACGCCGGAGCCCGCCATGTGCGCGAAGCGGACCGTGCCGTGCGGATCGGCCCAGCCGCCGCTGCAGAGAGCTACCTGA
Organism: Arthrobacter sp.; assembly: GCA_035254945.1. Taxonomy (GTDB): domain Bacteria; phylum Actinomycetota; class Actinomycetes; order Actinomycetales; family Micrococcaceae; genus Arthrobacter. Next base: position 8,843 of record DATFAE010000182.1, on the reverse strand, counting down.
ACATCGGAGCCATCATCAAGGCCTGCCGTGAGTCGGGTGCCGAGGCCGTCCACCCCGGGTACGGCTTCCTGAGCGAGAACGTGGACTTTGCCCGTGCCCTCGAAGCTGCCGGCATCACCTTCATTGGCCCCGGCGTAGAGTCCCTGAACATCATGGGCGACAAGATCCGCTCCAAGAACCACGTGGCGGGCTACGGGGTCCCCGTGGTGCCCGGCATCGCCGAGCCGGGCATGACGGACGCGCAACTCATCGGTGCCGCGGATGCTGTCGGATTCCCGCTGCTCATCAAACCCTCCGCCGGCGGGGGAGGGAAGGGCATGCACATCGTGGAGCGGCCTGAAGAGCTCGGGCCCACGCTGGCTATAGCCCGCCGTGTCGCCGCGGGCGCCTTCGGCGACGACACGCTCTTCCTGGAACGTCTGGTCCGCAGGCCGCGGCACATCGAGGTCCAGGTCCTGGCCGACAACCACGGCAAGGTGATCCATCTGGGGGAGCGTGAGTGCTCGCTGCAGCGCCGGCATCAAAAGGTCATCGAGGAAGCGCCGTCGCCGCTGCTGGAATCGTTGAAGGACGGCGGCGCCACCCGTGCACGGATCGGGGAGGCCGCCTGCCAGGCGGCACGGAGCGTCCACTACAGCGGCGCGGGAACCGTGGAGTTCCTCGTCTCAGATGACGCCCCGGACGAGTTCTTCTTTATGGAAATGAACACCCGGCTCCAGGTGGAGCACCCCGTCACCGAAATGGTCACCGGCGTCGATCTCGTCGAATGGCAGGTGCGGATCGCCGCCGGCGAGGAACTGACCGTCCGCCAGTCCGACGTCGAACTCCACGGCCATGCCGTCGAAGCCCGCGTCTACGCGGAAATCCCGGAGCGCAACTTCCTGCCGTCCACCGGGACCGTCCTGGTGCTGGACGAACTGCCCGGTCCCGCCCCGCGGCCCAGCGAACCTCCCCGCAGTGAGGTACCTGCCGGGAGCGGCCGTGTCCGGGTTGATTCCTCCCTGCGTGAGGGCCTGGAGCTGTCCTCGAGCTATGACCCCATGATCTCCAAAGTCATCGCGTGGGGCGGGGACCGGACCGCCGCCCTGGACACACTGGACGGGGCGCTCGCCGGGTACACAGCCCTCGGCATCGACACCAACGTCGAATACCTGCGGCTGCTGATCAACGACGACGACGTCCGTGCAGGACACCTCGACACCGGCCTGATCGAGCGGAAGCTGCCGGACTTCGCCTTCCGCAGGATTGCAGATGCCGAGCTGGCGGCGGCGGCGCTGTACGCCATGTCGAGGCAGGAGCAGGAGCAGGAGCACTCCGCGACCCCGGCCGGTCCGTGGCAGACCCGCACCGGCTGGCGTCTCGGCACGCCGGCGCCGCGCCGCATCAGCCTGGGAACGCCCGACGGCGGCACTGCGACAGTGCGGGTGTCCGGCAGCGTTGCGGACGGCACCGCCCTCGTGGCAGTGGACGGCGGGCCGGAACGTGCGGCGTCGCTGGAGCCCACCTCCCGCCGGCAGGCGGTGCTGACCCTCGACGGCGAAGTCTCAACGTACTCCTTTGCACCGGTTTACACCGGCCCGGTCACGCCCACGTGGGACAACCCCGTGCCCGGAGTGCCCACGGAACTGTTCCTGGGCAACGAAGGCTGGTCCTGCCGGCTGGAGGTGCTGACCCGGGAGTCGCGGCTCGCCCGGGTGCTCGCAGCCGTCCAGCGTGAGGAAGGCGCCGCGGACCCCGAGGTCCGCTCGCCCATGCCGGGCACGGTGGTTACCGTGGCAGTCAGCAACGGCGACGCCGTCGTAGCCGGCCAGCTTCTCCTCTCCGTGGAAGCCATGAAGATGGAGCACCAGCTGCTGGCGGAGGTGGCCGGCACGGTCCACATCAGCGTCTCCGCCGGCCAGCCGGTCAAGGCGGACCAGGTGCTGGCCACCATCCACGCCGAGCACCATACCGCCGAGCCGCACACAAAGGCACGGACCGAAAGCCCTGCACAGCCGGGCGGCACTATCCAAGACCCACTCAACCCAGGCGAGGGAGCCTAGCCATGCCGGATTTTGAACTCAGCGAGGAATACCAGGACCTCAGCGACACCGTGCGGGACTTCGCGGACCACGTGGTGGCCCCCGTGTCGGCCAAGCACGATGAGGAACACAGCTTCCCTTACGAAATCGTGAAGCAGATGGCGGGCATGGGTCTGTTCGGGCTGCCATTCCCGGAAGAGTACGGCGGGATGGGCGGGGACTACTTCGCCCTGGCCCTGGCGCTGGAGCAGCTGGGCCGCGTGGACCAGTCCGTGGCCATCACGCTGGAAGCCGGCGTCTCCCTCGGGGCCATGCCCGTCTACCGGTTCGGTACCGATGCCCAGAAGGAAGAGTGGCTGCCGATGCTGGCCTCGGGTGAGGCGCTCGCAGGATTTGGCCTCACGGAGCCGGAGGCGGGCTCGGACGCCGGTGGCACGAAGACCCACGCGCGGCGCGAGGGTGGCCACTGGGTGATCAACGGCAACAAGGAGTTCATCACCAACTCGGGAACGGACATCACGCGCCTGGTCACCGTCACCGCCGTCACCGGCCAGAAGGAACGCAAGGACGGCAGCGTCAGGAAAGACATCTCCACCCTCCTGGTGCCCACCAACACGCCCGGGTTCACCGCGGAACGGGCGTACAACAAGGTGGGCTGGAACGCGTCGGACACCCATCCCCTCACGCTGAAGGACGTCCGCGTTCCGGAAGCGAACCTGCTGGGGGAGGAGGGGCGGGGCTACGCAAACTTCCTCTCCATCCTGGACGAAGGCCGCATCGCCATCGCCGCCCTGGCCACCGGAGCAGCGCAGGGCTGCGTGGATTTGTCGGTGAAATACGCCAAGGAACGCAGCGCCTTTGGCCACCACATCGGCAAGCACCAGGCCATCGCGTTCAAGATCGCCCGCATGCAGGCCCGCGCGCACACCGCCCGCCTGGCCTACTATGATGCCGCCGCCCGGATGCTCGCCGGAAAGCCATTCAAGACGCAGGCGGCCATCGCTAAGATGGTCGCAGGCGAGGCGGCCATGGACAACGCGCGGGATGCCACCCAGGTATTCGGCGGCTATGGCTTCATCAACGAATTCACCGTGGCACGCCATTACCGCGACTCCAAGATCCTTGAAGTGGGGGAGGGCACCACGGAGGTTCAGCTGATGCTGATCGCCCGCGAACTCGGACTGTAGCCGGCCGGAAAGGATCACTGATGATTAACAAGGTTGTTGCCAGCGCCGAGGAAGCCATAGCGGACATCCCCGACGGCGCGTCCCTCGCCGTGGGAGGGTTCGGCCTCTGCGGAATCCCGGTGGCCCTGATCGAGGCCCTGCACCGGCACGGGACCACGGACCTGGAGACCGTGAGCAACAACTGCGGCGTGGACGACTGGGGCCTTGGCGTCCTGCTCCGCGACGGCCGGATCCGGCGGACCATCAGCTCCTATGTCGGCGAAAACAAGGAATTCGCGCGGCAGTACCTTTCGGGTGAACTCGAAGTTGTGCTGACCCCGCAGGGAACGCTCGCAGAGAAACTCCGGGCCGGCGGCGCCGGGATCCCCGCCTTCTACACCAAGGCGGGCGTGGGCACGCAGGTGTCCGACGGCGGCCTGCCGCAGAAATACGACGCCGACGGCGGCATCGCCATCGCCTCAGCCGCCAAGGAAGTACGCCCGTTCAACGGTGTCGACTACGTCCTGGAGGAATCGCTGACCCCCGACTTCGGCCTGGTCCACGCCTGGAAGGGCGACCGCCACGGCAACCTCGTCTTCCACGCGACGGCCATGAACTTCAACCCGCTCTGCGCCATGGCCGGCAGGATCACCATCGCCGAGGTGGAGGAACTGGTGGAACCGGGGGAGCTGGACCCTGAACACGTCCACACCCCGGGCATCTTCGTCCAGCGGGTGGTGGTTGTTCCCGCCGGTGAAAAGCGGATCGAGAAGCGGACGGTGGCCCTCACCGCGCCGGCCGGATCCGAAAAGGCAACAGCACAGGCAGGAGCGTAGCCATGGAGTCCAACAGCCCGCAGGGAGCGCCTCCCCGCCCCGAAGCCGTCCGTCCCGAATACCGGCGCGCCGCCGTCGGCCATCCGGAAGGCACCAATCCCGAGACCAAGGGATGGACCCGCAACGAACTGGCCGCCCGGGTGGCGCGCGAGCTCAGCAACGGGCAGTACGTCAACTTGGGCATCGGCATGCCCACACTCATCCCCAACTACATCCCGGCCGGCGTGGAAGTGGTGCTGCATTCGGAGAACGGGATCCTGGGCGTGGGACCGTACCCCACCGAGGATGCCGTCGATCCCGACCTCATCAACGCGGGCAAGGAAACCGTCACCGTCAACAAGGGCGCCGCCTTCTTCGATTCAGCCACGTCGTTCGGCATGATCCGCGGGGGCCACGTTGACGTCGCCGTGCTGGGCGCGATGGAAGTTGCGCAGAACGGCGACCTCGCCAACTGGATGATCCCGGGCAAGATGGTCAAAGGCATGGGCGGGGCCATGGACCTGGTCTTCGGCGCTAAAAAGGTGATCGTGATGATGGAACACGTGGACCGCAACGGCCGCCCCAAAATCGTTGAGCAGTGCTCGCTGCCGCTGACCGGCAAAGCCTGCGTGGACAGGATCATCACCGACCTCGCCGTGATCGACGTCGTCACCGACGGCGGGTCCTCCCGGCTTGTCCTGCGCGAGCTCGCCCCCAACGTGACCGTCGAGGAAGTGGCCGCGGCCACCGGCGCCGAACTCTTCGAAGAGGACCAGGAACTCACCGTATGACGGATGAGAACCAACGTGCCGGTGAACAGCGGGTCAATGAACAGCGGGTCATTGAACAGCGCGGCCTGTACTTCGACGAACTGGAAGAGGGCGTGCTCTACGCGCACCGACCCGGACGCACCGTGACGGAAACGGACAATGTCCTGTTCACCACCCTGACCATGAACACCCAGGCCCTGCATCTTGATGCCGCGTGGAGCGCAGGGCAGCCGTTCGGCCAGCGGCTGGTCAATTCGATGTTCACGCTGTCCACCATGGTGGGGCAGTCGGTGTCGCAACTGACCCAGGGCACCATCATCGCCCAGCTTGGCCTGACCGATGTGTCCTTCCCGCACCCGCTCTACCACGGGGACACTTTGTACACCGAAACCGTCATCACCGGGAAGCGGCTGTCAGGCTCCCGGCCCGGCCAGGGGATTGTGGCCATGCAGCACACCGGCCGGAACCAGGACGGGACGGTGGTGGCGCTGGCCACGCGGAGCTGTCTGATGTGGACGCGTGAGGCTCATGCCGGGCAGCAAACCGGAGGCCAAAAGGGGACAATGGCTGTATGACCTTTGTGATGGGGCCAGCCCTCCTCTTTTGCCCTGCAGACCGGCCCGAGCGCTTCCAGAAAGCCTCCGAGCGTGCGGATGCCGTCATACTCGACCTTGAGGACGCGGTGGCGCCCGCGGACAAGCAAAGGGCCCGCGGCGCCATCCTCGCCCAGCTCGGGGCCGCCGGGGAGGGCCCCGAACTGGACCCGAGCCGGACCATTGTCCGGATCAATCCCGCCGGCTCGGAAGAGTTTGAGAGGGATCTGCACTGCCTGGCGCACACGCCGTACCGCACGGTGATGCTGGCCAAGGCGGAGAGCGCCGAACAGCTCACCGCGCTGGAGGACTTCCACGTGATAGCACTCTGCGAAACGGCCGCCGGCGTCCTGAACGCGCCGGCCATCGCCGCGGCGCCCAATGTTGTGGCGCTGATGTGGGGTGCCGAGGACCTGCTCGCCTCCCTGGGCGGCACGTCCAGCAGGAAGGACGACGGCGGGTACCGCGCCGTGGCCCTGCACGCCCGCTCCGCTGTCCTTCTGGCCGCCGGGGCGTTCGGAAAGGCCGCTGTGGACGCCGTGTACGTCAACATCCCGGACCTGGAAGGGCTCGCCGTGGAGGCCGCCGATGCCGTGGCATCCGGGTTCAGTTCCAAGGCCTGCATCCACCCTACCCAGGCGGCTGTTGTCCGGGGCGCCTATGCCCCGTCCGAGGCCGACGTCTCAGCCGCCACGGAGCTGCTGCAGGCGGCCGCCTCCGCCGGGTCAGGCGTGTTCCAGTACAACGGCAGGATGATCGACGGCCCCATCCTCAAGCATGCCGAGGCCACCATCCGCAGGGCCGGGATCCACAGCTAGCCCAGCCGGCCAGGGAGGCCAGGCCCTAGCCGGCCGGCCGGTGTCCCGGCGTCCGGCGAAGCGACAGCGGCGGAATGGCCTCATAAAGCGGCGTCCGGACCCAGCGTTCCCCGGTTTCGCGGAACTCTGCCCTGGTGGAGAAGCGGTACAGGTAGCTGCGGGCGCGCACCCACCGCGGGCGGCCGCCGTCGAACGGATCAAAGCGGAGCAGCCGCAGGAGCCGGGGGTCAGCTTCCAGGAGCTTGGCGAGGAAGGCATAAAACCATTCCTCATGCACTGACCGGAGCGGAAGGAACCACATCAGCCAGTCCAGCCGGAGGTGGTAGGGTGCCCACTGGCGGGGAAGCCGGCGCACCTCTCCGGGCTTGCCCTTGAAGCCGTACTCCTGCCAGTCGGCGGAGTCGTCCGGATCCTCACCCGCAGTCCCCTCCACCACTATCTCGATCCGCTGTTTGGTGACCGTGCCGAACGCGCCGTACGTGTTGACGAGCTGCCAACGGTTGAAGCTCGCGTTCATCAGCTGCCGCCTGGAGAACAGGTTGCGGACGGGCCAATAACTCAACACCACCAGCAGGAGCGTCGCGGCGAGGGTGATGGCCAGCCACCACACCGGAGTCTGGCCCGCAGTCCCAACCCCGCCCGCCGCCCCGGCGTGCCAGTCCAGCGGCAGGAAAGGCAGGACCGCGTGGGCAGCGGGGTCGCTGACGGCGGCGAAGGCCAGCACAATGGCAATCCAGTTCAGCCAGGCGAAGTTGCCGCTGGCCACGAGCCACAGCTGCGTAAAGATGATGATCCCGGCGGCGGCGCTGGCCACGGGCTGCGGAGCGAAAAGGAAAAACGGCACCACGAGCTGCGCGAAGTGGTTCCCCAGGACCTCCAGCCGATGGAACCACCTGGGCAGCAAATGCGCCTGCCGGCTCAGCGGGCCGGGCATCGGCTGGGTCTCGTGGTGGTAGTACAGCGCAGTCAGGTCGCGCCACTCGCGGCCGCCGCGGATCTTGATCATCCCCGCCCCGAACTCCAGGCGGAACACCAGCCAGGCCACCAGGATCATGATGGTGCGTGGCGGGTCGGTCTGGTCCGATCCCAGGAAGGCCACGGTGAAGCCGGCCTCCAGGAGCAGCATCTCCCAGCCGAAGCCGTAAAACGTCTGGCCCACATTGACGACGGACATATACAGCAGCCACAGGGCCAGGAACGCGATCAGCGGCAGCCACGGCGGGCCGAGCTGGGGGAGCCCGGCCACCAGGAGGGCGGCGATGGCCATTCCCACGGCGCACACCGCGCGCAGCAGCCGGTCCGAGTAGCGCCAGCGGAACAGCGTGGGCCGCCTCCGGGCACTGAATCCCTCGAGGTAGTCGGGAACCGGCAGCAGCCCGCGCTCGCCCAGCAAGGCCGGGAACTGGTTGAAGGAGGAGAGAAACGCAACAAGGAAGAGCGCTGCGACGCCGCGTTGCAGCACTTGCCGGGCGAATTCGTACTCCGGTGCATCGAACCAGTAAACCCAGTCCACGGTGTCCACGTTACGCCCGCAGTTCCCGCCGTCGCCACAGAGAGTGCGGGCGCAAGGGCCCACGGGGTGGACGCCACGCTGAATTGGCTCACCGTGCCGGTGCGGGATACTTAAGCAATGCAGCCTCGCAGAATCGTCATCCTCGGATCCACCGGTTCCATCGGCACCCAGGCGATTGACGTCGTCGACGGCGCCCCGCACCTGTTCGAGGTTGTGGCACTCAGTGCAGGGGGCGGCAACCTGGAGCTCCTTGCCCGCCAGGCCGTCCATACGAAGGCCAAGGCCGTGGGTACGGCCAGCGGGGATGCCACCGCCCTGCAGGAAATGATCGACGACGCCGCCCGCGCGGCCGGGGTGACCGGCTACCGCCCGGAGATCATCACCGGCCCGGACGCATCCACCAGGATTGCGGAGATCAACGCGGACATCGTGCTCAACGGCATCACCGGCTCCATCGGCCTGGCACCCACGCTGGCGGCGCTGAAGTCCGGCGCCACACTGGCGCTCGCCAACAAGGAGTCGCTGATCGTCGGCGGCGCCCTGGTGAAGGCCGCCGCCCGGGAAGGCCAGATCGTGCCGGTGGATTCCGAGCATTCGGCCATTGCGCAATGCCTGCGCTCGGGGACCGCTGCCGAGGTGGACCGGCTCATCCTGACAGCCTCCGGCGGCCCCTTCCGCGGCAGGACCCGCGAGGAGCTTCACGACGTCTCCCCGCAGGAAGCCCTGGCGCACCCCACCTGGGACATGGGGCTGATGGTCACCACCAACTCCGCCAGCCTGGTGAACAAGGGCCTTGAAGTGATCGAGGCGCACCTGTTGTTCGACATCCCCCTGGACCGCATCGATGTGGTGGTCCACCCGCAGTCCGTGGTCCATTCCATGGTGCAGTTCGTGGACGGCTCCATCATCGCCCAGGCGTCGCCGCCGGACATGCGCCTGCCGATTGCCCTCGGGCTGGGTTGGCCGGACCGCGTCCCGAAGGCGGCCCGGCCGTGCGACTGGACCCGGGCCACCAGCTGGACCTTTGAACCGCTCGACGGCGACGCGTTCCCGGCCGTCGGCCTTGCCAAGGACGCTGCCAGGCAGGGCAGTACCTACCCCGCCGTTTTCAATGCCGCCAATGAAGAGGCCGTGATGGCCTTCCACT
>DATFAE010000181.1:0-7284 GCA_035254945.1 Arthrobacter sp. | reverse complement strand
CCCGCCGGACCCGCAGGCACCGGCGGGCAGTCCGCTCCCATGGCACCCCGCCGTCGTGAACCGGAGCTCGACGCAACTGTCAGCCGTCCGGTCCGAACCGAAGAACCTGTCCTGGAGGCCGGCCCGGACCACAGTGCACGGAACCTTTGGCTGGCTGTTTCGGGTGCCGTCGTGCTTGTCCTGGCGGTGATTGTGGGAATTATCCTGGCGACCTCGGTGCCGGCGCCGAAAGTCGTCAAGTCTGACGAGGTCAGCTCGCCGCCCCCGGACCCCCTGGACAATGGCTCTGTCCCCAGCGTTGAAGGCCTCTCGGCGGCACGAACGCCCGAGGACCGAAACATCATTGTCTTCTCGTGGACAAACCCGCAGCCCAAAGAGGGCGACACGTACAAGTACCGTTCCAAATCAGCCAAGGCGGACGGTGCGTTCGAAACCACAGCCAGCACGCAGACCTTTGTTTCCGGTCTCGTTGAACCGCCCGTTTGCCTTGAGGTGATCCTGGTACGGGCCGACGGCAGCGCTTCGCCGGAAAGCCCGGACTCCATCGCCTGCCTGGATGACTAGCCGGAATATGACAAAAACACACGGCTCACTGAGGAGGCACGGAAAATGGGGGATCTAGCAATAGATTTCTGTGGCGAGTGGTACGAACCGTCGGATGAGGACGTTTTCAACATCGGCCGCGAAGGCGACCTTGAAGTGGACGACAACCCGTACCTGCACCGGCAGTTCCTGCAGGTGGCCCGCTATGACGGCATCTGGTGGCTCAGCAACGTGGGCAGCATGCTCTCGGCCACGGTGGCAGACGGATCCGGCGGCATGCAGGCGTGGCTCTCGCCGGGAGCCCGCATACCCCTGGTCTTCAGCCATACCAACATCATCTTCACGGCCGGCCCCACGACGTACGAATTCGCCGTCCACCTTAAAACGCCGTCCTTCCGGCAGGAAGCGCGCGACGAGGACAGCAACGGAGACACCACCATCGGGCCGGTGGTCTTCACCGATTCCCAGAAGGCCCTGATTGTGGCCCTCGCCGAGCCGATGCTCCGCCGCGAGGGAACAGGCTTCAGCGCCATCCCGTCCTCGGCGGCCGCCGCCAAGACCCTGGGCTGGGCCCTCACACGGTTCAACCGAAAACTGGACAACGTATGCGACAAGCTGGACCGGGTGGGCGTTGTGGGCCTGCGCGGCGGCGGCGGGAAGCTAGCCACCAACCGGCGCGCCAGGCTCGTGGAGCACGCCGTAACATCCCATCTTGTGACCCCTGAAGACCTGTATCTGCTTGAAAAAATGAGGGGTGTGGACGAAGGATGAGAATCCGGCTGACGCTCCGCCGGGACCCGGCGGAGACCAAGGATCTCGCGGTCACCGTGGACGGCCTGGCAACAGTGTCGGACATCGCCACCCAGCTCTGGGCCGCCGATCCTGACCGGAAGGGGACTCCGGCGCCGGATAACCTCTCACTCCGGATCGATGAGGCCTTTGTGGCCGGCGGGATGCGCGGCAATGTCCTGACCCGCACGGACAACCTCCTCGAATCCGGCCTGCGGCCGGGGTCCGTGGTGTCCCTGACACAGGTCAGCGAGCACTTTGACGTGTCCGGCGCCAGCCGCGGCCCCGCCGCCGCGACGCTGCGGGTCCTGTCGGGCCCCGACGTCGGCCAGGAGTTCTCGCTTCCCGCCGGCACCAGCTACATCGGGCGCGACCGGGACGTGGATGTCCGGCTCTCCGACCCCCTGACATCCAAACGCCACGCCCGCATCACCGTGGGCGAGAGCATCGAGATCGTGGACACCAACTCGGCCAACGGCCTGCTGATGGACGGCCTGCCGGTGACGCGGGCCACGCTGAACTCCTCGGACACGGTGACCCTCGGGGAGACCACCGTGACGGTGGTGCCGCTGGGCCGCAACCACGCGGCCGCACCGACGTCGCCCCTGGTCGATTTCAACCGTTCCCCGCGGGTGGTTCCGCGCTTCGACGCGCCCAAACGCGTGCTGCCGGCCGGTCCCAAGCGGCCGGAAAACCATCCCTTCCCCTACATCATGCTGGTGGTGCCGCTGATGATGGGTGGCATCATGTTCGCCATCACCGGCAACATGATTTCAGTGGTGTTCATGGCGATGATGCCATTGTTCATCGTGGGACATTTCGTGGACCAGCGCATGCAGACCAGGCGGCAGCAGAAGGAACAGCTCAAACAGTTCCGGGCCTCCATGGCCGCGTTCCGGCAGGACATCACCGAGCTCCAGCATGTTGAACGCGCAGTCAGGCTCCAGGAAGCGCCCTCGGTCAGCGATACCGTGGACTCCATCTACAAGCTGGGTCCGCTGCTTTGGACCCACCGGCCGGAGCACAAGGGCTTCCTGGGCCTGCGGTTCGGCCTCGGGACGGCGCCGTCACGCATCACTTTCGAAGAACCTTCAAACAACGAGACCGAAGTTGAATTCATGCGCGAGATCCAGGACTGCCTGAAGCAGTTCAGGGACATCGAAGGCGTGCCTGTTGTTTCGCAGCTGCGGACCGCAGGGTCATTCGGCGTGGCAGGGGCCCGGGGCCTCGTTGACGACGTGGCGCGTGGCATGGTCCTGCAGCTCGTGGGGCTCCATTCCCCCGCGGAGGCCGTGGTCACGGCCATCACCTCCGCACATTCCAGGGAACGCTGGAACTGGCTGCAGTGGCTTCCCCACGTCGGTTCGGGCCACAGCCCGCTCAGCGGGGACCACCTGGCCGCCGGCTCCGCCAGCGGATCGTCCCTCCTGGCAAGACTGGAAGACCTGCTTGACGCCAGGGAAGCGGCCGCCGGACGCTCCGGCCCGGACCTTCGCCCGGAGATCGACCCCGCCAAGATTGAGATCCCGGCCCCGGTGCTGCCGGCTGTGCTGGTCATCGTGGAGGACGACGCCCCCGTAGACCGTGGCCGCCTGACCCGGCTCGCGGAGCGGGGCCCTGATTCCGGCGTCCACGTGATGTGGGTGGCAACCGACATCCAGTCGCTTCCGGCCGCCTGCCGCGACTTCATGGTGGTCGACGGCGACCACGGAACCACCACCGGCCAGGTCAGGCTGGGCCGCCACACCTACCCGGTGAGCTGCGAAAGCCTGGACGCAGACCTCGCGGGCCAGCTGGCCCGGATGCTTTCCCCGGTAGTTGACGTTGGCAAGCCGATCAGTGACGACTCCGACCTGCCGCGGGCCGTCTCCTACGCCACCCTCATCGGCAAGGACTTCCTGGACAACCCGCAGGCTGTCGCGGAGCGGTGGACAGAGAACAACTCCGTCCACGCCACAGCTGTCGCCAACCGCAAGGACAACGGAACCCTCCGCGCCCTCGTCGGGTCCAAAGGCATTGAACCCCTCTACCTGGACCTGAAGAACGAGGGCCCGCACGCCCTGGTGGGCGGCACCACCGGTGCCGGCAAGTCCGAGTTCCTGCAGTCCTGGGTCATGGGCATGGCCGCGGCCTACAGTCCGGACCGGGTGAGCTTCCTGTTTGTGGACTACAAGGGCGGCGCGGCCTTCGCTGACTGCCTTCACCTCCCGCACACAGTGGGCCTGGTCACGGACCTCTCCCAGCACCTGGTGCGGCGCGCCCTGACGTCCCTCCGGGCCGAGCTCCACTACCGCGAACACCTCCTGAACCGGAAAAAGGCCAAGGACCTGCTGGCCCTCCAGCGTGAAGCCGACCCCGACGCTCCTCCGTACCTGATCATCATCGTGGACGAGTTCGCCGCACTGGCCACCGAAGTTCCCGAATTCGTCGATGGCGTGGTGGACGTCGCAGCCCGCGGGCGGTCCCTCGGCCTGCATCTGATCCTGGCAACGCAGCGCCCGGCCGGCGTGATCAAGGACAGCCTGCGGGCCAACACCAACCTCCGTGTGGCCTTGCGCATGGCCGACGAGGACGACGCCTCGGACATCCTCGGCGTGCCCGATGCAGCGTACTTCGACCCGGCTATCCCCGGCCGTGGCGCCGCCAAGACCGGACCAGGCCGGATCCAGGGATTCCAGACCGGCTACGCCGGCGGCTGGACCAGCGAAAAGCCGCAGCGTCCGCAGATCGACATCGTGGAGATGGCCTTTGGATCAGGCCCGGCGTGGGACATCCCAGCCCCCGAAAAGCCTGTCCGGGAAGAACCCGCCGGCCCCAACGACATCGCCCGGATGACAGCGAACATTGTCAGGGCCGCAGAGTCGCTGGCCATCCGCCCGCCGCGGAAGCCCTGGCTGGACGAACTGGCCACGACCTACGACTTCTCCAAGCTCCCGAACCCCCGGACCGACGAGCGGCTGCTGCTCGGCGTGGCGGACGACCCCGCCCGCCAGGACCAGCCCACTGTCTTCTACGAACCGGACAAAGACGGCAACATGGCCATCTACGGCACGGGCGGCTCCGGCAAGTCGGCTGCCCTGCGCGGCATCGCCATCGCCGCCGCCGTCACCCCGCGCGGCGGGCCCGTCCACGTCTACGGGATCGACTGCGGATCATCGGGGCTGAAGATGCTCGAAGAGCTCCCGCACGTCGGCGAGGTCATCAGCGGCGACGACGTGGAACGCGTCGGCCGGCTGTTGCGCCTGCTCCGGGACATCGCCGACGAACGTTCCGCCCGGTTCTCCGAGGTCCGGGCATCCACCATCGTGGAATACCGGAAGCTCGCTGGCAGGCCGGACGAGAAGCGGATCTTTGTCCTGGTGGACGGAATTGGTGCCTTCCGCGAGACGTACGAGTACAGCCGCCTCTCGGCACTGTGGGACATCTTCCTGCAGCTCGCCACCGATGGCCGGCCGCTGGGCATCCACCTGATAGTCGCCGGTGACCGTCCCAACGCAGTACCGACCTCGCTGCTCGCGTCCATCCAGCGCAGGCTGGTCCTGAGGCTCTCCTCCGAGGACGACTACCTGTCGATGGATGTCCCGAGGGATGTCCTCAGCAGCACCTCACCGCCAGGACGCGGCCTGCTGGGCGGCCATGAGGTCCAGCTCGCCGTGCTCGGTGGCGACTCCAACCTGGCCCTGCAGGCCCGCGAAGTCCACAAGCTCAGCGAAGCCATGCTGCGGCAGGGCCTGGGCAGGGCTCCGAAGATCGAACGGCTCCCGGAGCAGGTGGACCTGGACGTGCTGCCCGCCGGCAGCCCCGGCCTGCCTGTCATCGGCGTCGACGACGAAACGCTCCAGCCGGCCGAAATCATGGCCAAGGGCCCGCTCCTCCTCTCCGGACCTCCCGGTTCCGGCCGGACCGTGGCCCTGGTGACGCTGGCCTACGCGCTCCGGCGTTCCAACCCGGACACCGAACTGGTCTACATCGGCTCCCGGCGCTCCGCCGTGGCGTCGCTGCCCATCTGGAACCGCTCCGTCGTGGGGGCGGACGATCTGGCCGAAATCGTGGAAGACCTGACTGAGCACTCCTCCGGAAACCCCGGGAAGCTGGCGATCTTCATAGAGGGCCTGACCGAGTTCACGGACACGCTGGCCGAATCCGGCGTGTCGCAGCTTGTGACGGCGTCCATCAAGGCCGACCAGTGGGTCATCGGGGAGTCCGAAACGTCCACGTGGTCCTCGGCCTGGTCACTGTCGCAGCCCTTCAAATCCGGGCGCAGGGGCCTGCTCGTCAATCCGGGCGACATTGAAGGTGACAGCTTGCTCAACACCCCTCTCGGCCGTGTCAGTCCGGAGTTTATTCCGGGCCGCGGCTACATCGTGGGACGCGGCAAGGCACGCAAACTCCAGATCGCCCTGCCCCCGGAAAACAGGGACTAATTAAGGTATCCATGAAACGATTGCCGTCCGTACTCCGTGCCATGCCAGCGACGGCGGGAGCGGCTGTTTTGGCGCTGTCGGCAGGCCTCTGGGCAGTGCCGCCTGCGAACGCTGAAACGTCCGACCCAACACCCACCTGCGTACTGATCTGCCTCCCGGGCCAGTCCGGACCGGACCCGGAGAATCCACGCACTCCCCGCCCGGAACCGACCTCGCAGGAACCCTCCGCCCCGGCCCCCGCACCTCCCGCGCCGCCGCTGCCCGCGGAACCCGCCCCCGCGCCGGATCCCGCCCTTGCCCCGGAGCCGGGCGACGCCGCCGTCGAAGAGACGCCCCCGGCTGAGGCCACCACCAGTGTCCCCGCCACAGCTGCATCCACCTCAGCAGCCTCCACAGAATCGAACTGGAACCAGCCGATTACCAAGTCCGCCAAACCAACGCAGGCCGCCGCCGCCTCCACGGGCGATGGCCCCGGCCTCGGGGATCCGGGGCTGGTGACCATTTTTGTGGGGGTGCTGCTGATGGGACTCGGCGGCCTGGCCTTCGCCTGGTGGGGCCGGAACCGGGTCTCCGCCCACTGATACGAGCGGCAGTTTCGCCGCGCTTTGCCGCCGGAAAACAGGCATTAGCGCGGGCTTATACGTTGGGGGACGGGGATCGCGGGGATTTGCGGCCCCGCGGCGTGTTGTAGCAGACTACCGGGAACACTAGTTGCCGCGGAGGGGGTGCCGCGCGCTGTCGAAAAGGTAACGATGATCCGATCCTCCCCAGTGCTTCGCGCCGTTCCAGCGACCCTCGCGGCCGTTGGCGTGGCGCTGGCAGTCGGCCTTGGTGCGGTGGGGGCGGCATATGCGGAATCGCCGACGGCCGATCCCACACCGACCGTGTGCGCGGAGCCGTGCAACCCGGTCACGGCCGGACCCGGCGGAGACCAGGGGAAGCCGGATCCCAAGCCCACGCAGGAACCGGGGCCGGCCCAGCCGGCAGTCCCCGAGCCACCCGCCAAACAGGTGCCGGTGGCACCTGCCCCCGAGCCGACCCTCGCGCCCGAACCAAGCGCAACCGTTGAAGAGCCGGCCACAGCAGAGCCAACCACTGCTTCCCCCAGCCCCACGCCGACAACGGCAAGCCCCTCGACCGAATCCAACTGGAACAAGCCGATCACCAAGTCGGCCAAGCCCACGCAGGCGGCGGCCGTCTCCGACGGCGATGACCCGGGCGTCGGCACGGGGCTTGTGACGATCATGGCCGGCGTCGTGCTGGTGGGACTGGGCGGACTTTCCTTCGCCTGGTGGAGCCGGAACCGCGTCTCGGCGCACTGACCCGGGCAGGTTAATTTCCTGCCGATGGGCAGTGGTGCATGGGCAGCGGTCCCCATCGACAGTGTTTTGGGGGCGGGATAGGTTCTGGGTAATGGATCTTCCGGACAAGCCGGGGGCCGCTGGGGATGCCGACCTGGATCGGATCCAAGACTAAGGAGAATACTGATGGCTGTATGGGGCGCGGATGTAGAGCAGCTCAAGACTCT
>DATFAE010000180.1:0-2355 GCA_035254945.1 Arthrobacter sp. | reverse complement strand
GCCCTCTGGGCTGGACCGCCCCGGCCGCCCTGGGCGTGGTCCGCGGCAAGCCGGACGAGACCGTGGTTGCCCTGTCCGGTGACTACGACTTCCAGTTCATGATCGAGGAACTGGCAGTGGGCGCGCAGTTCAACCTGCCGTACATCCACGTGGTGGTGAACAACTCCTACCTGGGCCTGATCCGCCAGTCGCAGCGCGGCTTCGAGATGGAACAGAACGTGTCCCTGGCGTTCGAGAACATCAACAGCCCCGAGACCAACGGCTACGGCGTGGACCACGTCAAGGTGGCCGAGGGCCTGGGCTGCAAGGCCGTCCGGGTGGAGGACCCCAACGACCTCGCCGCCGCGTTCGACAAGGCCAAAGCCCTGATGGGCGAATTCCAGGTGCCCGTGGTGGTGGAAGTGATCCTGGAAAAGATCACCAACATCTCCATGGGTGTGGAAATCAACGCCATCAACGAGTTCGAGGAACTGGCCGAGACCCCCGCCGACGCCCCCACCGCCATCCTGGCCCTGCAGGCCTAACATGCGGATCGTGATCGCACCGGACAAGTTCAAGGGATCCCTCTCCGCGCCCGAAGTCTGCAGGCACCTTGAAAAGGGACTGCAACTGGCTTCCGGCAGCAACCTGGACATCGTCCGGATTCCCGTAGCCGACGGCGGCGAAGGCACCCTGGATGCTGCCGTCGGCTCGGGCTTCACCCGGCAGAGCGCCACGGTCAGCGGGCCCACCGGCCAGCCGATCGAGGCGGACTTCGCCGTCCGCGGCCACGAGGCCGTCATCGAGATGGCGGCGGCCTCGGGCCTGGCCCTCGTCCCGCAGGTACAGCGCGGCGGGCAGCCCGACTCAGCCAGCGCCACCACGGCAACCAGCCTGGGAACCGGCCAGCTGATCCGCGCAGCACTGGATGCCGGCTGCCGCCGGATCATCCTGGGCGTGGGCGGCAGCGCCAATACCGACGGCGGCGCCGGGCTCCTGCAGGGACTCGGCGCCAGGTTCATGGACGCCACGGGCAACGAACTGCCGCCCGGAGGTGCCGCGCTGGCCAACCTGCACCGCATCGACTTCACCGGCTTTGAACCCCGCCTGGTGGAAACCCGCTTTGTGCTGGCGTCCGACGTCGACAACCCCCTGTTGGGCCCCCAGGGCGCCGCGGCGGTTTTCGGCCCGCAAAAAGGCGCCGCACCACAGGATGTCGATCTGCTCGACACCGCCCTGGCCAGGTTTGTCGAAGTCCTGGCCAGGGAAATCGGATTCCGCGCCGAGCGCGCGGCCGAGGCTCCGGGAGCCGGGGCGGCCGGCGGAGTGGGCTATGCCGCCATCGCCGTCCTTGCCGCCACGCGCCGGCCGGGCATCGACGTCGTGCTTGAATTCACCCAGCTGGCCAACCGCCTGGCGGGAGCAGACCTGGTGATCACCGGCGAAGGCAGCCTGGACGAGCAGAGCCTGCTGGGCAAAACGCCCATGGGAGTGGCCCGTGCAGCTGCCGCGGCGGGCATTCCCGTAGTGGCTGTCTGCGGGCGCACCACGCTGACCCCGGAGCAGCAGCGGGATTCGGGTTTCCGGCAGGTCTACCCGCTGACTGCCCTGGAGCCCAAGGTAGATATATGTATAGCTGAAGCAGGCTCCCTGCTTGAACAATTGGGAAAGAACATCCTCCAGGAGCTGGCCAACCCGGCTCCGGCGGATGGCACCGGCACAAAGGAGCCCCTGAATGTCTGAAGAACGCTTAGACCTGGTAATCCGGGGCCAGCGCATCCTCACCACCGCCGGCATCGCACCGCGCGAGGTGGGCGTGCGCGGCGGCAAGATCGTTGCGATCGAACCGCTCGGCAACGGCCTGTCCGGCGCCGAAGTCGTTGAACTCGCCGACGACGAGACCCTGCTCCCCGGGCTGGTGGACACCCACGTCCACGTCAACGAGCCCGGACGCACCGAATGGGAGGGCTTCGCCTCCGCCACCCGGGCCGCCGCGGCCGGAGGCGTCACCACCATCATCGACATGCCGCTGAACTCCATCCCGCCCACCACCAACGTCGACGGCCTGAAGCTCAAGCGCGAGGTGGCCGAGGACCAGGCGTTTGTGGACGTCGGATTCTGGGGCGGCGCCATCCCCGGCAACAAGGCTGACCTCCGCCCGCTCCACGACGAGGGCGTGTTCGGCTTCAAGTGCTTCCTGCTGCACTCAGGCGTGGACGAATTCCCGCACCTGGAAGCGGACGAGATGGAGGAGGACATGGCCGAGCTCAAGTCCTTCGACTCGCTCATGATCGTCCACGCCGAGGACTCACACGCGATCGACCGCGCCCCGCACCCCGGCGGCGACCACTACTCCACGTTCCTGGCCTCCCGCCC
>DATFAE010000179.1:0-12374 GCA_035254945.1 Arthrobacter sp. | reverse complement strand
CCGCTGCCGGACGCCAAGCGCGGGTGTGCCTCCGAACAAAAACGCGCCTCACAACAGCAACGCGGGGTCACTTACGGCCCATTCCCGTGGCGGGAAAGGGCCGTAAGTGACCCCGCGTTGTGGTCGGGCAGGGATCGACGCGGTCAGGCCAGGCGGGTCAGCCAGCCGTGGGTGTCCGGGACGGTGCCGGTCTGGATGCCCAGGAGCTGTTCGCGGATGGCCATGGTGGTCTCCCCCGCCTTGGCGTCCTCGGAACCGATGAACTCGGTGGCGTCCTTGAGCACACCGATGGGGGTTATCACGGCGGCCGTGCCGCACGCGAAGACCTCGGTGATCTCGCCGGAGGCCACGCCGTCGCGCCATTCATCCAGGGTGATCTTGCGCTCTGAGACTTCACGTCCCATGTCCTTGGCCACCTGGATGACGGACATCCTGGTGACGCCTTCCAGGATGGTGCCGGTCAGTGCAGGAGTGACGAGCGAGCCGTCCTTCATCACGAAGAAGACGTTCATGCCGCCAAGCTCTTCAATGGCGTTGTCATTGAACTGGTCCAGGAACAGCACCTGCTTGCAGCCGTTGGCCTCCGCCTCCTGCTGGGCAATGAGCGAAGCGGCGTAGTTGCCGCCGCACTTTGCCGCTCCGGTGCCGCCGCGGCCTGCGCGGGCGTATTCGCGGGAGATCCAGATGGAGACCGGCTTCAGTTCGCCGCCGAAGTAGTTGCCGGCGGGCGAAGCGATGACGCGGAACGACACCTCGCGCGCTGCCCGGACACCCAGGAACGCCTCGGTGGCGATCATGAACGGGCGCAGGTACAGGGCCTCACCATCGCCGGAGGGTACCCATTCCTTGTCCGCCGCAACCAGCTCACGGATGGCTCCGAGGAAGTACTCCGCCGGGAGCTCGGGCAGAGCCAGCCGGCGGGCCGACTTGTTGAGACGGGCGGCGTTGGCCTCCGGACGGAAGGTCCAGATGGAGCCGTCGGCATGGCGGTAGGCCTTGAGGCCCTCGAAGATCTCCTGGCCATAGTGCAGCACTGCAGCGGAAGGGTCCAGCGAGATGGGTCCGTAGGCCTCGACCCGGGGGTCATGCCAGCCACCCTCGCCGTGCTCGTCAACGCTGTAGTCGACGATGGCGGTGTGGTCGGTGAAGTAGTTGCCGAATCCTGGGTTCGCCAGGATGGCTGCACGCTCTTCAGCGGACTTCGGGGTTGCCGAGGGCTGCTGGTTGAATTCGACGCCATGGGCAGTCTGAGTCATGGTTCCTCCACGATCGGCTGCCAGTGGACGTGGTTCATCTTTGAACCCCAGGGCAGCATTTGGTGATTCGAAACTAGCTTACGCCGGTTAACCGAGCCTCAAGGGCCCGTCCCCGCAGGGAGGCTCAGAGCGCTGCGGCGATGGCATCCCCGATGGCACTGGTGGTGCGGGGGCCGCCGTCGCGGTTTTCGACGTCGGTGATGACCGCCGCCTCGATCTTCCGGGCCGCCGCGGTGTAGCCGAGGTGGTCCAGCAGGAGGGCCGCTGACAGGATGGCGGCGGTGGGATCCGCCTTCTGCTGCCCGGCGATGTCCGGGGCGGAACCGTGGACGGGTTCGAACATGGACGGGGCGGTGCGGTCCATGTTGATGTTGCCCGAAGCCGCCAGCCCGATGCCGCCGGTGATGGCCGCGGCAAGGTCCGTCAGGATGTCCCCGAACAGGTTGTCCGTGACAATGACATCAAAGCGTGATGGGTCGGTGACCATGAAAATCGTGGCGGCGTCGACGTGCAGGTAGTCGTGGGTAACCTCCGGGAATTCCTGGGCCACGGCCTCGACGGTCCGCTTCCACAGGTGGCCGGCAAACACCAGGACGTTGTGCTTGTGCACGAGGGTGACGTGCTTGCGCTCCCGGGCGCTGGCGCGGCGGAAGGCATCCCGGACAACCCGCTCCACACCGTGGGCGGTGTTCAGCGAGACCTCGGTGGCCACCTCATGGGGCGTACCGCCACGCAGCGTGCCGCCATTGCCGACGTAGGGCCCCTCTGTCCCTTCGCGGACGACGATGAAATCGATGATACCGGGGTTGGCCAGCGGGCTGCCCACGGTGCCAAAGAGCCTGGAAGGCCGCAGGTTGACGTAGTGGTCCAGGCTGAATCGGAGCTTGAGCAGCATCTCCCGCTCAATGATCCCGGAGGGAATCCGGGTATCGCCGGGGGCTGCACCCACAGCGCCGAAAAGGATTGCGTCGCGCGTACGCAGGTCCTCAAGGACCTCATCCGGAAGGGTCTCGCCGGTGGCAAGCCAGTGCTCGGCGCCAAGTTTGTAATGGTGCTGCTCCAAGTCGACGCCTTCAGCGGCGACAGCCTTTTCCAGGACCTTCAGTGCCTCGGCAATGACCTCGGGGCCAATGCCGTCACCGGGAATGACAGCGAGATTAATGGTGGATGCGCTCATGATCCAAGAATATTAAGGGGATCCGCATGCCGGACAATCTGTCTCAGCTATTGAGACGGTGCATTCGGAGGCTCCGGCGAGGCCACCACCACCACGTTGGTGCCCCACAGGTCGTCGGTGTAGCAGGAGATCAGGACCAGCCTGTTGGGCACCACCTCCCAGATGGGGCTGTCCTTCAGACCCGACTTAACGTAGGTGGTCACCGTGTCCACCCGGTAGGCGACTTCCCCGGTGGCGGTGGCCACCGTCAGCCGGTCGCCCGGCGCCGCGTTGGTGCTGAGCCGGTTGAACGGTGCCTCCTGGTCCTGCCAGCTGTGGCCCGCAACGTAGGTGGTGTTGACCGATCCCGCGCCCGGCACCCCGTAGGGGGTCAGCCAGTAGCCGTCCATCGTGGGGGGCGGAACGATGGTCTGCGTGGCCTGGTCCTCGCCGCTCGGCTCCAAAGGATGGACCACAACGTCGATCCCGGCCGCGGGGTACACCAGCCTCTGGGGCGGCGCGGCCGGAGGTCCGGCCGGAACCGGGACACTGGTGACCACCGGAGGCGTGGGTGAGGGCATGGACGGCGCCGGGGAAGGCCGCGGTTCCGCAACCCCGGTCACTGTTCCCGGGGAGCCGCCGCCCGGTCCGGCAAGCAGTGGAACGAGGGCGAAAGCCACATAGCCCACGATGCCGCAAAGCGCCACGAAAACGAGGCTCCTGGCACTGAAGAGCTTCCCCCGCCGGGCGCCCCGCACCCGGGTGGCCTGTTCCCCTGCCTCAGCTGATGGCGTTGATTCCGGTGAGTGGTCACGGACCACGGTGCCCCCGCACTTTGGGTGTCGGAATTTGTCTGGCTGGGCGGCAGGCGCCGTGCCCTTGCGGCCACGGCGCCTGCCGGAGTGTCATGCAGGGCCCTTGCGGGCTTCGGTTCCTTCAGCTACTCCTTCCGGCGCGGGGACGCCGGGCCACTTGCCGGCAGCGTCCTGCGGGCGGCAACTGCCGCTGCTGCGAGCAGCATCACGGCCAGCCCGCCGGCCCAGGGGGCAAGGGCAACGTCAGAGGAACCTGCCACTGCAGTCTGGACATTGAACCCCGGATTGTTGGCAACCACGGCACCCGCACCGGCCGGCTTCCCGACGACGGCCCCGCTGGGATTACCGGCACCCGGAACGACTGTCGGCGGCACTACGGGCGGAACCACAGGTGGAACGACAGGCGGCACTGTTGTGGGGACACAGTTGTTGTTGAACGTGGCCTGTCCTTCCGCGGTCCAGTTCTGGCCTTCGGGCACGATGTTGCCATCGTTGGGCGGAATGATGTCCTCACTGAGCTGGTGGTTGGCATTGGCATGGCCGTTGAGCCCGTTCAGGTCAATGGTGATCACAACGAAGGGGTTGGTGGCGGACCCGGTGGCGTGGCAGATGGTGATTTTGTGGCCGCCGTTGCCGTTCGGCTCCTCACCGGGGACCACGCAGCCGGCATTCCATATGTCGACCTTGTCGAGGTTGCTGCCCTGTGGCATGACGTCCCCGTTATTCTTCGGGATGATGTCTTCCTCGAGCTGGTGGTTGGAATTCGCATGGCCATTGAGACCATTGAGGTTGATTGTGATCGGCACGTAGGGGTTGGTGCTTGAGCCCGTGGCGTGACAAATGGTGATCATTTCACCGCCGCCGGGTGATTCCCCTGGCGACGCGATTGCTGTCGCTGAGGCACCCAGGATTGCGAGGCTTGTGACACCTAATGCGGCAAGGATCCGTTTCATTTCCGTCTCCGTCCATTGTCTGGTCGAAACTGATCAGACACGGGGAAAACGGCGACCGCCCCTACACGACGGGTAACAGCAAACAGACGGCATCGGGGCGACGGTTCTCCCAGATGTGAATCATCAGTTCGCTTACGGATTCAGGCTACGTAGCCGGGCACTTGCGCGTCTCCAGTACTCAGTACTCACTTTCGCGGATGCGCACTACTTGTTTCGAGCGGGTGGGTACCGGTTCCGGGCCGCAGCAAGTGGCCCGGAACGGATAGTACTCTAGGCCTCCGCAGGCTCCTCGTACTTGGGGAAAACGGGGGCCGGCGCCGGCAGTTCCGTCCCTGGGGCAATCGGTGTGGTGAGCGCGGTGAACTGCCGGGACGCGCCGTCGGGCTGTCCCAGTGTCTCCAGAAGCGCCGCCGTGGCGGCAGGCATGACCGGCTGCGTGAGGATGGCCACAATCCGCAGCACTTCCAGCGTCACGTACAGCACTGTGTTCATGCGTCCGACGTCGGTCTTCCGCAGGACCCAGGGCGCCTGGTCGGCAAAGTAGGCGTTGGTGTCACCCAGTACGGCCCAGATGGCTTCGAGGGCGCGGCTGAACTCCTGTTTCTCGAAGGCAGCCCTCGCCACTTCGAGCAGCCCGTTGGCCTGGTCCAGGATGGCGGTGTCCGCAGCGGTGAAGTCCCCGGGCTCCGGCACGCGGCCTTCGCAGTTCTTGGCCACCATGGACAATGACCGTTGCGCCAGGTTTCCGAAGTTGTTGGCCAGGTCGGAGTTCATGCGCCCCACGATCGCCTCGTGGTTGTAGCTGCCGTCGGCTCCGAACGGGACCTCGCGGAGGAAGAAGAAGCGCACCTGGTCCAGGCCGTACTGCGCCACGAAGTCGGCGGGTGCCACCACGTTGCCGAGGGACTTGGACATCTTGACGCCGTTGTTGTGCAGGAAGCCGTGGATCATGACGCGCTTGGGCAGCTCGAGGCCGGCACTCATCAGGAAGGCCGGCCAGTAGATGGCGTGGAAGCGCGAGATGTCCTTGCCGATGATGTGGACGTCCGCGGGCCAGAACTTCCGGAACGATTCCGAGTCGACATCAGGGTAGCCCACGCCGGTGAGGTAGTTCGTGAGGGCGTCCACCCAGACGTACATCACGTGCTTGTCGTTGCCGGGAACGGGGACACCCCAGTCAAACGTGGTGCGGCTGATGGACAGGTCCTCCAGCCCGCGCTTGACGAAGCTGATGACTTCGTTGAACCGGGACTGCGGCGCACCGAATTCAGGCCGTGCCTGGTAGAGGGCCAGGAGCCGGTCCTGGTAGGCGGACAACCGGAAGAAGTAGCTCTCCTCCGCCGTCCAGGTCACCTCGGTGTCCGTCTCTTTCGAGTAGCGCACGCCGTCGTCCTTGACCACGGTGTCGTCCTCGACGTAGAAAGCTTCGTCGCGGACCGAGTACCAGCCCTCGTATTTGGACAGGTAGATGTCGCCGTTGGCTTCCATCTTCTTCCAGATCGCCTGCGAAGCCGCGTAGTGGTCCTCGTCCGTGGTACGGATGAAACGGTTGTAGGTGATGCCCAGGGCGGCGTGCGCCGCCTTGTAGACCTCAGCGTTGCGGTCCACGAGCTCCTTGGGAGTGATGCCTTCCTTTTCGGCAGTCTGGGCGATCTTCATGCCGTGCTCGTCGGTTCCCGTCAGGAACATCACGTCATAGCCGTCCAGCCGCTTGAATCGCGCCATGGCATCGGTGGCTATGTATTCATAGGCGTGGCCGATGTGCGGCACCCCGTTGGGGTACGTGATGGCCGTGGTGATGTAGAACGGGGTTTTCTCTGGAGCAGTCACGTTCGGACGGTACCTTTGGTGCGGAGGGACGGGCTAGATGAGTTCAGTCAGCGTATCGCTCAGGCGGACCAGCTCGTGGTCGTGTGAAGCGACCAGGACTGCGATGCCGTCATTGGTGGTGTCTTTGAGGATGCTGATGATGCGGTTCGCGGATGCCCTGTCGAGGCTGGCCGTCGGCTCGTCCACCACCAGCACGCGGGTGCCCAGGATCAGCGCACGGGCAATGGCCACCCGCTGGCGTTCACCGCCGGAGAGCTGCGCCGGGCGGTGCCGCATACGGCGGCCCAGCCCCACGAGGTCCAGCAGGTCCTTGGCCATGTCGCGGCGCTGCTCCACCTCGCCGTCGGGCACAGCGGGGAGCAGGACGTTTTCCAGTGCGCTCATGCCGTCGATCAGCGCGCCGCCCTGGTCCACGTAACCGATGAGGGCACGGCGGCGGTCGGCGATTTCGTCGTCGCCCATGCTTTCCAGGGAGTCACCCTCCCAGAAGACACGGCCCGACGTCGGCAGGGTCAGTCCCGCGCCCACAGTCAGGATGCTGGTCTTGCCGGAGCCGCTTCGGCCGGCCACGCAGTGCATCTCGCCGGCGTGGAGCGTCAGGTCGAAGCCTTCGACGACGCTGACGGCTTCCGCCCCGCCCTTGCCGCCGCCGTAGCGGATGGTGATGTCGCTCAGCTCCAGCGGGGTCCCGTGGTCCGCGGCCTTGACGATGGTGTTGGCACGGGTCTGCAGGGGCGCCTCAACCGAGCCGGACCTCCGGCTCCGGTGAACATTCGTCTGGTTTGTCATTGGACCACTTTCGTTGCAATCGGTATCCAGCAAAGTACAGCCACGAGGCCGGCGACGCCGGCCCATAGGGCGGCATACGGGGCAAGGAGGAGCCCGATGCCCAGCGCGCCCAGGACGCCCAGCGGCAGGGCCACCGTGCCCACAAGCGCGTTTTCGAACAAACGGACCTGGCGGAGCATGTCCGGGTTCCAGCCCATGGCCTCGAGGATGCCAAGGTACTGGCGTTTGGCGTTGAGCTCAAACCTTCCGGTGACCAGGGTCAGCACGAGTCCGACGATCACGCCCGAGAGCGCCAGGAGGATGCTTGGCAGGGCGACGCTGGCAGCGGCGAGTCCACTGAGCGCGCTGGCGCCGGCAGCCCGGGGAATGTCGATGAGGAGCGCGATCAGTCCGCCCACTGCGGCGCCAAAGACACCTACTGCCACGGCCAGCGACAACGTGTTGAACTTGTTGGTGCTGAGCTGGCGGTTGGCGAAGGTCAGCGGGGAGTCCACCGGGATCAGGCGCTCATCATGCTGCGGTTCCTGGTCCACTTCGTCCCGGTGGCGCAGCTGCTGCGCCGCGAAGAAGGCCGCGGCCGCGTACAGGAGGAGGACCGATGCCGACACGATGACCGTCGTCAGGCTCCAGCTCACAATGCTCAGGACGATTCCCGCGACGGCGAGCAGGGCGGCGCCTACGCCGAATTCCTCGAGCACCCAGCTGCGGATCCGCCGTTGGGTCCAACCCATGGCCCGCAGGGTTCCTGCCTCAGTCTTGCGTTTGCGGATGTAGCTCACGGTCGAGGCGCCGGTCAGCAGCGCAGCTCCGCAGAGCGTCAGGAACAGCAGGGTGACGTTGGTGCCGGTGAGCGAGCCGGAGACGGCGTCGGCCGCGTTCTGCCGGACCCACGACTGCTGGACAGTGCCCAGCGGCGATTCCTTGCCGGCGCCGTCCTTGGAGTAGCCGGGAACAAAGATGCTGGCATCCTCGCGGGCCGAGCCGGCCACAACGGTGGCTTCCAGGCCCATCCCGCGGATTTCGCTGGCCAGTTTTTCGACGTCGGGCTGTGCCTGCTTCCAGCTGCCGGGAGCCTTGGCGCGGACGCGGACGGCGTCAATGACGGAGGCGTTGTCCTTGTAGCCGCGGGCGGCTGCCAGGCCGTAGTAATCGGTGATGGCACCGGCACTCTGGCTTGCCAGCCCGGTGGCGCTGAGCGAGGGCTCAAGTTCGGTGGCTGTAACGTCTTTGCCTTCGGCGTCCTTGGTCAGGGTGAACGGCGTGGGATCGTAGCCACCCAGCGGGAGCCGGTTGACGTCGCCGGCAGCCTCTGCCACGGCGGACGGGTCAAAGGTCCCGTAGACCATGGCGAGCGGCGCCGCCAGTTTCTCCCCGGTGTCCAGGTTCTCGCGGTACGAGCGCTCATCCACGGGTTCGCGCTGGGTCTGGTCCACCGGACCACCGGAAGGTGTCTTCTCCGGAAGCCGGTTGACGGTCACCCACTCCCCGGGAATGGCCGTCTTTTCAACGGCACCGTTGGCGGCGGTGTCGCCATCAGTGTATTTCGGCGCGGCGGCAAAGTCCGTGCTCCACGTGGCTGGCGTGTAGAGGCCCTGGTTGAAGTTGCCCTGGCTGCCAAGGAGTGATGAATGGTCGGTTGAACCGGGCCAGGACAGCGCGAAGGGATCCTTGGAAACGAAGGGCAGGTAGTCCTTGTCCAGGGAACGCGAGGCCGTGCCCACTTCCTTAACAACCTTGCCGGAGTCGTCGATCTCTTCGATCTTGACGTTGTACTTCAGGTCAAGGGAAGTGCCGGAACGGACGATCAGGGGAATGGCCTGCGAGTCGGCGGTAAGCTGGCCGTTGCGCTTGGCCTGCTGGTACTGGGTCATCAGGGGCGCCCAGTACTTGAGCTTGACGCCAAGGAAGTCCGGGCCTTCGGCGAGCTCTTCCATGCTGATGCCATTGGTGAAGAGGCTCTCAAAGTGCCGGCCGATTGCTCCGGCGTTCCGCGCATCTGCGGGCGGCGCCTTTTCCAGCGGGGCCAGGAAGTCACCGGCGGAGCCCAGCAGTGCACGTTCGGCCACGGGGTCGACGGCGACGACGGACTCCGTCACCTCGGGTGACAGCGGCAGTGACACCGACAGGTTGAAAAGGTTGTGCTCGGAGCCGCCTGCGGGGGCCGGGAACTTGATGCCGGTCTCCCCCGCAGGAGCGGCGATGCGGATGCTGCTGCCGCCGGCGGCCTTCTCCTCCACCAGTTTGGCTTTGCCGAGGGTGCCTTCCGCCGTGGATTTGAAGAGGGTCCGTTCGGAGACGCCGTCGGAGCTGACGGCGCTGGCCGTGAGGCGGTACTTCTTGGCGGTGTCGCTGAGCACGGATTCGGCGGCAGGCCACTTATCAGGGGCCGTTGCACCCGCCGCCTGGTCGGCCGTGGCGGTGCCCGCGAGCCCGGCGTTGTAGCCGAGGTAGTCCATGGCGTCCAGCCGCGGTGCTTCCAGGTTCTGGGTCACTCGGGAGACCAGGCTGATCGGGGCGGCAACCGAGGTGCCTGCCAGGTCCCGAATGGATTCCAGCTGCTCGAAGCTGATGCCGCCGCTGCCGCTGGCAATTTCCGGCTGCATCAGCCCGCCGGAGCCGGCCTTGGCCTGGACCAGGACATCGTAGAGTCCACGTGAATTCTCATCCACGGTCCTGTTGAGTGCGGCCTGCGACTGGCCTTGGACGAGGACCGACAAGCACATGGCTGCGATCAAGATGGCCGCGGTCAGCAGCAGCACTTTGCTTCTGATGAACCTCTGGACGGCGTTCATTGGGCTCCCTGAAACCTGGATTGCGTGCGCACACCATCATCCGCGTTTGACGGACGTGAGGGTTGGTTTTCCTGCCTGGTGTGCAAAAAGTGTTGGCCGGCCTGCCGGCCCGGTCCTGAAACAGGACCCAGCCATTGTAAGCAGACCGGCCAATCATACGTGGCCGACGTTAAGGCGCGGTCACGCGTTATTCACGATGCTGGGGATCCTAGTCCTCAAGGTCCACTTCGCGGACCATTTCCGCGCCGATGCCTGCCTTGATCGCATCCAGGACCTGCTGCGGCACGGAGCTGTCGATCGTCAGCAGGGCCAGGACCTGGCCGCCCTCCGCCTGGCGCGCAACCTGCATGCCGGCGATGTTGATGTTGTTCATGCCCAGGATGTGTCCAATGGTGCCGATCACGCCGGGACGGTCGGAGTAGGCCACCACCACAAGGTGTTCGCTGATGGGGATCTCCACGTCGTAGCCGTTGAGGCCAACGAGCTTCTCCACCTGCTTGGGTCCGGTGAGGGTACCGGCCACGGAGATCTGCGAGCCGTCGCTCAGCGCGCCCCTGATGGTCAGGACGTTGCGGTAGTCCTCCGCTTCCGGCGTCGTGATCAGGCGGGTGTTGATGCCGCGCTGCTCGGCGATGACGGGGGCGTTGACATAGGAGACCTGCTCGGTCACGACGTCGGCGAAGATGCCCTTCAGGGCTGCGAGTTCGAGGACCTTGACGTCCAGCGCGGCAATTTCGCCGGCAACCTCGACGTCGATCTGGGTCAGTGAGGCGTGCGTCAGCGCGGTGAAGATCCGGCCCAGCTTCTCGATCAGCGGGATGCCCGGGCGGACGTCGGGGGCGATGACCCCGCCGGCGACGTTCACGGCGTCCGGAACCAGTTCACCGGCCAGGGCCAGGCGCACCGATTTGGCAACCGAAACGCCGGCCTTTTCCTGGGCTTCATCGGTGGAGGCACCCAGGTGCGGAGTCACGATGACGTTATCCAGGGCGAAGAACGGCAGGTCGGTGCTGGGTTCCTTGACGAATACATCCACGGCTGCGCCGGCGATCTGTTTGTCCTGGAGCGCTGCGTAGAGGGCTTCTTCGTCCACGAGGCCGCCGCGGGCAACGTTGATGACGTAGGCCGTGGACTTCATCTTGGTAAAGGCGTCTGCGCCGAGCATGCCGACGGTTTCGGGCGTCTTGGGCATGTGGATGGTGACGAAGTCGGACTGGCTCAGCAGTTCGTCGAGGCTGACCAGCCTGACGCCGAGCTGCGCGGCGCGGGCCGACGTGATGTAGGGGTCGTAGGCGAGGATCTCGGTGTCGAAGCCCTGCAGGCGGGCAGCGACCAGGGCGCCGATGCGGCCGAGGCCAATGATGCCGATCTTCTTTTCGAAGAGTTCGATGCCCGTGTACTTGGAGCGCTTCCACTCACCGTTTTTCAGGGCGGAGCTGGCCTGCGGGATGTGGCGCGCCAGGCTGAGGATGTGGCCTACCGTGAGTTCAGCTGCGGAGACGATGTTCGAGGTGGGCGCGTTGACCACCATCACCCCTGCCTGCGTGGCGGCCTTGATGTCCACGTTGTCCAGGCCCACGCCTGCACGGGCGATGACCTTCAGGTTCTTCGCGGCGGCGATGGCCTCGGCGTCCACCTGCGTCGCCGAGCGGACCAGGATGGCGTCCACGTCTGCGATGGCAGAGAGCAGCTGGGACCGGTCGGCGCCATCCGTCTGGCGGATTTCGAAGTCCGGGCCCAGGGCCTCGATCGTGGCGGGCGAAAGTTCTTCGGCGAGCAGTACTACGGGTTTTGACACGGCTGATCCTCTGCGTTGCAGTCCTGGGGATAAATCAAGTCTAGGCTGACGGAAAGGCCGGGCTCACATTGTTAAGTGTGAACCCGGCCTCACAGTCTGTCTTTATAACGGCACGTTGAGCCAGGCTTAGCGGGCTGCGGAGCCTTCGACGTAGTCCACGTCCTGCTGCTGCCAGGCGAAGAGGGAGCGCAGTTCGCGGCCGACGGCCTCGATGGGGTGCTGCTCAGCCTTGGCACGCAGTGCCTTGAACTCCACGCCGCCGTTGTCCTGGTCCTCGATGAAGCGCTTGGCGAAGGCACCGGACTGGATGTCGGCCAGGACGGCCTTCATGTTTTCCTTCACCTCGGGGGTGATGACGCGGGGACGGGAGACGTAGTCGCCGTACTCAGCGGTATCGGAAACGCTCCAGCGCTGCTTGGCGATGCCGCCTTCCCACATGAGGTCAACGATGAGCTTGAGCTCGTGGAGGACCTCGAAGTAGGCGATCTGCGGCTGGTAGCCGGCTTCGGTCAGGGTTTCGAAGCCGTACTGGACCAGCTGGGACACACCGCCGCACAGGACGGCCTGCTCGCCGAAGAGGTCCGTTTCGGTTTCTTCGGTGAAGGTGGTCTTGATGACGCCGGCGCGGGTGCCGCCGATTGCCTTGGCGTAGGACTTGGCGAGCTCCCAGGCGGCGCCGGTGGCGTCCTGCTCGACGGCGATGATGTCGGGGATGCCGCGGCCGGCGACGTACTCGCGGCGCACGGTGTGGCCCGGGGCCTTCGGGGCGACGAGGATGACGTCGACGCCGGCCGGCGGCTGGATGTAGCCGAAGCGGATGTTGAAGCCGTGGCCGAAGACCAGCGTGTCGCCCTCGGCGAGCGCCGGCGCGATGTCGTCGGCGTACAGGTGGCGCTGGACCTGGTCGGGGGCGAGGATGACGATGACGTCGGCCTCCTCCGCGGCCTCGCGCGGGGTGAGGACGCGCAGGCCCTCCTCCTCCGCC
>DATFAE010000178.1:0-19673 GCA_035254945.1 Arthrobacter sp. | reverse complement strand
GCCTGCTCCCGAAGAGGATCCGGACCCCCGGAGCCGGCACCGCCTACCCCGCGGCGCACACAGTCAGCCAGCTCCGCGGCCGAAGCCATAAAGGCCTCCACCGCATCCTCCGCTGCCCTGCTTTCCATACCCCCATCATCCCGCGAGGGTCAGACAAAAACCGCGAAGCAGGTGGCCTATGTGGATAACTCTGAGGGGTTGCGGACCTGGTTCTGCTGGGGACGGGAGATCAGGACTTTAAGCGTCCGCCCGCGCCGGCTCGGGGGAGGCCTCGGAGGACGCCCCGGACGGTTCCTTTTGCCACGGCCAGCGTCCGGTGATTTCGAGCTCCAGCGAGAAGCTCAGGAACGTTCGGATCAGAACGATGATCGCCAGCACACCCACACTCTCAAAGGTGGGCGTCACGGCCACGGTGCGGATAATGTCGGCCGCCACCAGGAGCTCAAGGCCCAACAGGATGGACCTTCCCAACAGTTGCCGGTAGGCGCGGTAGACAGTCAGCTTCTCAGCTGCAGCAGGCAGCTTCCGTGGCTGGTAGCCACGCAGGGCCATCGGAATCGACACAGCAGCGCCGATCACCATAACCGCCACTCCGGCGAAGTCCATGAACCTGCCAACGGCCTCGATGATTTGCTGGAAGTCCACAGTGCTCCTCCGTTACACAGGTTCATAAACACAGTCCGACGCCAACGGCCTGGCGGGCCGACGGCATCCGGCCCCAAGTGTACGTTCGCGCACGCCGGTTGGGCCGCAAGTGTACGTTCGCGCAAGCCGGTTGGGCCGCAAGTGTACGTTCGCGCCCATGGCTGGTTCCAGGCTAATGGGACTGAAGACTAGGGGTGTCGCAACCCGTTGCCGGCCAGGATGTCGCGGTAGCCCTCGCGGAAGGACGGGTAGTCAAAGTCGAACCCCGTGCCGCGTAGCAGGGCATTGCTGCAGCGTTTGTTCCCACCGCGGGCTTCTCCTGCCGGGCCAACAGGCGGTTCCGGGTAGCCCATTTCGGCGGCGAGGAAACGCAGGACGTCGCCGAGGTCGGCGGGATCGTTGTCCACGCCGACATACACCGGAGCAGGCATGGAGTCCATGGAAGCCAGGTGGACGATGGCCGCGGCTGCGTCGTCCCGGTGGATCCGGTTGGTGTAGCGCGGGTCGTCCGGGACAACCGCCGCTCCGCTCCGGACCTGGTCGATGAGCCGCGTCCGCCCAGGGCCGTAAATCCCACCCAGCCGCAAAACAACCGGAGCGGAACCGGTGCCGCGCAGCCGCGACAGCAGGAGTTCCTCCGCCTCGCGGATGATGCGCCCGGAAAAACCGCCAGGGGCCGGCGTCGTACCCTCATCGACCCAGCCGCCACCCGCGTCCCCGTAGACGGCGGTGGAAGACACGAACAGTACGCGTCGTGGGGTCACGCCATCGCGTTCCAAGGCATCCAGGACATGCGCCAGGCCGTCCACATAGGCGGCCCGGTAGGCAGCTTCAGAGGGTGAGTCGGCCGCCACGGCAACCACGACGGCGGTAGTGTCCGCCGGGATAGCCGGAAGGTCTGCGGCGCCCAGGTCAGCCGCGACGCCTTCAATCTCTGCAGGCAGCTTTTCCGGCGAGCGGCGCCAGCCCACCACCCGGTGGCCTGCAGCGGCGAAGCGCAGGCCCGCTTCGGTGCCCAGATCGCCGCAACCGGCCATAAGGATGGTCATGCGGTCAGGGAGCAGGGACCGGGAAGAACACCCGGGGATCCTGCAGGAGCGCCGGGTAGTCGAACGCAGACCGGTCGATCACCTCGGTGACGCTGAAGTTCCGGCCGAAGCGGCCGTCGTCGAGCGTGATGGGCCGGCCCAGGACCTGGCCCACGGCGAACCTGGCGCCGTCCTCGAACGACACTGCGACGGCGGTTTTGCCGGGGAGAGTGGCAAAAGCTTCCTCCTGGGCCTGGCGCTTCCGCGTGGGCTTCTTGATCTTCGCCTTGGGCGGAAGCTTTCGGGGCTGCTTGGAGGGGCGGCGGGATCCGTCGTCCGCGTAAACAGGGGAGTAGCCGTCCTGCTCGGCAGCGGCTGCATTGCTTCGGCGAACCGGCGGCAGGGCGACGGTGTTCAGCGTCTCCGGGGTGAACTCTTCGTGCGGGGAGCGCAGGATCCAGAGGATGTCGCCGTCGGGATCCTCGGGCAGGAACTCATGCTTCGGCTCGGGCCAGATGTAGTCAATGTCCGGTATGGCGTCAGGGAACACTGACTTGTAGAA
The DNA here is from genome assembly GCA_035254945.1 of Arthrobacter sp. Taxonomy (GTDB): domain Bacteria; phylum Actinomycetota; class Actinomycetes; order Actinomycetales; family Micrococcaceae; genus Arthrobacter. The sequence continues at coordinate 17,438 of DATFAE010000178.1, read as the reverse complement.
CTTGGGTTCCTTGCGGAGGAGCTTCGAACGGTGGCTGAGGTGGAAATCCGGATTCCCCAGCCACGGCGGCATGGCGATCTTGGCTGCGTAGTCCGGGTGGGCAGCCTGCGGTGCGAACTCCGTGATGTTGGCGCGGGTGTTGTCCGCGTGGCCACGTTCGGTCCATTCGTCCACCATGGCCAGCCCGTACATGGTCAGCGCCGGAACGTAGCCCATCCACATGCGGACGGCGGGGTGGGTCTGCCAGCCGTACTGGGGAATGACCAGCGCCCGAAGGGTCTGCAACGCTTCCACGCGCTGCTTGCCAAGCCTGGCAGTGTCCAGTGCTGCGGCGCTCTGCCGGAAATCGGGGTACGGGAGGAAGGTTTGCATCCCTTCAGTCTGACGGCATGCGGCCCAAGTGCCAATTGCAGTGCCGGCCGCCACAGGAAGGCAGCCGCGAATGTTCACATAGTGGACCGATGCATACAGCTGATGGGCCTAACCACTAAGATCACCGAAACACCCCAGCGTCCCGGAAGCCTTTACATGACAACTACACCTGAAATGACCGCCGGCACAGCCCAGCCTTTCACGCCCAAGTTCGGGCAAATGCTGAGCCCGGAGGCCAACGGCATCCTGGTCCTTGATGAATTCACGATCGACCCCGCCGCAGCCCGCAAGGACCAGCACGGCTTCCGCGCCGCCCTGGCCGCCGTGGCCCTGACCCTGCGCAAGATCGCCGCCCTGCGCGTCATCATTGCGATTGTGGCGATCGGAAACCTGCCCCTCTTCCTTCTCACCAGCGGCTGGTGGATCTACGCCGTCTCCCTGGCCCTGGTCATCGGCGTACACGCGGCGGTGTCCTGGCTCAACAAGCACGAACCCAAGGTCCGCCAGCGCCAGACACTTGAACTGCACCTGCACCGCGAACGGAGCGCCAACTACCGTAAGGTCCGCGACGCCGTGAAGTACATGATCGACACGCCCAGCCGCATGAACGAGCACCTGTACCTCGAGCTGCTGGCAGCGAAGCGTGTGGCACTGAACGTCGCCCACGGCACCGTGGCACTCCTGGACACCAGCGACGACGCCGCCTGGAAGGTGCGCATCATCCGCGAAATCCCGGCCGCCGCCTAGCCGCCGCCGCCTAGCCGCGGCAGCAGCCACAAGCTCAAGACGCAACAACGACGCCGGAGCTCCCCGCTGGGGGGACGCTCCGGCGTCGTTGTTAATGCTCATTACAGCCCGTTAGGCCGGAAGCTGCAGGACCTGTCCCTCGAACACGAGATCCGGATCGGCGATGGTGTCCATGTTGGCGTCTGCCAGGCTCTGCCAGCCGCCCTCCACGCCTAGCTTTTCGGCCGCTGTACTGAGGGTGTCGCCAGCCTCGAGCGTGTACGTTTCGCCGCTCAGCGCCACGGTCGCGGCGTGCTGGGTCGTGGCCACGGCATCAGTCGGTGCCGGTACCGGCGCGCTCTGCACCGGTACGCTCTGCACCGGTACGGCCTGGACCGGAACGCTCTGGGGAGCAACGGCGCCGCCGCCTCCGCTCAGGCCAAGCTGGGACGCGCAGGAGGGCCAGGCTCCCCAGCCCTGCGAGGCCTGGACCTGTTCGGCTACGGCGATCTGCTGTTCACGGGTGGCGTCGGCTGCGGAGCCGGTGCCGCCGTAGGCTGCCCAGGTGCTGGAGCTGAACTGCAGTCCGCCCGTGTAGCCGTTGCCGGTGTCGGTGGACCAGTTGCCGCCGCTCTCACACTGCGCAAGTGCGTCCCACGTTGAGGTGCTGGTGGTGGCGTTGGCGGCGGTTGCGGAAAGTGCAAGCCCTGCGGCTGACACGGCGGCAAGGGTGATTCCACGGCGTGCGGCAGTACGGAAGGTGGTGTTTTTCATGTGGTGATGCTCCTGAAGGCCACCTGCGCTCGATCCGTCCCCGGAGGTCGTCGCGCCACTGCCCGCCCCTGACGATTAGAGGTCATTTTCGGTGTCTGCCGGCCGGGCAGTTCTGGTGGAGGCAGCACCGGGCATTCATGTCGCCCGAGTTACGGGCTTGTATTTCACGCTAGGACATCACGGGGCCGTTATCAAACCGAGATGGTTTCTGGGTGTTGACTGGTGGCTGCCTGGGGAAGTGCTGCCGCCAGGTAGGGCGCTGTGCGGCTCTGGGGGGAACGGGCGACGTCGGCCGCGGTTCCGGCGGCGACGATCCGGCCGCCGGCGTCTCCACCGGAGGGGCCCAGGTCGATGACCCAGTCCGCGGCGGCCACCACGGCCATTTCGTGTTCCACCACCACTACGGTGTTGCCGCTGTCCACCAGTCCATGGAGCTGGGCCATGAGCAGTTGGACGTCTGCGGGGTGGAGCCCGGTGGTGGGCTCGTCCAGGAGATAGAGGGTGTGGCCGCGCTGGGCGCGCTGAAGCTCGGTGGCGAGCTTGATGCGCTGGGCCTCACCGCCGGAGAGCTCGGTGGCGGGCTGGCCCAGCCGGAGGTAGCCCAGGCCCACGTCCCGGAGGCTCTTCAGGCTGCGGGCGGCGGCGGGAATATCAGCCAGGAACGCAGCGGCCTCGTCCACCGTCAGGCGGAGCACCTCGGCCACGTTCTTGCCCCGGTACGTCACTTCCAGGGTTCCGGGGTTGTAACGGGACCCGCCGCACTCCGGGCACGGGCCGTAGCTGCCCGGGAGGAAGAGCAGCTCCACGGCCACGAAGCCCTCGCCTTGGCAGGTTTCGCACCGGCCACCGGCCACGTTGAACGAAAACCTGCCGGCCCCGAACCCGCGCGCCCGGGCCTGCTCCGTGGCGGCGAATTCCTTGCGGACGGCGTCGAACAGTCCTGTGTAGGTGGCCAGGTTGGAGCGGGGCGTGCGCCCGATGGGCTTCTGGTCCACTGTGACCAGCCTGTCGATCCGTTCCGTGCCGCTGACCGGCCCCACCGACAGCGGCGTCGCCGGGCCCGCCTCGTCAGGCTCTGCCGGCTGCGCCGCCTGGTGGGTTTTCAGGCCGGACCCCACCACTTCCCCGAGGACATGGCTCACCAGGGTGGACTTGCCGGAGCCGGACACCCCGGTGACTGCCGTCAAAACCCCCAACGGGAACCGTGCATCAAGGTCCTTGAGGTTGTGGCGGCTGACGCCTGTCAGCTCCAGCCAGCCACCGGGCTCCCGGGCCCGGCCCGCACGCGGCGGTGTGCCTTCACGAGGCGAGCTGCCGCCGTCGAACAGGAACGGGCGGGTCACCGACTCCTCGATGGCCGCCAGCCCCGCAACCGGGCCGCTGTAGAGCACCTCGCCGCCGCCCTCGCCAGCGCGCGGACCCACATCCACCAGCCAGTCCGCCCGGCGGACAACGTCCATGTTGTGTTCCACCACGAAGACCGAATTGCCGGAGGCCTTCAGCTGGTCCAGGACCGCCAGGAGCGGCTCGGCGTCGGCCGGGTGGAGGCCGGCGGACGGTTCGTCGAGGACGTAGATCACGCCGAACAGCCCGGAGCGGAGCTGGGTGGCGATCCTGAGCCGCTGCATTTCGCCGGGAGAGAGGGTGGGGGTGGCGCGGCCCAGGGCCAGATATCCGAGCCCCAGATCCAGGAGCACAGTGATGCGCTGCAGGAGGTCGGCGGTGATGGCCACTGCCACCTCGTTTTCCTCCCCGCTTGTCTGCCGGCGGGATGCTGTTCCAGCCGTCTTCAGTCCGGCCGTGGGGCGGATGATCTCTGCCAGTTCAGCCATCGGCACCGCGTTGAGGTCGGCGATGTTCCGGCCCGCGAAGGACACGGCGAGGGCCTCTGCCCTGAGTCCGGTGCCGCCGCAGCGCGGGCAGGGCCCGGACTCCATAAACGCCAGCACCCGCTCGCGCATGGCGGCGCTCTGGGAATCCGCCAGGGTGTGCAGGACATAGCTTTTGGCGCTCCAGAACCGCCCCTTGTAGGGTTTGGCCACCCGGTCGCGCTCTGGGGTGACTTCCACGACAGGCTGCTCGTCCGTGAACAGGATCCAGTCGCGCTGCTTCCTTGGCAGCTTTCGCCACGGCACATCCACGTCGTAGCCGAGGTGGCTGAGGATATCGCGAAGGTTCTTGCCCTGCCAGGCACCCGGCCAGGCCGCGATGGCACCTTCCCGGATACTGAGGGCCGGGTCCGGGACCAGGGATTCCTCGCTTACGGTGTGGGCGACCCCCAGCCCGTGGCATTCAGGGCAGGCGCCAGCCGCGGTGTTCGGCGAAAACGCATCGGAGTCCAGTGGCGCGGCGCCGGGCGGGTAGGTGCCTGCCCGCGAAAACAGCATGCGCAGCGAGTTGGAGAGCGTGGTCACCGTGCCCACCGTGGAGCGGCTGCTGGGTGCGCCGCGGCGCTGTTGAAGCGCGACGGCGGGTGGCAGCCCGGAGATCATCTCCACCTTGGGATTGTGTCCCTGCTGGATGAGGCGCCGTGCGTAGGGGGCCACGGATTCAAAGTAGCGCCGCTGGGCTTCGGCGTAGATGGTCCCGAAGGCGAGTGATGACTTTCCCGAGCCGGAGACCCCGGTGAAAGCCACGATGGAGTCCCGCGGCACATCCACGTCCACGTTCCGCAGGTTGTTTTCCCGCGCGCCCCTGACCCGCACGAAGCCGTCCGAAAGGTGGCCAGGAGTGGGAAGGGAAAGATCATCAGCCTGCTTAGGGTTCCGCATTGATCCGACTCTAGCCGCGAACCGGCCGACGGGCGATATCCTGACCCGATGGACAATTACCGGGACACTGCCGCCGATCCGATTCCCGAGCCGGAACTGCCCGGGACCGGGCTTCCCGCGTCGGAGCTTCCCGAGGCGGATCTGGCCGGGACCGAAGCGGCTGTGCGGATCCTCCCGGTCGCCGAGCTGCACCTGCACATTGAGGGAACCCTGCAGCCGGAGCTGATCTTCGAGCTGGCCGAACGTAACGGCATCGCGTTGCCCTATTCGGGGCTGGACGAGCTTCGAGGGCTGTACGAGTTCACCGACCTGCAGTCGTTCCTGGACCTGTACTACGCCAACATGGCTGTGCTGCGGACGGAACAGGACTTCGCCGACATGACCCGCGCCTACCTGGCCCGGGCCGCGGCCGCCGGAGTCCGGCACGCCGAGATCATGATGGACCCGCAGGCACACCTGTCCCGCGGCATCAGCCTGGAAACCTGCGTCAACGGCGTGGCATCCGCCCTGGCGACGTCGGTGCAGGACTTCGGCGTCTCCACCATGCTGATCGCCGCGTTCCTCCGCGACCTGTCCGAGGAATCCGCGCTGGAGGTCCTGGACGGGCTGCTGGCCATGAACGCCCCCATCAGTGCCATCGGCCTGGACTCGGCTGAGGTGGGCAACCCGCCGTCGAAGTTTGAACGGCTGTTCGCCAAGGCCCGGGGAGCGGGCCTGCGGCTGACCGCCCACGCGGGCGAGGAGGGACCGGCGTCGTACATCATCGAGGCGTTGGACATCCTGGGCGTGGAGCGGATCGACCACGGCATCCGGTGCATGGAGGACGCCGACCTGGTGGAGCGGCTGGTGGACCAGCGGATTCCGCTGACGGTCTGCCCCCTGTCCAACGTCCGGCTGCGCGCCGTGGACACCCTGGCGGACCACCCGTTGCCCGCCATGCTGGCTGCCGGGTTGAACGTTTCCGTGAACTCGGATGATCCGGCCTATTTTGGCGGCTACGTTGACGACAACTTCACGCAGCTCGAAGCCGTGCTTGGTCTTTCCGACTTTGACCGTGCCAGGCTTGCAGCCAACTCCATCCACTCGTCCTTCGCCTCGGAAGAGCGGAAAGCCGAGCTGCTGGATGAGCTGAACCGCGCCTAGCTGCACAGCCGGCGGCGCAACAATGCCTGCCTGCCGCTAAACTGGTGCCGCAAAGCGTGTCAGGGCAGGAATCGGCGGAAGCCATTTCAGCGCCCCGGGGTTGAGCAGACGGCCCCAAACCCGAGACTCCCGCCTCACTTCCGGTGTTACCCGCGTCATAGTCGGTCACGACACGCAAAGTTAACCAATTCAAGTCGTGCGATTTAACAGGCTGTTGGCAAGATGCCTAATGACCGATCGCTTTACAAAGGGGAACCATGGCCAAGCCCACCGCAGAAAACACCAACCTTCGACTCAAGACCGTCCTGGATGTCCTGACGGAAGGCACGTGGACCGGTGATTCGCTGAACGCAGGAGGCGTGCTGGCAGAAGCAACCACCCGCGTGCCGTTCAGCGCGCACGAGGCCGAGCTGCTCAGCGGCGGGATTCCCCGCGGCCACAAGACCCTCACGTCCGCCACCGCCAAGCTTGTTAAGGCCGGCTGGCTGGTCAAGGGCCGTTCCGGCTGGACCATCACCGAGGACGGGATGCGCGCCACGGTCGCCTTCCCGGATGCAGACTCGTTTGCGGCAGCGCTCGACGCCGGAACTCCCGTCCCTGCCGACACGCCGGTTCCGGTGGCACCCGTTGCCGCTCCCGCCAAGGTTGCCGCGGCCAGGACCACGCGCAAGTCCGCAGTGGTCAAGAACGCCGGAGCCGGGGAGGAAAGCGTCAACGCCGCTCCCGCCAAGAAGGCTCCCGCCAAAAAGGCACCTGCGAAGAAGGCTGCCGAGGCTGTCGGCAAGGCCGCCAAGATCATCGAAGAGGCCGTGGAGCCGGTGGTCAAGGCAGTCCGCTCGCGCAAGGCCGCCCCCAAGACGAAGTCGGAAGCCGCCGTCGCGGAGTCACTCGAAGGACCGGACGTGGAAACCTTCCCGCAGCCCGAGGCCGTGGCAGTGGCGGGCGACTTCAACACCCTCCTGGGTGCTCCCGAGAACTGGGCACCCCAGTACGACGAAGCACAAATGCAGTTCGATTTCGTCGCGCAGCAGTGGAAGATCAGCGCCGAGCTGCCCGCAGGCTACTACACGTTCAAGATCGCGCTGAACCGCTCCTGGGAAGAGAACTACGGTGCGTTCGGCACCTTCGACGGCCCCAACCACGAACTGCACCACGAGGGCGGCACCGTCACCATCCGCTACGAACACCGCACGCGGGACATCACCATCAACTGATCCGCCGCTGGGGAGTTTTTGTCCGGATACGGAGGTCCTGCTGTTCCTCCGTGGGTCTTCCGTATCTGGACAAAAACTGCGGAGTGACGCACTGTGGGTTTTGGTCGCTGTGACCGGTTTCCACCCACTTAGGAGATGCAGAAATGACTCTTCCCACAGGAATCACACCGGGCCTTTGGACCTTGGATATGTCCCACAGCGAAATCGGCTTCACGGTCCGCCACGCGGGCATCAGCAAGGTCCGCGGACGTTTCACGGACGCCAGCGCCGAGGCCAGGATCGGGCAGTCCCTGGCCAGCGCCTCGCTGCACGCCACCGTCAAGACGGCAAGCTTCGATTCAGGCGATGCCAACCGGGACGCCCATGTGAAGGGCCCGGATTTCTTCGACGTGGAGAACTTCCCGGAGATGACGTTCCGCGCCACGAAAGCGGAAGGTGACGGCGAGGACTATACGCTCACAGGAGACCTCACCATCCGCGGTATCACCAAGCCCATCGAACTCGAAGTCGAATTCACCGGTGTTGCCGTTGACCCCTTTGGGGCTACCCGCGCGGGTTTCTCCGCGGAGGCCGAGATCAGCCGCAAGGAGTTCGGCCTGACCTGGAACGCGGTCCTGGAAACCGGCGGCCTGCTGGTCAGCGACAAAGTCAGGATCAACGTCGACGCGGCGCTGGTCAAGCAGTCCTGACGCCATGGCAGCTTCGGCAGGACGGCACTCGGCAGGGCGGCACTCCGCAGGACGGGACCAGCCGGGCGGGGACCAGGCAGGACGGGATGGCGACGTGCGCCTGTCCGCGCGGGTCTTCGGCATGGTGCAGGGGGTGGGGTTCCGTTTCTGGACCATGGGCAAAGCCGAGGAACTGGGCCTGAGCGGGGTGGTGAAGAACCTCGACGACGGCTCCGTGTCGGTGGTTGCGGAGGGGCCACAAGCCCGGGTGCAGGAGTTGCTCGACTGGCTGAAGTCGGACAACACCCCCGGCCGGGTGGAACGGGTTGAAGAGACACTGTCCGGAGCTGAGGGAGCTTTCCGCGGTTTCAGGGCCCGCTGACCAGTGATTTAGGCTGACTGACCTGTGCTTTAGGCCCGCTGGCCGGTGCTTTCGAGGGACTGCCGGACCGGCCGGCTCCGGTCCGCGGGCTCATACCGATGAACGCCCCCAGTGCCTCCAGGACCTCGGGTTTTTGCGGCATGTAATTGGTGAGTTCGGGGGAGCGGAGAATCACTGCCCGCCATTGGCCCCGGGACACCGCCACATTGATCCTGTTCCGGTTCAGCAGGAATTCGGCCCCGCGCGGGGCTTCGGCAACCGCGGAGCAGGCCATGGACACCAGGACTACGGGAGCCTCCTGGCCCTGGAACTTGTCCACGGTTCCCACCCGAACTCCGTCAAGCCCAGCCTGCTGGAGTGCGTGGCGGATCAGCTGGACCTGTGCGTTGTAGGCGGCCACCACCAGGACGTCTTCGGCGGTCAGGGGCCGGGCAGGCTGGTCGCCGCCGCCCCCGATCCACTTCAGCCCGATGTGCCGCCGGGCCTGCCTGACCACTTCCGCAGCTTCTTCGGCGGAGGATGTGGTGTTGCCGCTGTGCTCAACGAACACCGTCTCCACACCGGGCGGCACCCCGGCCAGGCTCCGGAAGGAAGCCGCCGGTGCCGATTCAAGCTTGGCGTCGTAACTCAGGACGGACACGGCACGGCACAGTTCCGGATGCATGCGCCAGCTGTCCGCCAGGAAATAGCCCAGGTCCGCGGGGAGGGTGGCGTGGCCGGCGGCGAGCCAGCCGAGGGCGGACTCGTCCACGGGTTCCGGGTGCGAGCCCTGCGTGACCTGGGGAAGCTGCTGCGGGTCACCCAGGAGCAGGAGGCGTTTGGCTGAACGTGCCACGGCCAGGGTGTTGGCCAGCGAGAACTGCCCGGCCTCGTCAATCACCAGCAGGTCCAGGGACCCGCCAGGAACCGACTTTCCGGTCATGGTCCACGCTGTGCCGCCCACCAGGCAGCCGCCGGGGGAGTCCAGCAGGGCGGCGACTTCGGTCTCTTTGGTCCGGCGCCACGGCACGTCGTGCGCGGTCACCAGTTTTTTGGCCACCCGGTCCGGGTCAAGCCCGGCGGTTTTGATCGCCGTGCAGAGCATGTTTTCAACCACGGCGTGCGACTGCGCGACGACGCCGATCTTCCAGCCCTCCGCCACCAGCCGGGCAATGACGTGGGAGCCGACGTACGTCTTGCCGGTTCCCGGCGGACCCTGGACGGCGAGGTAGGAACGGTCAAGGTCCGGCAGGGACGCCGTGATGGCCGTGATGTAGTCCGCGGCGCCGGAGCCGTCCTTTCCGACGGCGGCCGGGCCGGACAGCGAGCGGAACCGCGGCGGGGCCTTGCGCAGGATGTCCACGCCAGGATGCTCCGGCAGGTGCGGAACCGAGGCCCCCACGGACTTGGCCAGCTCCGCCAGGGCGGCCTCGATGCTCACCGTGCCAATGGGCTGGTCCTCGGTCAGGGCGACCGGGAAGTGCGGGTACGCGGGGACCTTGCCGGTCTCCCGTTCCTCGATGGTGATGAGGGTCTTGCCCGGCGCATCCGGGTGGTCCTCGACTGCGGTGACCAGGGTGCCGAACGCGTAGCCGCGCGCCAGCAGGTTGCCCTGCGGGTCCTCCAGCCCGTCCGGGACGGGTGAATCGTAGAGCCGGCACCAGGTGCTGCCGGGTTTGAAGTCCGAGCCCTCGCTCATGGTTCCGCTGAGCCTCAGGACGCGGGTGCGCATCCGCACCGTGGGCCTGGCGAGCACCCAGTCGCTGACCACCTCGGCGGAGTCCACCACAAACACATTGCGGTGCTCCGACCAATGGTCGATCTCGGATTCGGTGCGGTCAAAATGCTCCCACCAGAACTGCTTCCGTTCGCGCCGGTGGTAGCCGGTGGCGGCGGCCACCATGGCGATGGCACGCTCATCATCAGTCCACGGCCGGGTATCCGGGAGGCCGGCCAGGTACTCCCGGAGACGGAGCTCCTCCGGCGTTGGTTCCGCTTCCGGAACGTCAGGAAGCAGCGGCCGCTGTGCCCCGGCGTCGTGCGTTTCTGCATGGACGGGTCCTCCGGCAGGGGCGGCGCCCGGAACCGTGTCCCGGAGCTGCAGCAGCCAGTCACGGAGCCGGAGGGTGGAGAGGCAGTCGTATTCGTTGTAATCGGAAATCGAGGCCAGTATCTGGCGGGCACTGGCGGCATCGCCGTCGTCGCGGGCTGCGCAGTAGGCGGCGTAGGCCACCACCGAGGCGCCGGCGTCTTTCACGTCACCGGAGCGGAGGTTGTCTCCCATGTAGAGGGGCTCGAGCTTCTTGATGGAGTAGGACGGCTCAGAAATCCGCAGCGAGTGCCGGGCTGTGGCGTAGAGGTCCACCAGCACGCCCTCCCGGAGCCAGTTGTCCACGATGTCCTCACCCGCCAGGTGCGTCACGGACAGGTTCCGGAGCGCCGATTTTTCATACGCGGCGTAGTGGTACACATGCATGTCCGGGTACCGGACCCGGCGTTCCTCGACGTAGGCCAGGAAGTCCAGGAACGCCTGCCGTTCTTCGGAGCGTGAATGCGCCCAGAACGGGCGGAACACCGGGTGGCCGGCGGCGCCGTCAGCGGCATCCGGCGCCTCGATCACGCCGAAGAGGTACTCCAGGCCCCATTGGCTGGTGGCCGGATCCTGCCACAGCGGATCCCCCTCGAAGTCGAAGAAGATGTCGCCCGGGCTGGGGGCGGGGATGCCGCCGAGGGCGTTCACGGGCAGCACCTTGAAGCTGACCGTATGGTCTTCGCCGTCCTTGGTGAACGTCCGGGAGCCGTGCGGAGTGTCCAGGCCCAGCTGCATCCGGGCCTGGTCACGGAGGCGTACCAGCGAGCCCGTTGCCTTGTCCGGCGGAAGGTCCGCCAGGGCATCGATGGTGGTGATTCCCTCGGCGAGGAGCTTCTTCCGGCGGAGGGTGGACATCCCGCCGACCATCAAAAGGTCCCGGTGCGCCTGGACCTGCTCGGCGCAGTAATTGCACCGCCCGCAACAGGTGATCCCGGGCTGCAGCCACTGCACCGCCGAACCGTTCTCCCGGTGGGCAGCGGTCAGGGCCCGGAAGTGGTCGCGGCGCTCGCGGAAGACCGGCAGCAGGTCGGGGAGGGAGTGGTTGCTGCGCATGTAGTCGCCGTCGACCACGGCACCCAGCACCAGGGTGACCTTGGGCGAGGGCTCCAGGCCCATCCCGATCAGCTGGTCGCCATAGGCGGCGAGCTGCAGGAGGGCGCCCACCTTGGCGTGCCGGGCCAGCTTGGTGTCCCAGACCTCGTACCGTCCCGGACTCCCGGTGCCGGCGGCCTCGTTCACAATGAAGTCCGCGTAGCCCAGGAACTCGCCGTCGAAGAAGGTTGCCTGGAACACCACATCCGCCCCGGCCCGCAAGGCCAGTTCGGTTTCCGCCTGCTTGGCCGCCAGGTCTCCCCGGACGTTGTCGCCGCGATCGATCGAATACACGCCGGCACCGCGGCTGGCATCCCACTGGCCGTATTGTGCGATCAGCCCCGCCAGCACCTTTGCCTCGTGTTTGTCGCCCAACGCTCCGGCGCGGCGCTGCATCTCGTCGTCGGGAAATTCGGCCTTGGGGGAGCGGCCCAGCTTTTCGTCCAGGATCCGGAGCGTGCGGTACTCACACTCGCTGGCGGACACGAGGTCGCTGGCGGAAAACACCAGGTCCGGTGCCGCCCCGGTATCAACGGTGGCGGGATCGAGCAGGAACATGGGGCCTCCCCATTGACTGACTGGCCTGGCCCGAGGACGGTTCCCCTGGCCTTAGTTCGAATCTAGCAACAGGCACTGACAACGCGGGGTCACTTAAGGCCCTTCCGAGACGTCCGGAGGGGCCTTATGTGACCCCGCGTTGCACTATTCCTGCGCTGCCCGGACCTGGGCCTTGTCGTGCTCGGCGTGAGCGTCGCGGAGCAGCTTCAGGAACTCGGTCTCGTTGCGGATGAGCCGCTTGTACTTCTCGGGAAGCTTCCGGATCTGATCCTCCTCGCGGACCATCCGGGCGAAGATCTTGTCCCGCTCCGCCATGTCCGTTTCGTAATTGAGGTCCAGGTACTCGGTGGCATGCCGCCTGGCGCCGGACACCGCGTTCTTGGCCTTGCCTTTGGGGCTGAAGATGGACGCCAGGATGGTAACGGCCAGTACGCCCAGGATCACCATCAGGGAGACTTCCGTGCTGACCTCCACCACGTTGACGTGTTCGCCGTCGTTGATGAACGGCAGGGTGTTCTCGTGCAGGGCATGCAGGATGAGTTTCACCCCAATGAAGCCCAGGATGGCTGCGAGTCCGTAGGAGAGGAAGATCAGGCGGTCCAGCAGTCCGTCGATGAGGAAGAACAGCTGGCGCAGGCCCATCAGGGAGAACGCGGTGGCCGTGAAGACGATGTAGACGTTCTGGGTCAGACCGAAGATCGCCGGGATGGAGTCCAGGGCGAAGAGGATGTCCGTGCCGCCGATGGCCACCATCACCAGGAGCATCGGGGTGAGGACGCGTTTGCCGTCCTCCGTGGTGAAGAGCCTGTCGCCGTCGTAGTGTGCCGACGCCGGGAGGTACTTCTTGGCCAGCCGGACCACCACGCCGTCGGTGTCCTCGTCGTTGTCCGGCTTAAGCAGGTTGCCGGCCGTGATGAGCAGGATCAGCCCGAAGATGTAAAACACCCACGCGAAGGTGGTGATCAGGGCCGCTCCCAGGAAGATGAAGGCCGTGCGGGCAATGAGCGAGAAAACGATGCCGAACAGCAGCACCTTCTGCTGGTCAGCCCGGGGCACCTTGAAGCTGGCCATGATGATGAGGAACACAAAGAGGTTGTCCACGGACAGCGCCTTCTCCGTGACGTAGCCCGCGAAGTATTCGGTACCCATGGTGGTGCCGCCAAACATGAGCACGCCCAGGCCAAAGAGGAGGGCGATCCCTACGTAGATGGAGGACCATATGGCCGACTCCTTCAGCGAGGGGGTGTGGGCCTTCCGGACATGGAAGAAGAAATCGAAGGCCAGCAGGCCCACAATTCCCGCGATGGTCAGGGTCCAGACAAGGGAGGGAACTTCCACGTTTGGGGGGCCTTTCGTTGGAGTCTTCCTCCAGCCTACCTAAGCGGGCTTCAGCAGTTTCCGGTCCATGACGGCCTTCCGTGAAAGCGTTTTGTAGCCCTCCCGCTCAAACAGGACAGTGATCACGTCGTCCTCATAGCGCATCACCAGCCCGGCTCCCCACTTCTTGTGGGTCACGGGCGACTGGATGGGGAACGGAAACTCAACAGCGTGGGAGGCAGGGCCGCCGTCGTGATTCCCGCTGGGGGACTCCTGCCGGGCATCCTGCCGGGCGGCGGCCTCACTGCAGGCATCACAGTTGCCGCACGGCTCCGGGAGGTCCTCGCCGAAGTAGCCGAGCAGGAACTGCCGGCGGCAGCCGTCCGTTTCGGCGTAGCCGCGCATCATGGTGAGCCGGGACTGGTCAACGCGCTGCCGCGCCTCGGCCAGTTCGACGGCGCGCCGCACCAGCGCGGACGGCTTGGCTTTGGACGTGAGCCGGACGCCCCGCTTGCCGGAAGACACGGCTCCGGCGTCCTGCAGCTGGTTCAGCAGGCCCGTCACGCGCCGCGGCCTCAGGCCTGTGAGTTCGGCCAGCGACGACGCGAAGACGGGGCCGTCCGCTGACCTGAGGATCTTGAGCACCGCCAGCAGCAAATCCGGGTCCGGGGAATGGGTGCCGAAGAACTTCCGCAGGCCCAGGTCCTCGGCCCGGTAGTGCAGCACCGCGGCCGACGGATCGCCGTCCCGCCCGGACCGGCCGATTTCCTGGTAGTAGGCATCCAGCGACTCGGGAATGTCGGCGTGGATGACAAACCGGACGTTGGGCTTGTCGATCCCCATCCCGAACGCCGTGGTGGCCACCACCACATCCAGCCCGTCATCCATGAACAGCCCGAGGATCCGCTCGCGGTCCGCCGCGGCCCGGCCAGCGTGATAGGCCTCGGTGCGGAGCCCGTTCGCTGCCAGTTTCGCCGCATACTTCTCCGTGTCCTTGCGGGTGGCCGCGTACACCAGCCCCTGCTGGGTGCCGGCACCGTTTCCCTGGACCAGCGCGCAGACCTGCTCCACCACCGACCGGTTCTTCTCCTTTTCCTCATGGTGCCGGACTACGGCGAGGCTGATGTTGGGCCGGTCGAAGCCATGAACCAGGACCAGCGGATCCTTCATGCCCAGCCGTTCCACAATCTCCTCGCGTACGGGAGGAGAAGCAGTCGCTGTCAGGGCGGCTACCGGCGGGTTGCCCAACTGCTCCCTGACCGTGCCGAGGGTGAGGTAGTCGGGCCGGAAATCATGGCCCCAGGAGGAAACACAGTGAGCCTCATCCACCACCAGCAGCGCGGGCTGCAGACAGGAAATCCGGTCCACGGTTTCCTTCCTTGCCAGCTGTTCGGGCGCCAGGAACAGGAACGTCGCGGTGCCGTCCTCCACTTTCTGCCAGGCCTCCTCCAGTTCCGCGTCGGAGTGGGAGGAATTGATGGCGACGGCGGCGCCGGCACCGACTGCCCCGGTGAGCCCGTCGATCTGGTCCTCCTGGAGGGCGATCAGGGGCGAAACCACGACGGCGGGGTGTCCCGTCTGCCCGTGCAGATGGACCGCTGCCACCTGGTAGATGGCGGACTTGCCGTAGCCGGTGGGCATGACGGCCAGCACGTCACGGCCGTCGGCCAGGGCTGCCATGCCCGCGAGCTGGCCGTCGCGCAGCCGGGGGAGGGAAAACGTGGAGGTGGCAAGTGCGCTCAGCGCAGGATTCTCGGGCATGAATCGGCTCCGGAAGGTGGGTCCTGCGGCCGCTTGCTTCAGCCGTGGTGACCAGCCTACGCGAGCCGACGGCCGCCGTCGTCCGCTGTGCAGCACCAACGCGCCCGGCGGGCTCTGTGCACGGCGCCCATCCTTGACTTCCGGGGTCCCCTGAACAACTGTGGACAGTGACCGTTGCGCTGATGCAGCCGGCGCGTTTTCGGTCTCCGCAGGAACGAGGAGAGTACAGCGTGACGCGCAAAAACCCGAAGGTGGAAGAGGCCGACGAGTCCGACATCGAAGTCAGCGGCCATCCCAAAACGTGGGCAGCCGGCGTCCCCGGCGTGTACCACTCCATGCAGCCTGCCCTGAAGCACATGGGCGTGGGCCGGGCCGGGAAAACGCTGCTTGCCCTGAACCAGAAGGACGGCTTCGACTGCATGAGCTGCGCGTGGCCTGACCCCGGCCACCGCAAGACCTTCGAGTTCTGCGAGAACGGCGCCAAGGCCGTCACCTGGGAAGCAACGCCCGTGGTGATCGGCTCCGACTTCTGGACCGAACACCCGGTCAGCGAACTCCGTGAACGGTCCGAGTACTGGTTGGGGATGCAGGGCCGCCTCACCGAGCCCGTCCACAAGCCGGCGGGGGAGGACCACTACCGCCCCGTCAGCTGGGAGCAGGCGTTCACGATCGTCGCGGACAGGCTCAAGGGTCTCGCAGGCCCGGACCAGGCCACCTTCTACACCAGCGGCCGGACCTCCAACGAGGCGGCGTTCCTCTACCAGCTGTTCGTCCGCGCCTACGGGACCAACAACCTGCCGGACTGCTCCAACATGTGCCACGAATCCTCGGGCTGGGGGATGGGCCAGACCATCGGCATCGGCAAGGCCACCATCTCCTACGATGACTTCGCCAAGGCGGACCTGATCATCATCATGGGCCAGAACCCCGGCACCAACCACCCCCGGATGCTGACGGCGCTGGAGGAAGCCAAGGAAGCCGGGGCAAGCATTGTGGCGGTGAATCCGCTGCCGGAAGCCGGGCTGATGCGCTACAAGAACCCGCAGAAGGTCAAGGGCATCGTGGGCCGCGGAACGGACCTGGCGGACCAGTTCATGCAGGTCCGGATCGGCGGTGACATGGCGCTCCTGCAGGCCGTCTCGAAACGGGTGCTGGACGCTGAAGCGAAGGCCCCCGGCACCGTCCTGGACCACCAGTTCCTGGCTGAGCACTGCGAGGGGCTCGAGGAGCTGAAGGCGCACCTTGCTGGCCTGGATGAAACCGCTGTCCTGGAGGCCAGCGGGCTGCGCGCGGAGGAGATCGACGAACTCGCGGACCGCTACCTGCGGGCCGAGAGGGTGATCATCACCTGGGCGATGGGCATCACGCAGCAGAAAAAGGGCGTGGCCACCATCAAGGAAATCATCAACCTGCTGCTGCTCCGCGGCAACATCGGCAAGCCAGGCGCCGGTGCCTCGCCCATCCGTGGCCACAGCAACGTCCAGGGCGACCGGACAATGGGCATCTGGGAGCAGATGCCGCCGGCTTTCCTGGACTCGCTGGGCAAGGAATTCAGCTTCGATCCGCCCCGAAAGCACGGCGTGGATGCGGTGGAAACCATCCGCCAGATGCGCGACGGCGGCATCAAGGTTTTTGTGGGACTCGGCGGCAACTTCGTGGGAGCCATTTCGGACACCCACGCCGCGTTCGCGGCGATGGAGAACACTGAGCTGTCGGTACAGATTTCCACCAAGCTCAACCGCTCGCACACTGTCACCGGGGCCGAAGCCCTGATCCTGCCCACCCTGGGCCGCACCGAAATTGACCTCCAGGAAACCGGCCCGCAGTTCGTTTCGGTTGAGGACACCGTCTGCGCCGTGCACGCCTCACACGGGACCGTGGACCCGGTGGCGCCGGGACTGCTGTCCGAGGTGGCCATCGTCAGCCGTTTGGCCCAGCACGTCCTGGGGGACTCGGTCCTGGCCGACTGGGCGGGATTCGAAAAAAACTACGACCTCGTCCGTGACCACATCTCGCACGTGGTGGCCGGCTGCGAGGACTACAACCGGAAGATCCGGCAGGACGGCGGCTTTGTGCTGCCGAACGGGCCCCGGGACTCGCGCACGTTCAACACCCCCACGGGCAAGGCGGTGCTGACGGTCAATGACCTGGAACACGTCGAGCGGCCCGCCGGGACACTGATCCTGCAGAGCATGCGCTCGCATGACCAGTTCAACACCACCATCTACGGCCACAACGACCGCTACCGGGGCATCAGGAAGGGCCGTGACGTGGTGTTCGTCAGCCCGGAGGACCTGGCCGAGCTGGGCCTGGCCGACGGGCAGCACGTGGATATCCACGGCGTGTACGGGGACAACGTGGAACGTGTCCTGCGGAATTTCCGGCTGGTGTCCTACCCCACGGCCCGCGGCTGTGCGGCTGCCTACTATCCGGAAGCCAACGTGCTGGTGCCGCTGGAGAGCGTCGCCGAGGGCAGCCAGACGCCGGTGTCCAAGGCCGTCATCGTCCGGCTTGAACCGGCGCGGGAGCCCGCGCCGGCATCCGCTCCGGCATAAGCGGCCCTGGCCTGCACAGGCTGCCCCGGCCCGC
>DATFAE010000177.1:0-3725 GCA_035254945.1 Arthrobacter sp. | reverse complement strand
GCGATCAGTGACTCGGGCATCCACCGTCCCCCGTAGGAGCCGAAGTAGGGTCCCGGGGCGTGCTTGAGGGAGCCGCCCTGCAGGAATGCATCCACCGAGCCTTCGTCAGAGCCGGCTGTCGGCGCTTCGGCCATCAGTCTCACCATCCTGTTCACTTTTCACTAATGGGTTGTCATGCTTCCATACCGCCCCGGCTGCCGGGCAACCGGCGGGGACGGGAGGAGCCGCCGCGGCTAGGCGCGTGCGGCGATGGCCGCGGCGCCTGCCGCGGTAAATTCGGCGATCCGCTCACGCGGCGTTGAATCGCTGACCAGGGCTTCGCCCACCAGGATGGCGTTGGCGCCGCTGGCAGCGTAGTGCGTGACGTCGTCGACGCCGCGCACCCCGGATTCGGCGATGACCAGCGACCCTGCCGGAATCATTCCGGCGAGGGAGGCGAAAACGGAACGGTCGACGTCGAGCGTCTTGAGGTTGCGCACGTTCACGCCGATGATGCGCGCCCCCGCCGCCACCGCACGTTCGATTTCCTCTTCCGTGTGCGTTTCCACCAGCACGTTCATGCCGAGGTCCCGGCTGAGTGCGCTGAAGTCCCGCAGCTGGCTGTCGGACAGGGCTGCGACGATGAGCAGGATCAGGTCCGCGCCGTGGGCGCGGGCCTCCCAGATCTGGTATTCGTCAAGCGTGAAGTCCTTGCGCAGCAGCGGCACGTCCACGCGGGCGCGGACGGCGTCCAGGTCCGCGAGCGAGCCATTGAAGCGCCGCTGTTCGGTGAGGACGCTGATGACGGCGGCACCGCCGTCGGCATACTGCTCCGCGAGCGAGGCCGGGTCCACGATCGTGGCGAGGTCGCCTTTGGAGGGGCTGCGCCGCTTGATTTCGGCAATGACCTTCAGCTGGTCCCGCCGGGCCGATGGGCCGTCAAGGGCGGCCCAGGCGTCACGCGCCGGGGCTGCCGCAGCGGCCAGGTCCTTCAGTTCAGCAAGCGAAACGAGGCGCTTCCTGGCCTCCATATCCTCCCTGACACCGGCATTGATGTCATCGAGAACAGTCGCCATCAGTGGCCGGAGTTCTTCAGCTTGCTGCCTTCGACGCCGTAGCCTGCCTTGCGCATGACGAAGCCCAGGATCAGGCCGAGGACCATCACGGCTGCACCGGCGATGAAGATCGGGGTGTTGGCGATGACAAAGGCGATGGAGCAGACCAGGGCGCCCACCAGCATCACGATTACGCAGGTCCAGGCTGCCGGGCTGTTGCCGTGGCCGAGTTCCTGGCTGTGGTCAACGCCGTGGTGGACAGCGGATTCCGTGGCGGACTTGGATGCGGACGCGGATGCTTTGCTCATGTGAATCTCCTCAGGATCAATACTGCTTACATTCTGCCATTTTTTGGCCGGGACCCGGTTATCGGCTGCCCGCGGGAGGCGATGGACCGGGCTGCCGGGTGGGGTCAGGCTGCCGGGTGCGGTCAGGTGGGGTCGTCTCCGCGTGAAAGCCGGTCCCAGCTGTCGATCTCGTCCACCGGCCCTGCGGTGGCTGCCGCGCTGCCCGTGGCCCGCGCGTCGTATTTTGTCCGCGACTTCCAGTACCGGCCCGCGGGGATCATCAGCAGGGCACCCAGCGCCAGCAGGATGCCGACGACGACGGCGATCGCCGGGAACGCGGTCACGGCCACCTCGGCGCTGCTTCCGGTAACTCCGGTGGCGGCGGCGATGGAGCCCTGGGCGGCGGCCAGCGGGTCAGCCAGCACGGTGGCTGCCGCCCCCACGATGCCGGCGGAGGCCAGCACGATGATGGCGGTGATGATCCACCGCGCAATCCGTCCGGCAATAGCCGCGGCCAGGCCGCCGGCCAGGGCAACGAGCGCCAGCGCAGTCACCGTGGTGGCGGCTTTGCTCCCCTGCACCTGCAGTGCTGTCTGGGCGCTGCCGGCCTGGCCCACCTGGTCCGGGTCCAGGGTGACGGTGATCCACGTCTGCGTGGTGGTGCCGAACACGGCCAGTGCCAGCACGGCGACCAGCAGCACCAGGGTGGATTTTCGGGCCCAGGCCGGGGTGCCTGCCGCCTTGGACGCGCTGGCGGCAGGAACGTCCGGAACCGGCATCAGGCGCCCGCCTGCGTGGCAGTACCGGTGGTGCCCGCGTCGGTGGTGCCGGCGTCGGGAATGGTCTCGGCCGAGATGTTGTGCAGGGAACCGGCCGTGTGGACGGCCCGGAGCGGGGCCGCGGCCTTGTTCACGGTTTCCAGCGCTTCGGTGGGGTTGACGGAGTCCGCCACGATGCCGCCGCCGGCCTGGACGTAGGCCCGGCCTTCCCGGAGGAGCGCCGAGCGGATGGCGATGGCCATGTCCATGTCACCGGCGAAGTCCAGGTAGCCCACCACGCCGCCGTAGATGCCGCGGCGGTGTGGTTCCAGCTCGTCCAGCAGGCGCAGGGCCCGGGGTTTGGGCGCACCGGACAGGGTACCGGCCGGAAACGTGGCCTTCAGGACGTCGTAGGCCTTGGCCGTCGGCGACAGCTTGCCCACAACCGTGGAGACGAGGTGCATGATGTGGCTGAACCGCTCCACCTCCATGAACTGGGTGACGTCCACTGTCCCGGCTACGCAGACCTTGGAGAGGTCGTTGCGGGAAAGGTCCACCAGCATGAGGTGCTCGGCGCGTTCCTTCTGGTCGGCCAGGAGCTCCTCTGCGAGGGCCTTGTCCCCCTCCACGGTCTTGCCGCGGGGGCGTGAGCCGGCGATGGGGTGGGTGATGACTTCCTCGCCGGTCACGGTCACCAGCGCCTCGGGCGAGGACCCGACGATGGAGTACTCGCGGCCGTCCGCATCCTCAAGGCTGAAGATGTACATGTACGGGCTCGGGTTGGTGTTGCGGAGCACCCGGTAGACGTCCAGGGGCGAGGCGCCGCACTCCATTTCGAAGCGGCGGGAGATCACCACCTGGAAGACTTCGCCGTCGATGATCGCTTCCTTGCCGCGGTCCAGGGCGGCAAGGTAGTCGGTTTCGTCCCAGCGCTCCTGCACGCTGGAGGCAAAATCCAGTGCGGCCGGTTCAAGGACGGAAACAGGCTGCGCCACGGGTGTGCTGATCTGCGTCAGCAGGGCCTTCACGCGGGCCACGGCATCGTGCCAGGCCTCATCCACCCGTTCGGAGCTGTCGTCGAAGTTGATGGCGTTGGCGATGAGCAGGACGGTGCCGTCCACGTTGTCGTGCACGGCCATGTCGGTAACCAGGTTCAGGGCCATCTCGGGCAGCTGCAGGTCGTCCTCGGGAGGGCTGGTCAGCCGTTCCCAGTGCCGGACGGTTTCCCAGCCCAGGAAGCCCACCAGGCCTGAGGTAAACGGCGGCAGCCCGTCAAACCTGTCCGTGCGGAGGGCTTCAATGGTGTCCCGGATGGCATCCACGGGATTGCCGTTCACGGGCACACCCACCGGCGGCTGTCCCAGCCAGTGGGCGTTGCCGTCCTTGGTGGTGAGCGTCGCGCGGGACCTGGCGCCGATGAACGAGTACCTGGACCATGTCCCGCCCACTGCTGCGGACTCCATCAGGAATGTCCCGGGCTGGCCCTGCGCCAGCTTCCGGTACAGGCCGATGGGTGTTTCCGCGTCCGCCAGCACCTTGAGGCGGACGGGAATGACACGGCTGCTGCCTGCGAGTGCGCGGAACTCCTCGAGGCTTGGGCTGATGATTCCAAGGTCCTGCATGGCTATGCTTCTCCGCCTGTTCTT